>JAHEFT010000044.1:0-21575 GCA_024640025.1 Chromatiales bacterium
ATCAATGCAGCGTTCCCAGCGAACGCGTAAACTGATTCGCAACGCCGACTCGGAAAGCCACGACGCATGTCGTTTTACAACGAGCTCAAACGCCGCAATGTATTTCGTGTCGCCATCGCCTACCTGGATCTGGATTCGCCTGACCGGGCTAGCATGCTGTTTAACCGTTCCGGCAACCTGGTTCCCGACGGCTTAGGTGCTAACTGGGGAGAATTGCTGCTTCGTGTCTTCCGGATCGACGCAGTCGGGATCGAACAGAGCGTGGATGGAATATTGAAGTTTTTTGGCACGGGGCATTGGATGGGGCAATTTTCCGTGGCGCAACTGAGAAACAAGTCAATCGCAAATGCTTTGCAAAGAACTGGCGAATGGGAAAAGGCGAATGACCTGTTGCGTCAAAGCCATGATTTCATTCGCGATCGGCCGAGACTTGGATGGTTGGGTGGTTACTGAGTTTAAGCGCGTGCCGCCTACGGGCCAGGAAGGTAGTGAATGACACGGATGTTTTCCATTGTCACCAGCCCGCCGCAATTCGCCTGCTCGATCAGTCCTGAAAGCACGGGTTGAAAAGCCTGGATCTTCGCCTCTTCATCGACAATTTCGACCACCATGGACAGGTCGGCCGAGAGGTCCAGGATCTTGGTGGTACGGATGTGATCAGTCGCACCGTAACCCAGCACACCCTTTAGAACCGTGGCGCCGGCGAGTCCCGCTTCGCGGGCCTGTTTGACGATTACTTCGAACAGCGGCAGGTGCCCGATCTTGTCGCTCTCTCCGATAAAAATTCTGAGCAATACGGCTTGTCCCCTGATTTCCATGGCTCACCTCGTGGCAAATTCGATGATCAACAATCCGAGCGCAAACGCTACTCCCGCCCCGGCCAGCGTGGCGACGAAATAGGACGATGCGAAGAAATACTCCTTGTCCTGCACGAACTGTCCGAGTTCGTAGATGAAGGAGGACATGGTCGTGAATCCGCCGCAGAAGCCGGTCGCCAGCAGCAACCTCATCTCGGTGGACATCAATTCCGATTTGCCGCTGATGCCGGCAATGAGCCCGATCACCAGGCAACCCGCCACGTTGGAAACCAGCGTTCCGTAGGGGAGGCTGAACGCGGACAGGTTCTGGGTGGCCAGTGTCATGCCGTAGCGGCTCAGGCCGCCCAGCATGCTGCCGAAACCGACATAGACCAGGGCAAGAAGCGTTTGCATCCCCAGAACTTTACCACTGAGGGCAGGGGCAGGGAATCGGCAATCGGAGCAAGAAATTTCGACAGGGAACCGATTGAGTGGCACAATCACGCCCGCATCGGACAAGGCATGATTCAATACATCCAGTGACAAACTCTGAAAAACAGCCAAACGACTCGTGTATTGTGAGCGCCGGCCGTCAGGCCGGCATAGGCCTGCACATCAGTTCCCTGCCAGGCCCCCACGGCATCGGGGATATAGCAGATTCGTCCCTGGCTTTTCTCGACACCCTGGTCGAAATGGACATGAGCGTATGGCAGTTTCTGCCGACCGGCCCGACCGCCTACGGTGACTCGCCTTACCAACCGCTTTCGGCCTTTGCCGGCAACGCCATGCTGATTGGCCTGACGCCACTGGTTGATCTTGGATTGCTGGATGTGGGGGACCTGGAACCGCTCGAGGGCCTGCCGCGTGATTTCGTGGATTTCGGCCGCCTGATACCCGCCAAACGCGCCTTGCTTAAAAAGGTAGCCGAGCGGTTCAGCAGTCGTGCTTCCCACGGGCTAGTGGCCGACTATGAGAATTTCCTGCACCAGCATGGGGACCCCTGGCTGAACGACTACGCTCTGTTTCGCGTGTTGAAGACCCTGCATGACGAGCGTCCCTGGCCGGAATGGGAAAAACGGTTTGTACATCGCGAGACCGCGGCACTGGAAGAAGTAAAAAGGGATCACTGGAAAGCGCTGGACTGTACCCGGATCACCCAGTTCCTGTTCTGGACACAGTGGCAGGAATTGCGGGCTGAAGCGACTCGAAAAGGCATCTGCCTGTTCGGCGACATGCCCATTTACATTGCGCTCGACAGCGTGGATGCCTGGTCACATCCCGAAATGCTGTTGATCGACCGGGATGGTGTGCCCTCGGAAGTCGCCGGGGTGCCACCGGATTATTTCAGCGAGGACGGGCAATTGTGGGGAAACCCGATTTACGACTGGCCGTACCACGAACGGACCGGTTACCGCTGGTGGATCGAACGGATGAAACACGCAACCAGCCTGAACGACCTGGTGCGTATCGATCATTTTCGCGGCTTCGAGTCATTCTGGTCGGTGCCGTTTGGTTCGAAAACGGCTCGCGCCGGTCAGTGGGTTCCAGGGCCCGGGGATGGATTATTCGAGGCGCTGAAACGGGCATTGGGAAGCTTACCCATCGTGGCCGAAGACCTTGGCGTGATTACGCCCGAGGTGGACAAGCTGCGGCTGGATCACGGCATGCCTGGAATGGTCGTGCTGCAGTTTGAAGTAGGCGACCCGGAGTTTGACATTGCCACCGTCGGCAAAAATAGTGTGTGCTATACGGGCACCCATGATAATGACACCACGGTTGGCTGGTTTCTGGGCACCGGCGAGGATACCCGGACCCCCAAAGAAAAAGTCTCGATGCAAAAATGTGCCCTGGAAGCTACCGGGGGAACACCGGAAACGATTCACCTGGACATGATTCGCCTGGCTTTTTCCAGCGAAGCCGCCCTTGCCGTGGCGCCGATGCAGGACTACCTCGGCCTGGGTTCCGAAGCGAGGTTGAACATTCCAGGCACGACCCTGAACAACTGGCGCTGGCGGGTGAATGAAAACCAATTGAACCCGGGGCTGGTCGAATCGGTACGCGGTATGGTCCAGGACAGTTCACGTAACGGGCAGAAGACTTTAAACTCTGCCGCATGATCGAGAATGGAAATCCAAACCGGCTCGGTTCCTCATTCGAAGGAGAGGGGGTCAACTTTGCGCTTTATTCCGGTGGTGCGGAGGCGGTGGAGTTATGCCTTTTTGATGAGCACCGGCAAGAGTCGGCAAAATACTTCCTGCACGGAAGCAGCGACGGGGTGTGGCATGGGTTTCTACCGGGATATCAATCCGGACAACGCTATGGTTACCGGGTGCATGGTCCCTGGGCGCCGGAAAAAGGCCTGCGCTTCAACCCGGCCAAGTTGCTGATCGATCCCTATGCCCGCGGGCTGGACGGGATATTCAAGTGGAACCCGACGGTTTTTGATTACCTGCCTGGGCGCAAATCGTCACAATGGCGCAGGAATGATGCGGACAGCGCTCCCTTTGTGCCCCTGGGGTTGGTGGAGGGTCCGCAACCGGACAGGCCCGCTGCCAGTCCCTGGGTTCCCTGGTCAGAGGCCATCATCTACGAGGCCAATGTACGGGGATTCACCATGCGCCACCCCGAAGTCCCGGAAGTGGACCGGGGCAAATTTCGTGGTTTGAGCAATGGCCGGATTATCGAGTACCTGAAAGCCCTTGGCATCACTTCGGTTGAACTGATGCCGGTGCAAAGCTTCATCGACGAGTCTTTCCTCGTGGAAAAAGGCCTGCGAAACCTCTGGGGTTATAACAGCATCCAGTTTTTCACACCCGACGCACGATTCGCCGGACACGATCCCGTTACAGAATTTCGCGAGATGGTGAACGCCATCCACGATGCAGGGATGGAAGTTATCCTCGATGTCGTCTACAACCATACGGCAGAAGGCAACGAACACGGACCAACGCTGAGCTTTCGCGGCATCGACAGCCAGGTTTACTACCGCCACGAACCCGGAAAGCCGGCACAGCAGATTAACGATACCGGTTGCGGCAATACCCTGAATACAGACCATGTGCGGGTGCAAAACCTGGTGCTGGACAACCTCGTTTACTGGCACCGCGACATGGGTGTCGATGGCTTCCGTTTCGACCTGGCCACCGTGCTGGGGCGCAACCAAAAGGGATTCAGCCGCAAGCACCCGTTGCTGGCGCGAATTGGAACAGCGCCTGAACTGTACCGGGCGAAATTGATCGCGGAACCCTGGGATCCCGGTCCGGGTGGATACCAACTGGGTGGATTTCCAGTGGAATGGGCGGAATGGAACGACCGTTATCGCGATGCGGTGAGGCGTTACTGGCGGGGTGACGCCGGACAGTCCAGCGAATATGCCCGGCGCATACACGGTTCCGCCGACCTGTTCGAACGAAATGGACGCGATCCCTCGGCCAGCATCAATTTCATCAGTAGCCACGATGGCTTCACCCTGGCTGACCTGGTCAGTTTCGAGTCCAAGGATAACGCGTCCAATCTCGAAAACAACCGGGATGGCCATAATCACAATTTCAGCAGTAATTACGGGGTAGAGGGTGAGACCAATGATGCCGGCATAAACCAGGTCCGGCGCCGGCAGCGATTGAATATGCTCGCGACCCTCCTGTTTTCCCAGGGCACGCCCATGCTGCTTGCGGGCGACGAGTTTGGAAACAGCCAGTCGGGCAACAACAACGCGTATGCCCAGGATAACGAGACCGGCTGGCTGGACTGGCGGGGTCTGGATGAAGATCCGGAGTTCACGGACCAAGTCAGGGAGTTGGTGCAGCTGAGGAGGCAGCTGCCGTTGCTGCGGCAATCCCGGTACGTGCATGGGCGCATGCCCAGTGGAAAGGGCTGGTGTGATATCACCTGGCTGCACCCTGATGGCCGTCCAATGAGCCAGGAGGATTGGGCCAACGGCCGACAGATAGCGCTATTCTTCACCTGCCATGAAGAACAGCATGAATATTCACCCATAAAGTACGCCATTGCGATACTGTTCAACGCCTCCCAGGAAGCGGCTTCATTCAGCCTTCCATCCGGGTTGTCTTCGAAGTGGGTCCAGCGTTTCTGCAGTAATGAACAGCCGCCGGCTGCGAGTGACAGCCAGCCATGGCGGTTGGGTCCACGCTCCATGGTGCTTGCGACCATGGGCCTGGATGATTAGAAGAACGTTTTATCCAGTATTACTTTGCAATATCACTGATGCGATAGAAGCTGGCCGCGTTTGTATAAAAAACCCGCTCGGCAGCCTGTTCTCCCAGTGTGTCGATGACCAGTTGAAAATCGCGATCCGAATAGGGACGTGAAGCACGCGTTGATGGCAGGTCCGTTCCAAACATCAGTGAAGCCGGATTTGCGGCGTAAAGCTCTTTTAGCGCACTGCGAACGTTAAAGTTCACACGACCAAAACCCGTAGCCTTTACCTTGACGCCCCGCTCAGCCAATTCGAGCAGTAGGGGGAATCCATCTGCCGATAAACCGAGGTGGTCGATACTGACCGACGGAAGCGAAACCAGGGTCGAGACCAGATCGCCCAGGTCCTTCGCATCCGCGTAGAGCTCCACATGCCAACCAACTGTTTCGTGAACCCTCCGGGCCATCGAGTCGAGGTGTTTGACATCCTCCGACCCACCTCGCTTGAGGTTGAATCGGACGGCCCGGACACCTGCCTTTTCCAGCTCCAGAAGTTCCTCATCCGTAACCGTCACCGGAAGCTGTGTTACACCTGCAAACCCCGGTCCGAGGCGAGAAAGTGCATCGACGAGGTAATCCTGATCAAAGGCCTGAAATGAGCCGGAAACGACCGCACCACCGCACAGATTGTAGCTCGCTAACCGTTCATGGTAGTCGTTCAGGGTATATCGTTCAGGAACGTAGCCCTCATTTGGCACCAGGGGAAATCGCGGGTCGATGACGTGAAACTGCGCGTCAAAAAGTTTGAAATCAGCCATCTTGCTGACACGGTAGCGGGCAGTGCGCCGATATGAAAATGATAGCCAGGCTGATTCAAAAGAGAAATGATCCAGGTACACAAAATACGATTTCCTTCACAACAATTTTTCCCGGACCGAAATGCTGCGCCCGCTATGGAAGGGCGGGTCAGTACCCTAAGCCGGTGACCCGGGCTAAACGCTTCGTGTTGCAATTGCGGGCGGTATATTTGCAGCGCGGCGCGCAGGCAGCAAAACTGCCAACTGGCCCAGTATCCATAGTGCGAACATCCCCAGCGGCAAATACCACAGCGGCACCCGCCCGACTTCGTACTGCGTATCCAGGAACCAGTTGAGCCCAACGGTGCCGGCCAGCCCGATAACGAGCCCAAAGGTTGTGATCAAACCGTTCTCCAGCATGAAATACCGCACAATATCGTAGCGTGTTGCGCCCAGTGCACGGCGTGTTCCAATCTGTTTACGGCGCTGCGTGACACTGAACCAGGCAAGTCCAACGATGCCGAGACCGGTTACCGCTGTCAGCACCGTGATCACCGCCGTGAGCAGTTTAACCATCGCGATATCACGCGAGTAAGTTCTATTCTTCTGTTCCTCGAAGCTGCGCACAACGTCAACAAACCGGCTTCGGTTTTCGGACAGGTAAGCTTCGGCCGCAGCCATCACGGATGCCAATTGTCCGGGTTCGGTGCGAACCACGTACATCATGGTGCCGTTAAACATCGGGAGGTTTGGTACCAGCACAGAGTTGTTAACGTTGGAGGAATGCGGCCAGGCGTTCTGCATGCGCTCATAAATTCCGATGATTTCCATGGGATCTTCACCGTCAGGCGAATCCCAAATGGTCTGACCCAGCGCGTTGCCGTCCGGGAACAATTCGTCCGCCAGCGCCTGGCTTACAATCAGCACCGATGATGTAGGCATTTCGTCCAGGCTGGCAACCTGGATTTCATCGGCCCGAAAATTGCGGCCGGCAACCAGTTCAAGCCCGAAGGTTTCAAGCCCGTGCTCATCAACCATGAACTTGCCGGTGTTAATCGCTTCATTGGAGGGCTTTTCCGGATCGTTGAAAATGTCCTCGCCCCAACCGCCGCCGCTGGCCGGCGTAGATTGTGTCGGTGTGGCCGCCAGCACACCGGGCAGAGATCGCAAAGCCTCCAGGTCATCCCGGAAAAGCTGTCGCTGGTCGACCTTGGAGTCAAAAAGCGTGGTAATAAAGATCGCGGTATTTTCTTCATCCAGTCCGGAAGGCCGGGCGATGTCAGCAGCACGTTCCCGAATGATGAAAGCAGCATTGGTCACAATCGCCAGGGTCAGTGCGATTTGCAAGGCGATAAGAAAAACACCCAGCTTGTTGCGGGTCAACGCACGGAAAATGGGTCCGATTTCATTCATTGCATTATCCTCACTGGGTTTTTAGCAGTCCGGCTGGAGCCAGTCGTGAAACGCGCCACACCGGATACAGGCCCGCCAGGATCGCCGAGAGCGTTGCCAGGCCGATGGCGGTGGTCAGCATCACCGGGTCCAGGTGCACCAGGTGCTGATAGCCCCGGTATAGGCTCTCTACGGCCCGTAATCCAAGCCAGGCCAGTCCTGTACCGCTTAGCCCTCCCAACACGCCGATCAGCCCGACCTCGACCAGGTTCTGGCTGAACACGGCCCCCTGGCTTGCTCCCATGGCGCGGCGCAATGCCACCTCTCCGCTTTTGCCCAGGAACTTGGCCAGCAGCAGGCCAACCGTGTTCAGCACGCAGACCAGCAGAAAGAGAAAACTCAGGCGAACAAGGACACGGTTGTCATCGGTCACCACTTCATTGACTTCCAGCCATTCCGGCACATTGGAGATGAAAGTGTTCAAAGGCCTTTCAAAACGGCCAAGGGCCTTCTGGTCACGTACGTAGTTGTCCAGGAAATCTTTATAGGCAGCCGCCTGCTCCGGAGTTTCGATCTCCGCCCAGAACTGGTTCCAGACACACTCTGATTGCAGGAAAGCTTCCAGCAGGGAAAGGTCTTCATCCGGCGGCTTCCAGCAATTTGTGTTGCCGCTCGGCAGCAAGGGCTGGTCAATGGCCCAGGAAAGAGGCAGGAAGATTTGCTCGGTATCGTCGAACTGGCCGCCGGCGTCGACGTGATAGAAACGTGGTGTAGGCTGCCAGTCATCGATTACCCCGACAATCTGCAGAAATTGGTCATCGACACGGATATTCTTGCCGACAGAGTTTGCGCCGTCGAATAGTCGGTCGTTCAATTCGCGGCCAATGACCGCGACAGCGGCATGGTCTTCGTCTTCCCGGCGTTCCCAGGGCTGACCATACAGAAAAGGGACGTCAAACATCCTGAAGAAGTTATGGTAGGTCGCCCGAACGCTTTCGTCGAACGGCGGTTCATCGCTTTCGGGCACCACGATGACATTGGACGCGTACATCTGCGCCTGGCGTATCGCCGGCGTATCAGCGTTGACCAGGTTTTGGCCGTCCTGGTAGGTGATCTGTGGCTGGACATCCTTGGCCGATTCCGTCGGCGGGTCGTTGGGGTCCCAATTATCCAGTTGCACCGCATACAGCATGTGGCTCTTGTGCGGGATCGGATCGCCGGACATCAGGTAGTAAACTGTAAATGTCGTCATGAAAGCGCCGATACCCAAGCCCAGCGCCAGCACCATCAATGCCGAAAGCACCGGCGTTCGGCGGATACTGGCAAAAGCCAGTCTCAGGTAGTAGCTAAGCATGGGCGACTCCCCGTTCAGGCAGGGGCGTGACATTGGGCGACAATGGAGTTGCCGAATCGGTGGCGCGTCCGTCCAGGATGTGTATATTGCGACTTGCCCGGTGGGCCAGGTCAGGGTCGTGCGTGACCATGACGATGGTCGTTCCCTCCGCATTGATTGATTCGAGCAGTTTCATCACGATTTCCGCCATTTCTGAATCGAGGTTGCCAGTCGGTTCATCCGCCA
This sequence comes from Chromatiales bacterium, assembly GCA_024640025.1. GTDB lineage: Bacteria > Pseudomonadota > Gammaproteobacteria > Xanthomonadales > SZUA-36 > JAHEFT01. The sequence continues at coordinate 8,721 of JAHEFT010000044.1, forward strand.
GCAGGAATCGAGGTTTACCCGCCAGCGCCCGGGCGATTGCAACACGCTGCTGCTGACCGCCCGAAAGTTGTGAGGGCAGGTAGTTTTGGCGCGATCCGAGTCCGACCAGGTCCAGCATGTCACCAACCGCTCTACGGCGTTGCACCGCGGACCAGCCGCGGTAGCGCAGGGGCACGTCGACGTTGTCGGCCAGGTTCAGGTCCGGGATGAGGTTGAAGCTTTGAAAAATGAACCCGACCTTTTCGTTGCGAATGCGCGATCTCTGCCGGTCGTTCAACCGGCTTACGTCCTCGCCGTCAAGTTCATAGATACCGCTGCTTGGAGATTCCAGCAGTCCGGCAATATTGAGAAAGGTCGTTTTCCCGGATCCGGAGGGACCGGTCACAGCGATGAACTCGCCTTCATCCACGTGCAGGTCAAGTTCCCGCAGGGCATGCGTTTCCACGAGCTCGGTCCGGTAGACTTTGCTGATGTTTTTCATTTTCAACATGTGCAGATTCCTCCAGGTTCCATTGGGATATCAGTCGACGATCTGTATGGTGTCGTAGTTTTCAAATTCGGCGATACTCGAGATCATCACCTCTTCTCCAAGGGTAAGGCCGGACAGGATTTCGACCTCGGCCGCGCTGCGGGCCCCAAGCCTGATTTCACGCCGCTCCGCCAGCCCATTACCGACGAGCACAAAGGCATAACGACCGCCGCCGCTGTCGGTAAAGGCGCCACGTTGCAGCTTCAATACATCGATGAGTTCGTCCATCATTACGCGCACGGTGACGCGCTGGTTCTGGCGCAGTCCCGGAGGTGTATCTCCCACGAACCGGATTCGGCCCACGACCTCGTTGTTGACCACCTCGGGCGAAAGTGACACCAGTTCGCCGCGGTACTCATCGCCGTTGTATTGAACTTCGCCGCCAAGCCCGATGCCCAGGTCATCCGCATACGCCTCGGGGATCCGGATTTCAACTTCAAAAGCGGACAGGTCCACCACGGTAATCAGCGGACCGTTCTCGTTAACCAGCGCTTTCTGTTGAACGGCCACGTTGCCGACAATGCCGTCAACCGGAGACCGGATCGATAAATCGTCAACCCGGCGTTTCAGTTCGTCCACCACCAGTTGTTGCCGGTCCACGGCGAGTTCCCGCGTGGTAGTCTCGAATTCGAGGCTTTCACTTTCCAGCTGCGCATCCTGCACGGCGTGGTTGTACTCCACCCTGGCCCGGGCCAGTTCGTCGCGCGAGCGTTCAAAATCAATTTCTGAAATGGCATTGGTGCTGATGGATGCATCCGCCCTGCGCATCTCGCGTTCTGCGGCGGTTAACTCGACCTTGGCCAAATCAATGGTTTGCTGACTTTTAACCTGGGCTTTGCGCGCCTGGATTTTTTCCCGCGCCAGTTCAGCATTCAACTGGTCGAGTGATGACAACTCCTGCAGGAATTCTGATCGTACTTCCGGGCTGTCAATAACGGCCATGACCTGGCCCAGCTTGACCGAGTCGCCGGGCTGCACCTGGAGGGTTACCGTGCCGGTTGCGGGGCTGTATAAGGTGGGGCTGACTGCTGCGACAACCCGTCCCTGGACACTGAGGTCCCTCACCAGGTCTCCCCGCTTGACGACAGCGGTGCGTATGCGATCAGCTGAAACACTGGCTTCCGCACTCAGCCAGGTAGATATCACCGGGCTGATCAGGAAAGCCAGCAACACGAGAAGCAGCAGCGCCACGGCCCATTTCAGCCATCGCCGGTGACCGGTTTTTTCCAGCAGGACATCCTGCGCAGACGTATCGCGAATTCCCTCGTGCATCACCAGACCTCTATCTTCCTGAAAGTTAGACGCAGAAAGCCGGTGAAAGGTTACTCATTGGCAAGATTCCGGTTGTTGGGCTATTGTTAAAACAAGCCGGGCAATCAACCGGAATTTATCATCTAAAAAGGAGAGCTAAATGAAACTTCACACTACGGGAATCCTGGCTACGACACTCATGCTGAGCCTGGCGTTGCCCTGCCAATTGGTTGCGGATGATATGACCGAAGCCAAAATCAAGCGCGCCATGTCAGCCGCACCAGAGTCGATCAGTGGACAGGCTACCATCATGGACGGCGATGGCACCGTGCTCCGCGAAGGCAGCAACGGCTGGACCTGCATGCCGGACACCATGCCGGGGGACGATGCGCCCATGTGTAACGACGCCTTGTGGATGAAAATGATGCATGCCGTCATGAATCAGGCGGAATTCGAGACCGACCAGATCGGGATTTCCTACATGCTGCAGGGTGATATCGGAGCAGGTGTCAGCAACGCCACACCCTATCACCCGGATCCGAAGAACGCGGAAGACTATACCGAGACCGGGCCGCACCTGATGATCATCGTTCCAAAGGAAATGCTTAAAGGCATTACGGATGATCCGAGTTCGGGCGGCCCATACGTGATGTGGGGTGAAACGCCCTACGCGCATATCATGGTGCCGATCAGCGAAGGAGAATAGGGAGTCTCGCCTCCCTCGACGGTTGATGTTGGTCGCCTGCGGCTCCGGGGTCGTGTATCTTTCGTGGAATGAACGATCGATCGATTTCCACTGACGTAACCGGCTTACACGCCAGCGTTCTGGATCATTCGAGCGAGTTCGTGGAACTCGTATGCCGGGAAGCAACCGCTGAATACCAGCGGTTGCTCTCCATGGCACGTTTTCAGCGTGAGTTAGAGCAGGACAGCCGTTTCAATCACGGCAAGTTGTTCGCATATGCGGAGTTCGTGGTTTTCCGCCGTGAATTCCGCGCGCGATTCCCGGAAGCTTCCACGGCAACCTGTATCAATGCCTTCAGTGGCCTCTTCCTCAAAAACGATATTTCCATTACCAACCTGATTGATTTCGTTGAGGGTCCGGATCACCGCGGCCAGTTGCTGATGAATCAGAGGGCACGATGATGGCCCAAAAAAATTCAATTTCCGTTTTTTAGGCAGCTAGTTCGCTGCCTGGGGATCATTCCTCCCAAACTGGTCGTGGCTTGAAACCCAGTCCAGTGACGAAATCGCGGCCGCCAGAGAAATTTCGCCGGCCAGGACGGTGCCTGCCATGATTTCCGCAAGCTTGTAAACCTTGCCAACACCGTAACAGCCCATCGCTTCAAGTGATTCTCTTTGAGTGGGGAGAGCGGTTCCGCCGCCACAGGTTGCTACGATCAGCGAAGGCAGCGTGACGGAGATATACAGGTCGTTCTCCGGAGTCAGTTCGGAATGCAGCAGGCCCATGGAAGATTCCGAAACATTGGCCACGTCCTGGCCGGTCGCCAGGAACATCGCGGTGATGGCGTTGGCTGCGTGGCAGCCGTTGTTATTGGCGCCGGACATCATGGTTCCGATGTTGGCGACTTTTGAGTGGTAGTAGATGGCTTCTGTGTCGGCGTCCATGATTTCCAGCAGGACATCGTGTTTGACAACGGCTTCGGCAACGACGCGTTTTCCACGGGTTCGCATCATGTTGACCATCGAAGCCTTCTTGTCGGTCGCAAAATTTGATTCGAGGAAGAACCGCTGGATTTCCACCACGTCGCAGTTCTCCAGGATCCAGTTGCACGCGGCAAAAGCCGCTTTGCCAACCATGTTCATGCCGGCGGCATCACCGGTCTTGAAATTGAACCGCAGGAAGGCAAATTTGCTGGCGAGAAAGTGATCGATATAATCCATCCGGACGAAGGGGTCGGTCGCATCCGCTGCCGCCCTGATGTCTTCGGTGCGCGTCACGACCCATTCGGCAAATCGCCGGGCCGAGGCCGCGTCATCGAAAATGAAAACTGGCGCCCTCTGCATATTGTCGCCGACGACAGTGCACTTCACACCGCCGCTTCGGTGCAGGACTTTCATCCCGCGGTTGTAGGAGGCCACCAGCGTACCCTCGCTGCAGGCGAGCGGAACATAGAATTCACCCTGCGCGTGCTCGCCATGCACCAGGAGGGGGCCGGCAAAGCCCAGCGGTACCTGCGCCACGCCCGTAAAGTGCTCGATGTTGCCCCGGGTCACGTGGGGATCGAATGAGTAGCTGCCGATATGTTTCAACTCGGCGCCGGTGTGCTCCCTGATGAAGGCCTGCCGGGACTGGATGATATCGTCGCTGTAATCATCTCCGGAATCACGCGGTACCGCACCGGGCGCCGTTACTCCGGTCTTCAGATTGTCCTTTACTTCCAGGTTCAGGTGACCGAAAGGATGGGCGTCGAATGCCAGACTGATCTCGTGCGGGCCCTCATTAAGTGGTTCTATGTCGAGGTAAATATTCACCAGAGTGCCCAACGGGAAATCCACCGGGCTTTCCGGACTGATCTGCTGGACAAAAACGGGTTCACCGGATTCGACGGAGACAGAAATTTTTTCCCTGGCTACCGGTTTGCCGTTGATTGTTACCTGTGAAAATTCTCGCAGGATAGCGGGGCTGAGACGGTTCTTCACTGAAAACCTGACCAGGCCATCTTCATTTCTCAGGCTGGTCCGGTTGTACAATTTACCGAGAACGGACTTTGGGATGAACTGCATGTTCGGGCTCTCGTAGTGAAAGCGGAATACTCATAATACGACAGCAGGGAGTTGTCGGTATTGACCTGACGCAAGGCCGGCGCGAGGCTTACTTCACGGGCGCAAAGTACAGTATCCAGACGAATACACCGATAAAGGAACTGACTCCAAGAATCAGGGCGGTCATGAACGCGGTATATGCGCCGGTCAACAAGGCGAATTTCTTTCTGAGCACCGAGCCAAGCCCATACAGGTTATGGATCATCGTTTCGTATACGACGGTCTTGTCTTCCATCAGGTTCATCATTCCACCGGTAAACTCTTCCTGGCTCAGATGGGAAAAATCGCCGAAGAACAGGATATTGCCCTCGCTGTGCTCCAGATCTTCCAGTGCAATGGCGGTGCTGCTGACGCGTGGTCTGGCGGCGAGGATCGAATAAATAATGGAAACAAGCGTGCCGCACAGAAAGATGGTCGCCGGGATCAGCAGCCAGGGATTGGAGTCCAGCTTGGGCGCCACCGAGGCGATAATGATGGATATGATGATGCCGTTGATGCTGATCATCATATTCGCCTTGTTGTCGGCCAGGCTGGTCAGGTCCATCTGCACGCGGTAAGCGCTGCGAAACAGGGTTTCGATACCCCGTGAGCTACCGGGTTTCTTTTGCTTTACGGTTTCGGCGAGTCGATCCACCTGGGCCTGAGATTCACCAAGTATTTTATTCATGGCCTCATTCTATCGTTTTGTGCAGGATTTTTCCGATGGGATGCACTATTGTTCAAGGAACCAAACAGGAGAATCCCATGGAACACGCAGCACTGATCATCCTTCTGGCGCTGGTCCAGTACACCTGGTTTTCCCTGAGGGTTGGAATTGCCCGCGGCAAGTACGGGATAAAGGCGCCGAAAACCACCGGGGACGAGGCCTGGGAACGCCTTTACCGGGTTCAAGAGAATACGTTGGAACAGCTGATCGTCTTTATCCCCGGCATGATTGCGTTCACCGTCTATGTCAGTGCAGTCTGGGCCTTGCTGCCCGGGCTTGTGTTCCTGGCCGGGCGCCAACTGTATTCATACGAATACATCAGTAAGCCGGAAAGCCGCACACCCGGCATGGCCATGACACTGCTGGCTAATGCGGTGCTTGTGGTTGGAGGACTGGTGGGTGTATTGCTGAAAATTTTCTGAGAGTTTTACCACCGGCGCGTTCGGCCGGCTGTGGCAGGCTAGAGATAGGGAGAGAATAGTGCAGAGGCACCGTCGCGCAGGCGCGCGAAGGTTCCACGGGCTTTTATCTGCGCCCGTGTGAAGGGGGTGCAGGTTTCAGCCACATCCGTGAAATGGCTGCCCAGTTCCCGGTTGAACTCAGAATCGACTATTTCGATACCCAGCTCAAAGTTCAGACGCAGGCTGCGCGGGTCCAGGTTACTGGAGCCCACCAGAGCGTAATCGTCATCGATCACCAGGCACTTGCTATGTGCAAACGGTAGAGGACGGCTGAGTATTTTCACACCCGCGTCGAGCAACTCAACCATGTTGTGCTGAAGGGCCCACTGGACCAGCGGCCAATTGTTTTTTTCAGGGATCATAATGCGGACATCCACCCCGGAAAGTGATGCGGCCTGGAGGCAACCCAGTATCTGCCGTTCCGGCAGAAAGTAGGGGGTCATGATCCAGACACGGCTGCGGGCACTCGAAACAACCCCCATGATGACCAGCATCAGCGAATCCAGCGTATCGTCAGGCCCGTCAGAAATAAGGCGGCAGCGCGCCTCCCCATCACCCGCGCCGGTCTCCCGCCATCCATCCAGCGGCTCTCCGCGGGAAAATTTCCAGTCATCTCCGAACAGGCGAACACAGTCCGCCGTCAGTGGCCCTTCGAACCGGAAATGCAGGTCACTGGCGCGGTGCCTTGATGGGCCGTTCAACAGTTGGCGATCACCGATATTCATTCCTCCCGCAAAGGTAACCCGGCGGTCTGTGATCAGGAGTTTTCTGTGGGTTCTCAGGTTGATGCTCAAACTGGGCGGAAACAGCCGCAATGGCATAAATCTCCTGAAGGGAAGCTCATGTTTCCGGAGTTCGCCCAGGATAGATGGCCAGCTGTAGCGGATTCCGACATCGTCGACCAGCACGCAGACTCTGCAGCCCCGGCCTTTTGCAGCTGTCAGCTGTTCAATGAAAAGCTTCCCGGTTTTATCGTTATCGAAAATATAACTGCTCAGCAGAACCTCCCGGCTGGCGGTTTCGATGGCCTGGAGCATCGCGGGAAAAGCCTCCTCGCCATTGTAGTAAGTGGTGATGTCGTTGCCGGGCGTCAGTTCCGATCCGGTGACCTTGTACCCCGGCTGATAACGGGCCTCGCCTTCGGCCTGAAAGCCGGCCAGGGTTTCTTTTCCGGGCTCTACCTGGGTTTCCCGCGAGACTCGAGCGGCTTTCCTGCGCACGCGGTTGATCCCGAAAAGCGCGTATATGACGGCACCGGCAATGGGGAAAACGATAATCAGTCCCAGCCATCCAAAAGCGGCGCGTGAATTCCGGACAAAAAGAAGTACGTGGATACCCGCGGCTGTCGCGACAACCAGGTAAATGGAGATCAGTGAGAAAAGGTACTCGTACCACATATGCTGAACCTTATATCATGGACCGATGAGAAATTGCGCTTTCCTTACCCTGGATGAACGTGGCGACTACGTCATCGACGATGAGCACGCCATCGAACCGCTGGCTGAGCTGGGCTGGCGGGTATCAACGGTGTCCTGGCGGCAGACCGCGACTCCGTGGGGCGCTTTTGATGCGGTCATTATTCGCTCGACCTGGGACTACTGGAATGATGTGCCGGCCTTTCTCGAGGTTCTCGCAAAGATACACCGGGAATCCCGGTTGGCCAATCCGCTGGCAATCGTGCATTGGAACCTGGAAAAGACCTATCTTGCCGACCTCGAGCGCCAGGGAATCGGCATCGTGCCAACGGTCTGGCCCGGCGAAGTGCGGCCGGATTCCTTCCAGGCGTTTTCCGAAACTTTGGGTTGCGATGAACTGGTGATCAAACCCGTGATCGGGGCCAATGGGGACAGGGCATTCCGGGTTACACCGGAAGATTCGGTGCGACGCCGTGACACGATCAGCGGCTGCTTCGCTGATCGGCGGGCCCTGGTGCAAAAATTTATGCCGCGAATCCTGGACGAAGGCGAGTACTCCCTGTTCTTTTTCAACGGAGCGTTTAGCCACGCCATCCTCAAAACGCCGGCGGAGTTGGAATTCCGTTCACAGGAAGAGCGCGGCGCCGAAATACAGGCGGTCGCCCCGGAAAAAAAGCTGTTGATTCGCGGACAGCAGGCACTGGCAGCGCTGCCTGAAGTCCCGCTGTACGCACGTGCTGATTTTGTGCGGAATGACGAAAATGACTTCCTGGTCATGGAACTCGAACTGATCGAGCCATCGATGTACCTGCGGACCGACCCGGGCGCGCCGATGCGGTTCGCCCGGGCTATTGATCAAAAATTCAGCAACGTTAATCAGTTATGAATCACCCAATGACAGAAGGTTTTTACATGCCCGCAGAATGGGCGCCGCACAGTTGTTGCTGGATGGCCTGGCCGTGCCGGCCGGGCCTGTGGGCGGACGAAGAAGCAGTTGCCAGGGACTATGCCGGCGTAGCCAATACGATCGCCCGGTTCGAGCGGGTCCGCATGCTGGCGCCCTCCCACAAGATTACCGATGCCCGAAAACTGCTGGGTGAAAATGTCGATGTGATCGAACTTCCCATCGACGATTCCTGGACCCGGGATTCCGGGCCGAACTTCCTGGTTAACCGGGAAGGCGACCTGGCCGGTTCAACGTGGAGTTTCAACGCCTGGGGCGGGAAGTACCATCCCTATGACCAGGATGCGAAAATGGGTTCAAGGATACTGGAGCTCGCCGGAGTCCGGGAATTTCCATCCAGGCTGGTGGCCGAGGGTGGCGGCGTCACGGTCGATGGCGAAGGGACAGTGATCACAACGGAGTCCTGTCTCCTGAATGCGAACCGCAACCCGAACTGGTCCAGGGACGAGGTCGAGACTGAACTGTGCCGCACACTGGGCGCCGAAAAAGTCATTTGGTTGCCAGGCGACCCGGAAGACACTGAAACGGATGGCCACGTGGACGGCATTGCTGTATTCATCGAACCGGGCAGGGTTCTGCTGGAAGTCAATCCGGATAAATCCGATCCATATTATCCAACCGGCAAGTTGAACCTGGCGGCGCTGAGGGGGCAGACCGACGCCAGGGGGCGCAAGCTGGAAATCGAGTTCATCCAGTCCGGTCCTTACTACACTGAAGCCTGGACCGGCGGATGCGCTTCCTATGTGAATGCCTACCTGGCGAACGGGTCAGTAATCGTGCCGGGGTACGGATATGACCAGGACACCAGGGCAGTGGAAACTTTCCAGCGGCTCTTTCCGGAACGCGACGTGGTTCAAGTCCCTATCGCAAATATTGCGCTGGGCGGTGGCGGCGTGCACTGCATCACCCAACAGCAGCCCGCAACCCGGTAGGTCAGCCGGTCTTATCCTCCAGCAACTCCTCCGGATGTCCGTGGGAACGGAACATCAGGATGGCCAGCAGCAACAGGAAAACCAGGAAGCCCTTCAGGGCAAGGTTCTGCGACCAGCTGGTTACGTCGGCGACCGCTCCGTAAAAGAACGAGCCGGCAGTGGCTCCCAGGTTGGACACCGACATGTAAATGGCAAACTGCGTGGCTGACTCCCCGTGGGAACAGATGCTCATGGCCAGCGCCAGGGCGCAGACCATGATCACCGGTAACAACAGGATCCATGCCGACATCATGACCAGGACGTAAGTGCTGTTGCCCCACATCTCCTGTGTGCCCGCCAGCGTGAAGGCATGCAGCCCGGTCAGGAAGATGGTCAGGCCCATGATGGACTTGGCGCCGAACTTGTCGATGATCGGTCCCATGGCCAGGGCAATCACGGCCCCCGCGATTCCCATCACCGCGTTCAGATCGGCCCATTGCGGCGTCGTGAAATCAAATACCTGGATGGCCGCAATGGGCATCAGCGCGCGGCCGTAGCCACCCACGATGCCGTCGATGAACATGATCAGCATGATGATCAGGCTGGCCCGGGTCCAGAGTATGTGGTTGAGATCAGAGAATACTTTCCGGAAAGCGGGTGGAGGCTCGTTCTTGGGTGAGGCCTCACCTTTTGACCAGGGCAGCAGGCGTTCGGTGTGCCGCTCGCGCACCATCACGAGGTATACGAAAATTACCGCTGCCCCCACGCCGCAGACCAGGGCCGTGAGTTTCATCCCGAACACCACCAGCATGGTGCCGGTGACAGCTGAAGTCAGGGCCCAGCCAATGGTTTTGCCGAAGCTCATGAAAGCGTTGAGCCGGCCTTCCTCTTCGACCGGAACGAGGTCGATGGACATGCCGTCAACCGCGACATCCTGCGTGGCGGTGAAGGCGTTGATGGCGAAGCCGATTGCCGTCAGCATGCCGATCTGGGCAACCGGGTCGTCGAGCCAGGCGAGGGACAGAAGGCTTATCACCATCCCGAATTGTGCGCCCAGGACCCAGGGCCTGCGTTTGCCCATCGGAAGGAATTCGAAGTGGTCCATCAACGGCCCGACCAGCAGCTTGAATGCCCAGGGCAGCATGATAACGCCCAGGAACCCTGCAATTCTGGAAGCGGACACGCCCTGGACCGCAAGCCATGCCGGCAGCGCGATGTGCAACAGGCCCATCGGAATGCCCTGGGCGAAGTAAGCCAGGGCGCCGGTGGCGTAGCGGGTTTTCGAGCTACTGGAGAGAAACCATACGGGGCTGTTCATTTTTCTTTTTGCCTGTTTTATTTTTGTCTTGTTATTTATAGTACACGTTTGCACCAAATGCTGAAGGAATGCGATTACAGCGCGTTCCCCTGAAGGCCATCACCCATGAAACGGACTCTTATCTCTGTTGCGCCGCTGCTGCTGGGCGTGGCTATTCTGCTGACCGGACAGGGGCTGCAGGGTACTCTGCTCCCGGTGCGGGCGAACATGGAGGGGTTTTCCACGCTGGCCATCGGCCTGATGGGCGGCGCTTACTTTTTTGGCTTCACCCTGGGCTGTCTGCGCGGGTCGACACTGGTCCGCAAAGTCGGTCATATAAGGGTATTCGCAGCGATGACGGCGGTTGCCTCTGCGGCCCCCCTGTTTCACGGCCTGTGGCAGGAACCCTGGTTATGGTGGTTGCTGCGATTTGTGACTGGCTACTGTTTTGCGGTTCTCTACGTGGTGATCGAAAGCTGGCTCAACGAGCAGTCAACGAATGAAACACGGGGTGCCGTATTTTCCGCGTATACGCTCATCACGCTGACCGTTCTCGCGGTGGGGCAGCAGATGTTACTGCTCTATGACCCCAGGCAGATGTCGTTGTTTGCCATCGCATCGGCCATTGTTTCCATAGCAGCCATTCCCGTGGTGTTGTCGGCCGCCCCTTCTCCGGCGCAGGCAGAAAAGAAGGTGAAGCTGAATTTGCGCCGCCTGTACCGGATTTCACCCACCGGCATGCTGGGTTGCCTCGCCGCAGGCCTGGCAAACGGGGCGTTCTGGGCACTCGCCCCGAGCTTCGTATTTAGCTATTCGTCTGATGTGTCACTGGCCGCCTGGTTCATGACGGCCGCAGTCCTCGGCGGGGCCGCCGGCCAGTGGCCGCTGGGGCTCTGGTCCGACCGGGTTGACCGGCGCTGGGTGATTGCATTTGCGTCCCTTGTGGGGCTGGTTATGGGTCTCCTGGTCTGGCAGTTTTACTCGCAAGTTTCCACCCTGAGCCTGATGCTGATGAGCGCGGCCTGGGGCGCGGTTGCCTTTCCGATCTATGCGGTTGCAGTGGCCAATGCGAACGACAACGCAGAGCCGGGGGAATTTGTGATGATTTCCAGCGGCCTGCTGCTGATGTACGGGCTTGGCGCAATCGCGGGCCCATTCTTGACCGCCATCCTGATGGACATGGTCGGACCGGGGGGGTTATACCTCTTTGCGGCAGTAATTCACCTGGTGCTGCTTGGCTACACAATTTATCGCATCAGCCAGCGTGCGCATCCCTCCGAAGCAGAACACCCGCCATTCGCGGAATCACTCGCTTCCACCCAAACCGCTTCCAATATTCTCGACGAGGAGATGTGAGTCATGGCCCGGATAAACTGACCGGAAGCGCAATGTTATGTGCCTGATCCTATTTGCCTGGAAGTCCCACCCGCGTTATCCGCTGGTAGTAGCAGCCAACCGTGATGAGTTTCATCAGCGGCCATCTGCGCCGGCGCAATTCTGGCAGGACGAGCCGGATATACTGGCGGGCCGGGATTTACAGGCAGGCGGCACCTGGCTGGGCGTCACGCGCTCGGGCCGCTTTGCAGCAATTACGAACTATCGTGAACCGGCAGCCCCTGAACTGCCCCTGGAACATTCGCGCGGACACCTCGTTCGGGATTACCTTGCTGCAGGCCAGGAACCCCTGGCGCATGCCCATGACCTGGTCTCAAGGGGCTCGACTTACCGCGGGTTCAATGTATTGTTTGGAACGCCCGGGTCTCTGGCCTATGCTTCCAATCGCCGTAAGGAATCCGGACCGGTCGAAGCCGGAATCCACGGCCTGAGCAACCATCTGCTGGATACTGACTGGCCCAAGGTGCATTCCGGCCGGAAGCGCCTGGACAGCCTGCTGGAAGAGGAACGGCTGGAAGCGGAGGCACTGTTCGAGTTGCTCACAGACAAGACGCTCACGCCCGGCGAGATTCCGGAAGACCTGGAAACCAGCCTGGCGCCGGAGCAGTTGATGAAGCACTACTTCATCGTCTCTCCCGTCTACGGAACGCGTTGTTCAACCGTGGTTCTGATGGATCATGATGGCAGGATTCAGTTCCACGAGCGGCAGTTTGATCCCGAGGGCAGGGCGACTGCCACTCACAGCTTTCGCTTCAAAATCCCGTAGGAGCGGCCGTAGGAGCGGCTTCAGCCGCGATCCTCCAAGTACAGGTGTGGGGCCGGGTGCCTGTTGTCAGGACAATCGGCTGTCGGGAACAGCCGCTTAGCGCCCATGGAAGGCTTGAGCGTGTCCTGACAACAGGCACCCGGTTCCACAACGGGTTCGGAGTGCCCCTGTCAGAATGGCGCGGACTTCAATCGCCGGCAGGGCCGGCTCCCACTATCGCGGCTGAAGCCGCTCCTACGGCTGCTCCTACAATTGATCGTAGGGGATTGAGAAGGTGTCGCCGTCTTCGATCCGGCCGCTCTCGAGGCCCTTGTTGAACCAACGCATGCGCTGTTCCGAAGTGCCGTGGGTGAAAGTGTGGGGAACCACCTTG
>JAHEFT010000044.1:21675-23632 GCA_024640025.1 Chromatiales bacterium
TTGATCGTAGGGGATTGAGAAGGTGTCGCCGTCTTCGATCCGGCCGCTCTCGAGGCCCTTGTTGAACCAACGCATGCGCTGTTCCGAAGTGCCGTGGGTGAAAGTGTGGGGAACCACCTTGCCCTGGGTGCGGCCCTGGATGGCGTCGTCACCGATCGCGTTGGCGGCAACCATCGCTTCCTCTATGTCGCCGCGGTCAAGATAGCGTTGGTTGTTGTGTGCCCAGACGCCGGCGTAATAGTCGGCTTGCAATTCCAGCCGGACCGAGTATTCGTTGTAATCCGGACGTCCCTGCATGGCATGGACTTTCTGCGACGTGCCCATCAGGGTCTGGATGTGGTGGCCGACTTCGTGGGCGATCACGTAGGCCTGGGCAAAATCGCCCGGCGCCTGGAATGAGCGTTCCAGCTCGTCGTAGAAACCCAGGTCGATATAGACTTTCTGGTCGCCGGGGCAATAAAAAGGACCCATCTGCGCCATGCCGGCACCGCAGGCCGTGTTGATTCGACCGGTGTAAATTTCCAGTGTCGGGTTCGGATAGGATTCGCCGTGCCTGGCAAACTCGGCCGACCAGACATCCTCGGTGTCGGCCAGGACGACTTTGACGAAATCGAAGCGCTCCTGTTCCGCGGGGCTGGGCTGATACGGCGCGGATTGGCTTGAGGTTGGACCCCCCAGGAACAGGCTCGGGTCGACCAGGCCGGTCATCCACAAGACACCGACCACGACCAGCATGATCAGGATGCCTTTGATCCCGAATTTACGGCCCACCAGGTTGAGCAGAACACCGGCGCCGGCCGTGCTGGCAACCCGTTTTCCGCGGCTGTCGACGACATTGGTGCTTTCTCTTCTTCCTTTCCACTTCATTTTTTGGCTCCCGACAATGCGGCAGTAACGATATCACGGGCCTCTTGCTGAATCCGTTTCAAGTGCTCATGTCCTTTGAAGCTCTCAGCATAGATTTTGTAAATGTCCTCGGTACCAGAGGGGCGTGCCGCGAACCAGCCGTTTTCGGCCACCACCTTGAGGCCGCCGATTGCGGCGCCATTTCCGGGAGCCCGGGTGAGCCTCGCCGTGATGGGCTCGCCGGCGAGTTCGGTCGCTGTTACCTGGTCCGGTGAAAGAGCCCCAAGAATGGCCTTTTCCGGGCCACTGGCCGGCGCATCGATCCGTTCATAAACCGGTGAGCCAAACCGGGCGGTCAGATCCCGGTAGTGTTCAGCCGGATCGCGGCCCGTGCGGGCGGTGATCTCGGCGGCCAGCAAGTTCATGATGATGCCGTCCTTATCGGTGGTCCAGACCATGCCGTCCTTTCGCAGGAAGGAAGCGCCAGCGCTTTCCTCGCCGCCAAACCCGCAGGAGCCGTCCTGCAGGCCTTCGACAAACCACTTGAAGCCAACCGGCACTTCGCTCATTTTGCGGCCGCTGCTCGCGGCGATCCGGTCGATCATGCTGCTGCTGACCAGGGTTTTGCCGATGGCGGCGTCCGGGCGCCAGCCCGGGCGATTGGCGAACAGGTAAGAAATCGCAACCGCCAGGTAGTGATTGGGGTTCATGAGCCCGGCGCTGGGTGTCACGATGCCATGCCGGTCGAAATCCGTATCGTTGCCGAAGGCAATGTCGAAACGATCCTTCAGACCGATCAGTCCGGCCATCGCGGGCGCTGAAGAACAATCCATGCGGATCCTGCCGTCCTTATCCACGCACATGAAACGGAATGTGGGATCCACGCTTTCACTGACCAGGTCCAGGTTCAGCCTGTACTTCTCGGCGATGGGTTTCCAGTACGCAATACCCGAACCTCCCATCGGATCTGCCCCGATGTGGATGCCGGATTCCCGGATGCTATCCATGTCCAGGACGTTTTCGAGGTCGTTTACGTATGGCGTGATGTAATCACGACGGTGCACGTTGTCCTGCTTGATGGCGCGGGCCCAGGTTGTTCGCTTGATGGGGC
>JAHEFT010000112.1 GCA_024640025.1 Chromatiales bacterium
GCTCTCGGTTCCCCTTCTGGCCGGACTGAGAACAAGTCTGCCCTGAAATTGCAGGTTGTACAGGTTCCGCTGATCGCCCGATAGCGGACATTGATGGTCAACAGGTGGGGATAGCTGCTTTCGACCCAATGGTTTTACATCAAAATAGCTGCCGGTTGATGTGTGTCCTTAGATAACTTTTGCCCCGGCAATTGTCGGGGTAATATTTATGTAAATTCCTGGGCCTTATCGTTCGAAAAACAAAGCCCGGAAAGTTACTTATCGCCTAACTCTATGAGAGATTCCTGCCGCTTTTGGCCGATTGCAGAACTCATCACGGCCCCGGAGCGGGCCCATTTTAGTTCTGATTACCGCCTAAATGAACAGGAAGTATTTATTGTTCGACGTCTTCGGCTGCCCCCGGCAACTCCAGTTGCTTCACCGCCGGCACCGCGGCTCCGGCGATGCCCTTGATCGAACTGTACATGTCGCTGGTGTTCAGCAGCACTTTCTCGATCTGCTTTTCGCGTTTTTTCCAGATGCTGGCCATGGCGCGCTTTTCCGAGTCCAGGTCAATTTTCATCTGGGTGAATCCCTCCACGATGGCCTCCACCTGTAAGCGGAATTCATTGCTGGTGAGGAAGTCGTAAACCAGCGACATCTTGTCGCCGCGGTTTTCCTGCTGTGAAATGACTCGGTGCATGCTGATGATGGATTCACGCAGCACGTTGGACAGGCCCTTGAACTCCAGGAAGCTGCAGATCCAGATGCCTTCCCGAAACTCCATGCGGGTCATGTCTGTCGGCAGGGTTTCGGTCACCAGCACCCCGATGTTAGCGCCTTTTTCACGGATGTCGGCCTTGAATTTCTCGATCCAGGCGGGCTGGAAGGCCTTGGCGCGCTTGCTTTCATAGTAAATTTTCCCGCAGTTGACGGCCGAGCGGGTGTTGATGGTCTGGATGCAATCGGCGCCACGGGCGCCTTTCTTGATTTCCTCGATGGTGTCGAGCGGGTAATTGGCGGACAGCCAGTCCTCGATGATCAGCTCCTGGACTTCGCCCTGGAGTTGCATCGATCCCTGCTCGGCTTTCCGCTTCATGATTTCCATCTGCTCTTTCATCTGATGGATGATCTGGTCCCGCTCGGCGACTTTCTTTTCAGATTTTTCTTCTTCACTTTCCCTGATTTTCCGGCGCTCCTCGGCCAGCGACTGGCTGAGCTTGCGTTCCATCTCCGCTTCGGCCTTGCTTTCGACTTCGGCCTTTTCGCGCTTAAGCCGCTCGATGGCAGCTTCCGCCTTGTGCAGTTCTTTCACCTGCTTCGTTTTGTCCTGGAGTTCCTCCTGCAGGGCTTTCACCTGGTCTGCCTGTTCCTCTCTCATCTGGATGGAAAGCTTTTCGGTGAGGGTTCGTTTCTCCTGCTGCAATCGATCCTTGATCGCCTTTTCGATTGTTTCCTGCTGCTCGGCGCGCGCCTTCTCCAGTTGCTCACCCTGCTGGCGAAGTTTTTCGGATTCGGCGCGAAACTTATCGCGTTCCTGTTTCAGCTGGGTTTCGAACTGTTTTTTCAGGTCATGCTCAACCTGGTCGTAGAGCACGTCGCTGATGTCGAATTCGTGGCCGCATTCCGGGCATTTGATGGTGGTGGGTGCTTTGCTCATGGCATTTCACGTTCGGGACGTTACATCAGGGTGCAGTGTGCTGGCTGCGATGGCGGGTAGTCAACCGGGGGTGTGCCCGGCGCCGGTTCAAAGGAAGGCGGGCCGCCGAAGTCTCAGCTATGATCTAATGAGGCATAACCTATCCGGAGACCCCCATGGCGAAGAACATTCTCAAAATTTCTGACGATTTCTGGAACATCCGCGGATCGTACAAAATCGGCGGCGTCATCGACGTGGGCACCCATGCCTCGCTGGTGCGCCTGGCCGGCGGCAAATTCGTTTTTCTCGATTCCTACACACTGGACAGCGCCACGCGGCGGGAAGTCGGCGAACTCACCAGTGGCGGCAAGGACATCGAGGCCATCCTGAACGTTCACCCTTTCCACACGGTCCATGTCCGCAAGATGCACCGCTTGTATCCGGATGCCGTGCTTTACGGCACGGCGCGCCACCTGGAGCGGTTCCCTGATCTTCCCTGGTCCGATTTGCGTACCGAGGACCCGGCGCTGCACGAGAAGTATGCCGGGGATTTCGATTTTTCGGTTCCCCGCGGCGTCGATTTTATTTCCGATGACCAAAACGTTCATTTCTCATCCGTGCTGGTGTTTCATCGGGCCTCGAAGACCATCCACTCCGACGACACGCTGATGTACCTGCGCCAGTCCCTGCTGACCGGATTATTGGGCATGGGGGATGCCGTCAGTTACCACCTGACGCTGGCGAAGGCCCTGGAAAAACGCGCCGGGGCGGCCAGGGATTTCCGCGAATGGGCCGGTGAACTCAATGAGCGCTGGAAAGATGCTGAAAACCTCTGCGCAGCCCATACTGCGGCGCTGTTGGCCAGGGATAACCAGGGAGAGTCGATTCATACCCGGATGGTGAAAGCGCTGAAGAAAGTCGAAGACAAGCTGAAATCTCACGAGAAAAAGTGGGGTTGACGATGACGCACAGGATTGGCGGCCATCCCCTGACCGCACGACAGGATGCGCCCGATTTCAGGGACTTCATCTACCAGCCGGCCCTGGTGAATCTGCCGACCAGCCTGAATAAGCCGGATAAACTCAACATTCGCGACCAGGGAAAAGCGAGCAGCTGCACCGGCTTCGCCCTGGCGGCTGTCATCGACCGGTTGATCAGGGAAAGTGGGCGCAAGCACAAGCGCAAGGACATCTCTGTCAGCGCCCGCATGCTGTACCTAATGGCCAGGCGTTATGACGAGTGGTCCGGCGAGGATTATCCGGGCTCGAGCTGCCGCGGCGCCATCAAGGGCTGGTACAACATGGGCGTGTGCCGGGAGGAACTCTATCCCGACGATTCGGCAAGCCAGACAGGCTTTACGGTCGATGCCGCCAAGGACGCCCGAAACAACACCATCGGCGCCTACTACCGGCTGAGCGGACGAATCTCCGATTACCATGCGGCCCTGACTGAAGTCGGTGCAATCTTCTGCTCGGCCGGGATTCACGCCGGCTGGGACAATGTGAACAGGAAGTCCGGGGTAATCCCGATAGACGGGGAGGCTCAGGGCGGACATGCGTTTGCCATTGTGGGGTACAACGAGGAGGGATTCTGGATTCAGAATTCCTGGGGTGAAGACTGGGGCAAAGATGGTACTGCGCTGTGGACTTACGAAGACTGGCTCGCCAATATCCAGGACGCCTGGGTGTTTCGCATGGCTCTGCCGACGCCGCAAATCTGGCATCTGCCCAACAAAAGCGGCCTGGCGACCGGCGCTGCTGAGAAAGCACCCAAGCCGACCCGGGCCGAGATCGCCGGGCATTTCTGCCACTTTGACGATGGTGATTTCAAGGACAACGGCCGGTACTGGAGCAACCTTGGGGACGTGAAGCTGACCGCCGACCTGTTGGCCGATTCGGATGACTATGATCATCTGCTCATTTATGCGCATGGCGGCCTGAACAGCCCGACGGCCTCGGCCCGCCGTATTGCGGCGATGAAGGAAACGTTCAAGGCCAACCGCATTTACCCCTACCACATCATGTACGACACCGGCCTGCTCGAGGAACTGAAAGACGTCGTGATTGGCCGCCGCCGGGAAGCCGATGCGCGGGCCGGCGGATTCACCGACTGGCTGGACACACTGGTCGAGATAGCTACCCGTGTGCCGGGCCGGGCCCTGTGGCGCGAAATGAAACGCGGGGCTGAAAAGCCTTTTGAAGCTGACCGGGCCGGCGCTGATACCCTGGCGGCCTTCATCGAGGCGTTCAACCGGTCCGGAAAGCCAAAGAAGCTGCACCTGACGGGGCACAGTACGGGCATGATCCTGTTGTCGCACCTGCTGAAGAGGTTGTCCGTGCTGGCGCCCAACGCCTGCGTTGACACGGTGAGCATGATGGCGCCTGCCGGCAGTATTAAGCTGTTTTCCGACAAGATTCAGCCCTTCCTGGCAACGCGAAAACCGGCGTTTCGTGTTTTTGACGTCGTTGTTTACAACCTGACTGATGAGCTGGAACAAAAAGACGAAGTGACAAAGGCTTATAACAAGTCCCTTTTGTACCTGGTTTCCAATGCGTTTGAAGAAACCCCGGGGGAGTTGCTGCTTGGCATGGAAACCGCCTGTAAAAAAGAAGCTGCATCCGTGGACATCCCGCGCGTGACGATTCACTACTCGCAGGGTGATGTCTCAGGGGCGCAGATTACCGCCAGCGAGTCGCACGGCGGTTTCGACAATGACCGGGTAACGATGAACCATATTCTGCGCAGGATAATGCCGGTCAAACAGTGGGCCGATGCCGTCAGGTTCACGGATGAAAGCCTGGACTACTAGGGGCCGGGGAAGCGGGACTCCTGTGTAATGGACTGGACGGTGTATATCATCCGCTGCGACGATGAAACCCTGTATACCGGCGTCACCACCGACATGGAACGCAGGTTCCGGGAGCACCTGGAGCATCCGCGCGGCGCGAAATACTTCAATGGACGCAAGCCGGTGGAAGTGGTCTACACCGAAACCGGTCATACCCGCAGCAGTGCCAGTCGGCGGGAAGCGGCCATAAAGAAACTCAGCCGTGCCGGAAAACTCCGTCTTCTGTAGGTTTTTCGGGCCAGGAAAAAAGAAAAATTCCCGCCATGATGTAATCTAGTGGCAAACCAATGTGTGGAGCGTATCAAGTGTCCTTGCTTGTCGAGCTTAAACAACGGCGCATCTGGAGGGTTTTGCTGGCCTATCCCGGTCTTGTTTTTGTGATTCTCCAGGTGGTTGAATTCTTCATCAATAACTATGGGCTCGACCATCGCTTTCTGACCGCAAGCATCATCGGAGCCGTTGTTCTGCTGCCCGCAGCCGTCCTCTGGAATTGGCGGCACGGTGAGGAAGGCAGGCAACGAATCAAAAGCCTCGAAGTCGCGGCTTACGCGGTTTCCGGGCTGGCGACAATCGTGGCGGTGGGTTGGTACTGGAGCATGGCGCCGGCCGCAATCATTCCGGTTGCAGATGACCTTCCGGTCGCCCGCTCCATAGCTGTTCTTCCGTTTGAAAACGCTGGTGATGATGCAGATGTACAGTACCTGTGTGATGGCATAGCAGAAAGCCTGATTAACTGGTTGGCGACGGTACCCGGCGTGAAGGTTATTTCGTGGTCCGCCGCACTCCGTTTTCGCGAACACGCCGGTGACACTGCAAGACTGTTCGAAGAACTGGGCGTTGACAGCCTGGTTCGCGGACAGCTTGAGCGCCGGGGAGACGAGGTCATCGTATCGGCTTCGCTGGTAGACACCCGTGACGACACCCAGGTCTGGGGCGAGCGCATGGTGCGTCCACTGGCCGACGTCATGTACCTGGAACGTTCAATCGTCTCGGCAATCAAGGACGAGTTGCAGCTTAAAGTCGGCGACCTGGCGTCTACCCCGGCCACCGCCGTCAGTACGGACAATCCGCAGGCCTATCAACATTACCTTCGGGGACATTTTCTGATCCAGGCAACCGACGCTGAAGCCATCACTGAGGGTGTCGAAGAACTGCGTGCGGCAATTGCCATCGACCCGGGATTTGCACTGCCTTATACCGACATCGCAAATGCGCTGTCGCAGAGCCTGCTTTACGGCATTGACCTGGGTGAGGGTTTGCAAGGAGAAGCCCGAAATGCCGCATTTACCGCGGTTGCACTAGCCCCGGAGTTGGCCGAGGCGCAAACGGCGCTGGCAGCCATGCACCAGAACATTACCCTGGATTGGAGTGCAGCGGAGGAGGCCTATGAAACCGCCATTTCCCTGTCGCCTCAAAGTCCGGCCCCGTATCATCGTTATTCCGATTTTCTTTGGGCGACCCTTCGGCTTGATCGCGCCCATGAAATGGCGCTTCGCGCGCTCGAAATCGATCCTATGGACAGCAGTTCCATGCATGCCGCGGGGATCAGTTTGATGTACGCAGGGGATTTTGCCGGGGCTGCGGAGGCATTCAACGAGTGGAGCCGCTTCTATCCGGGGAGTATTTGGGCCCGTGTGAAGTTTGCGCTGTCACTTTCCCTGAACGGGGAGTGTGAGGAATCTGCCGAACCGGCGGCCACAGCAGAGCGCTTGTTGCAGGGCGGTGGTTCAATAACCATTGATGCCTGGTTAGCCTGGGGGTACCGGGTTTGTGGGCGTGATGATCTATATTTGCAGGCTCAAAAACGAATGGAGGAAAAATGGGGTTCTGAACCGGATTCTCCCAATTTTGGGGTCGTTTTTTTTAAACTGATGGAGGGCGAAGAGGACGACGCCATGGGTATGCTGCAACACATGTTTGATATCAGAAGTCCGCTGGTAATGTACCTGCAGTTGTTCCTGCTTGATGTTTTCGAAGGGGTGTTTCCTGATTCATGGTCGAGTGACCCGCGACT
>JAHEFT010000113.1 GCA_024640025.1 Chromatiales bacterium
CGGCTGCTCAGCTCATGTTCGGTTACAGCGAACAGGAGATCAAGGGCTCCAACATCAAGCGACTCATGCCGGAACCGCACAGTAGCCAGCACGACGGCTTTCTCGACCAGTACTCGAAAACGCGGCAGGCTTCTATCATTGGAAAGGGCAGGGAGGTTACCGGCCGTAAGAGGGGTGGCGATACCTTCCCGATGTTTCTGTCGGTCGGTGAAATCCGGCATAAAAACGGTGACCGTTTCGTCGGCATCATCAAGGATTTGAGCGAGGTCCGGGAGGCCCGTGACAAGTTGCGTGAGATGGAAAATCAGCTGTTGCATGCCGACCGGTTGGTGGTACTCGGCGAACTGACGGCAGGGATAGCGCACGAGATCAATCAGCCCCTGACCGCCATCGCCGCCTACGCCGACGCGGGCCGGAGTCTGATCGAACGGGAGGGGCAAATCCCGTTGGCGGATATTCAGTCTATTTGCGGGCGTATAGCCGAGCAGTCGCGCAGAGCTGCGGAGGTGGTGCAACGATTGCGCAAACTGGTGCGAAGCGGCACCGTCACCAAGGCCCGGCATGATATAAACCAAATTATAAGAAATATACTATTAGTATTTGAATATGAAGTAAAAAAAACAAATACTGAAGTGCTTTTCTTCCCGATGAATTCCCTGCAGGATTTGTACGTGGATGAGGTTCATATCCAGCAAATCATGGTTAACCTGGTCAAGAATAGCCTGGATGCCATAGCACTTTGCGGCCGCGAGGACGGCCAGATCAAAATCCGGGTAAAAAAGGTTGCTTCTGATGTGCTCATATCTGTTACTGACAATGGCCCGGGGGTCGCGGAGCGTCACCGAAAACGCCTGTTCGAGTCATTTTTCACCACCAAACCCACCGGTGTTGGGCTGGGCTTGTCCATTTGCAGAAACATTGCCGCGGCTCATGGTGGTACGCTGAAGCACTCACAACCCCGGAAAGGCGGCAGCCGGTTCACACTGTCGCTTCCGCTTGAATTCATAGGCTAACCGGCAATATGAAACAGGATTCCATCATATGCATTGTCGATGACGATGAGGCCATCAGGGAGTCACTGCGTCTGCTGCTCTATGCCGGTGGCCTTCGCAGCTGCGTCTACGAGTCGGCCGACGCCTTTCTGGAAGATGATAAGCCGCCCGAATTTGATTGCATGTTGCTGGATATCCGGATGCCGGGAACCGACGGGCTGGAGCTTTTCAGAATACTCAGCCGTAAGCATTTACTGTATCCGGTTATCTTCATTACCGGCCATGGCGATATTCCATTGGCCGTGTCGGCCATCAAGCATGGCGCCTTCGACTTCCTGACCAAACCGTTTCGGGATGGCGAATTACTCGACAAAGTCCGGTCTGCCATTGCTCAGCACCGGTCATCCCGAAAACAGCTTCAGGAACTACACGAACTGCAGGCTCGAGTGGACTCGTGCACACCACGGGAACAGGATGTCATGCGGTTGCTGGCGGAAGGCCTGGCCAACAAGGGCATTGCCGAAACACTGGGCATCAGCCCACGAACCGTCGAAATCCACCGGGCCCATGTGATGGACAAGATGTCAGCAGATTCACTCCCTGCGCTCGTCCGGATGATCGCCACACTGGAAACGGGAAAGAATTAAATCCGATTGACCCAGGACATTTGCAAATTACGTAATTTCCCTGATGGTATGTGCTGGCGTTGTCTTTAATATGCCGCAAACGCTTGGACGGCAAAAAGACAGCAATTATCCGAGGGCCGCACAATCGACACGAATAACGAAGTAAATGGAGTGGTTCTGATAGAACCCGATATGTCCGTGCGGGACGCTCTGAAAATCCTCCTCGAAGGCGAGGGCTGGGCCGTCAACTGCCTTGACAGCTGTGATGAACTGGAAGCATTGATCGGGCAAAATGCCCTGGTGGCTGTGATCAGCGAGTCCAGCCTGCCGGATTGTACTCCCCAGGAAATCCTGGAGCGTTGCTCGAAGCGCAGCTTGCCGGTAATCTTCACCGGTCACGACCTGCCTTTGCAGGGCGCGGTTGATTTGATCAGGCAGGGTGCAGCGGACTTTCTCGACAAGCCGTTCCCTCAATCGCGGTTACTGGACTTGCTGGACCGGTTACAGGAACAGCAAAATTGACGAACACACAAGATGATTCCCCATCCTGGAGACAAAGATGAAAAACGTGAAAATGACCAACCGGCGTAATTTCCTGAAACTGGGCATGAAGGCGAGTGCGGGCGCGTTAGCGCTTTCCGCTATCCCCGTGCAGCTGCTTGCTGGTGACGAAGTCGCCGCAGATGAAGCCCTGGCGCAAGCCATGGGTTACGCCCCGGATGCCGCGACTGTCGATACAGCCAAGTTTCCAAAGCGCGCCGGTGAAGCCGGCGCCAACCAGTTTTGCAACAACTGCGCTCTTTACGCCGGAACGGCGGACGATGAGACGGCGCCCTGCAGCATATTCCAGAACCGCCTGGTTCGGGGCGCGGGCTGGTGTAACGCCTGGGTTGCAAAATCCTGATCCTTTACCGGACCCGGCTGCAATTGGCCGGGTCCGTTTTTATGGCGCTTGAAAAGCGCAGAGTGTTTTACCTTTTGTGACTGAACAACTGGAAAATTGACATGACCTATAACGATAAAGTGGTGCGGCAGTTTGTCGTCATGACGGTAATCTGGGGGATCGTGGGCATGCTGGTCGGCGTGATTATCGCCGCCCAGTTGTGGCTTCCTGTGTTGAATTTCGACATTCCCTGGCTTACCTACAGCCGGCTTCGCCCGCTGCATACCAACGCAGTAATTTTCGCCTTTGGCGGCTCGGCGCTGATTGGAACCTCGTTTTACGTGGTTCAGCGCACCTGCCATGTCAGGCTGTTCGCAGGCGGGCTGGCTTCCTTTGTTTTCTGGGGCTGGCAGCTCGTCATCCTTGCCGCGGCCATTTCTCTTCCGCTGGGCTGGACCCAGGGTAAGGAATATGCCGAACTCGAATGGCCGATCGACATCCTGATTACCGTGGTCTGGGTCGCTTACGCCGTGGTGTTCTTCGGGACGATCATCAAGCGCAGGGTCAGTCACATTTATGTAGCCAACTGGTTTTACGCGGCATTCATTATCACGATTGCGTTGCTGCACATCGTTAACAATCTGTCACTGCCGGTGACCATGACCAAATCGTACGAAATCTACACCGGGTCGGTGGATGCGATGGTTCAATGGTGGTACGGACACAATGCGGTCGGATTCTTCCTGACCGCCGGCTTCCTGGCGATGATGTACTACTTTGTGCCCAAGCAGGCTGAGGGTCCGGTCTATTCCTACCGCCTGTCGATCGTGCACTTCTGGGCGCTGATCGCCATTTACATGTGGGCAGGGCCGCATCACTTGCACTACACCGCACTGCCTGACTGGGTTCAGTCACTGGGCATGGTGTTCTCGCTGATCCTGCTGGCGCCAAGCTGGGGCGGCATGATCAACGGCGTTATGACCCTTTCAGGTCACTGGCATAAACTGCGCACCGATCCGGTTCTGAAATTCATGATCGTGGCGCTGAGTTTCTATGGCATGTCAACTTTCGAAGGCCCCATGATGTCTATCAAGACCGTCAACGCCCTCAGTCACTACACCGACTGGACGATTGGCCACGTGCACTCCGGCGCACTGGGCTGGGTCGCCATGATGACCATCGGTTCGCTATACAGCCTGATGCCGAGACTGATGGGCAACAAGGTCATGTACAGTGTGAAGGCGGTCGACGCGCACTTCTGGATCGCGACCATCGGCATTGTCCTTTACATCGCCTCCATGTGGATTGCCGGCGTGATGCAGGGTCTGATGTGGCGTGCATTCAATGATGACGGGACCCTGACTTATACGTTCATTGAAACGATTGCAGCCACCAAGCCATACTACGCAATCCGCTTACTGGGCGGCCTGCTTTTCCTTGCGGGCATGTTCATCATGGCCTGGAATACGCTGAAGACCCTGGGCGCCGGAAAAGCCCCGGAATTCAAGGCTGCAGAACCAGCAATCTGGGGAGAGCACGCATGAGCAAGGGACACGCAAGACTGGAAAAAAACATCATCCTGATGGCGGTGTTCATCGTCGTCGCCGTCAGTCTTGGCGGCCTGGTCGAAATCCTGCCATTGATCTTCGGCACCCAGGTAACCACTCCATCGGAGGGTGTGAAACCCTATCCGCCGCTGCAACTGGCTGGCCGTGATATCTATGTCAGGGAAGGTTGCTACAACTGCCATTCACAGATGATCCGGCCGTTCCGCAGCGAAACGGAACGTTATGGAAAATTCTCGGTGGCGGGAGAATCCGTATACGACCGTCCGTTCCAGTGGGGCTCCAAGCGCACCGGTCCCGATCTGGCGAGAGTAGGCGGGCGCTACAGCGATGACTGGCACGTCATTCACCTGGTCAACCCCAGGGACGTGGTCCCCGAATCCAACATGCCGGGTTATCCCTGGCTGCTGGAAAACACGGTCGACCCCGAGTTGATTCAGCGCAAGCTGAGCGTTCTTCAAACGTTGGGCGACCCCTACACCGATGAAGAAATCGCGGCGGCGGCAGACGCAGTGAACGGCAGGACCGAAATGGAAGCGTTGATCGCTTACCTTCAGGGTCTCGGCCTGACACGCAGCGGTCGCTGAGGAAACCCGGACGATGCTCGATTTTTTAGATTCAAACCTGATCAGAGGGGCGGTGCTCATCCTGATGATCCTCGCGTTCCTGACGATCTGGGCCTGGGCCTGGAGCCGGAACCGCAAGGAAGCATTCAAGGAAGCGAGCATGCTACCGCTTGAAGAAGACGATGGCCAGGTGCCACAAAACGACAGCGAAAAAGAAAGGACCAAGGAGTAATCCATGCTGAATTCATTCTGGAACTGGTGGGTAGTTATCATCTCTGTCGGCAGCATCCTGGCCTGCTGGTGGTTATTACATTGGACCAAAGGGGTTTCTGATGAATCAAATGAGAAATCCGGGACCGGTCATGTCTGGGACGAAGACATCCGGGAACTGAACACCCCGCTGCCACGCTGGTGGCTGTACCTGTTCAACATCACCATTGTCTTCGCCTTCGTTTACCTGGCCATATTTCCGGGCCTTGGCAATTTCAAGGGTTTCCTGGGCTGGACGCAAATCGAGCAGTACGACGCGGAAATGGCCAGTGCGACCGCCGCGCAGGAATCTGTGTATGCGCGTTTCCGCGACATGGATCCGAGCGCTCTGATGGCGGACCAGGAGGCACGTGAAATTGGCGGGCGCCTGTTTGGGAATAATTGTGCCATGTGTCACGGTTCAGACGGACGCGGCGCGAAGGGTTTCCCCAACCTGGCTGACAACGACTGGCAATGGGGCGGGTCATACGAACAGATCATGTTTACCCTGCAACACGGCAGGATTGCGGCAATGCCGCCTTTTGCCGCTGTGGTGGGTGAAGAGGGCGTGCCTGAAGTAGTGGCTTACGTTCAAACGCTCTCCGGGCAAAAAGCGGACGCTGAATTGGCCGCGGCCGGCAAGGCCCGTTTCCAGATGATCTGCATGGCTTGTCACGGCATGGACGGTACGGGAAACCAGGCGCTGGGAGCCCCCAACCTGACCGACGACATCTGGCTGTATGGCAGTGATCCGTCCGATATCGAATACGCGATCCGAAACGGACGCAACGGCAAGATGCCGGTTTTTGGCAACACGCTCAGCGAGGATCACCGTCGCCTGCTCGCCGCTTACGTGATGGGGCTCTCCGATTCCTGATCACAGGCACAAAATGTCCGCATGGCCAATCAGGTGAAGAAGGACAAACGCCCGGTACCCGGACGCTGGAGCCGGCAAAAACGAGATCTCGGCATCATCGTCTGGATATCGTTTATGGCGGCCTGTGCAGGCACCTTCCTGATATTTGCCGTGATGGATGTTGATGCCTTGACGGACGCCTGGGTTTTACCCTGGGAAATCGGTAGCCGCCTGGCGTACAGCCTCGGGTTTCTTTTCCTTTTCGGTGTCAGCCTGATGGCCAGTGGACTGACCGTTTTCATGATCCGCACCGGCCCCAAACGCGGCCACGCTCGCGGAAAAGGCCACCCACCGCCACCTGAGATCCGTTCCCCCGAGGATGAAAACCCGGACCTGGATCTTGGAGACTGGAAGTGACAAAAAAATCGAACCCCGGCCAAACAGAGGCCGGGGAAACACTTTATCGCAAAGAGCCAAAAATCTATCCGCGCCAGGTCACCGGCCGTTTCGCACGGCTTCGCGTGATTGCCGTGTGGGTTCTTCTCGGTCTTTATTACCTGTTGCCCTGGGTGAACATCGCCGGTAAACAGTCCGTCCTTTTCGACCTGCCGGCGCGCAAATTCTACATTTTTGGCATGACATTCTGGCCGCAGGATTTCGTCTATCTCGCGTTGCTGATGATCACGGCAGGCCTTTCGCTGTTTTTCTTCA
>JAHEFT010000045.1:0-21278 GCA_024640025.1 Chromatiales bacterium
TTTGCACCATCAGCCTGACCATGGCCGTATTGATTTCCAGGGTAACCACTTTGCCCGAGGATGACCTTGGTGTGGTGGGTGCGGCGCAGGTGGCGCCGGCGGTCGAAGTGGTTGAACAGGGTGGAGAGGTTTCGGTGACATCGGACGATCCAATGATTACCGATGTTCCCGCTTTCGATGCGGTCAGAGATGCTGTGCCGGAGCCCGAAACCAATGCCATTTCCGAACAGGCCAATGACGTTGAAGCCGCGGTGGCTGAAGATGCGGCTGTCGAAGAGAAGGAAGATAGTTCAAGGTCGGGCGGCAGCGACAGCTGAGTCCGGGGAAGTACTGGCCCAAGTGGTGGAATTGGTAGACACGCTATCTTGAGGGGGTAGTGGCGACAGCCGTGCCGGTTCGAGTCCGGCCTTGGGCACCATTTAGATAAGACCAACAAAGAGAGACGAGCATGCTCGCAGAATATTTTCCGGTTCTGATCTTTCTACTGATATCCCTGGCGCTGGGTGTCATTCTTCTGGTTACCGGCGGAATACTGGGCCCGCGGTCACCCGACAGCGAAAAGGGCTCTCCTTATGAGTGCGGCTTTGAAGCCTTCGAAGATACGCGTTCAAAGTTCGATGTGCGCTATTACCTTGTCGCAATCCTGTTCATTATTTTCGATCTTGAAATTGCATTCTTCATACCGTGGGCGCTGGTGCTGGACAACCTGGGTGTTTTTGGCCTGGCCGCCATGATCGTATTTGTGGTTGAACTCATCATCGGGTTCTTCTTCGTCTGGAAGAAAGGAGCATTGGAATGGGAATGAACAATCCCGTCCCGTTGGACTCGGTTGACGATATTCTTCGCCCCAACGCCGACGCCAACCCCCTGCTGGATCGCGGCATGGTGACAACCAGCCTGGATGCCCTCCTTAACTGGGCCCGAACCGGGTCGATGTGGCCGATGACGTTCGGGCTGGCCTGTTGTGCGGTTGAGATGATGCAGGCCGGGGCTGCCCGTTATGACCTGGACCGGTTTGGAGTGATCTTCCGGCCCAGTCCCAGGCAGTCGGATGTGATGATCGTTGCGGGCACGCTTACCAACAAGATGGCCCCGGCATTTCGCAAGGTCTATGACCAGATGCCGAATCCGAAATGGGTCATTTCCATGGGTTCCTGTGCCAATGGGGGTGGTTACTATCACTACGCGTACTCGGTGACGCGGGGCTGTGACAGGGTGGTTCCTGTCGATGTTTACGTGCCGGGCTGTCCACCGACCGCCGAAGCCCTGATTTATGGAATTCTCCAGTTGCAGGCGAAAATTCGCCGCGAAACCACGATCGCCAGGTAGCGGCATGAACGAACCAGTAAAACCCCTTTCAGAATTGCTCACGGACCGATTCGACGACCGCGTGTCGTTGGGGAACTCCCTCAGCGGCATCCTCGCGGTGGAAGTCGAGACGGGAGCCTGGCTGGAAGTCTGCCGTGCGCTCCGGGACGATGAAGAATTCAGCTTTGAGCAACTGACCGACCTCTGCGGCGTCGACTATCTCAGCTATGGCGAGTCTGAGTGGGAAACTGATAGCGCATCCACCGAAGGTTTCGGCAGGGGCGTGGAAGGCGAGGGTCCCGGACGCTTTGACTGGGCGGGCAGACCCCGCGAGGAAGACATAAAGCGGCGTTATGGCGTGGTCGTGCACCTGCTTTCGCTCAAGCACAACCGCCGGCTGAGAATTCGTTGTTTTGCACCTGATGAAGGCATGCCCATTGTGCCCTCACTCGTCGAGATCTGGAGTTCGGCAAACTGGTACGAGCGCGAAGCTTTTGACCTGTTCGGTATCGTGTTCGAAGGCCACCCCGATCTGCGCCGGATACTGACGGACTATGGATTTACCGGGCACCCTTTCCGCAAGGATTTCCCGTTGATCGGCAATGTTGCCGTTCGATACGATAGTGAAAAGAAGCGGGTTATTTATGAACCGGTCGAAATCGAACCGCGTGTAGGTGTCCCGCGCGTCCTGAGGAAAGATTCCCGTTACAACACGGATGAGTTCGACCAGGCTGCCGACGACGCGGCCGAAAAGGTTGCTGCAAATAACACCGCGGCCGGCGGGCAGGAAAACTGAGATGGCTGAAATACGCAACTACACGATGAATTTCGGCCCCCAGCACCCGGCGGCGCACGGGGTATTGCGTCTCGTGCTGGAGATGGATGGAGAGACCGTGGTGCGGGCCGACCCGCACGTGGGGCTGCTTCACCGCGCGACCGAAAAGCTTGCGGAAAGCAAGCCATACAACCAGTCCATCGGCTACCTGGACCGCCTGGACTACATGTCTATGATGTGCAACGAGCATGCCTATGTGCGTGCCATCGAAGAATTGCTGGGCATCGAACCGCCACCGCGCGCACAGTGGATAAGGACGATGTTCGACGAAATTACCCGTTTTTCCAACCACCTTTTGTGGATCGCGTCCTGCGGTATCGACCTCGGCGCCATGACGGTGTTCCTCTATGCATTCCGGGAGAGGGAAATGGTCATGGACATGTATGAGGCAGTTTCCGGCGCGCGTATGCATGCCGCGTATTACCGCCCGGGCGGGGTCTATCGTGATCTGCCGGAGAATATGCCTCCCTACCGGGAATCGCGCTGGACCAAGGGTAAGGATCTCAAGCGCCGTAACGAGTGGCGGGAAGGCTCCCTGCTCGATTTTATCGAGGAATTCGCCAAAGACGTGGACTCCAAGATTGATGAATATGAAACCCTGCTCACCAACAACCGCATCTGGAAACAGCGTACGGTAGGAATTGGCGTTGTTTCACCTGATAAAGCCCTCCAGATGGGCTGTACCGGTGTCATGTTGCGTGGCTCCGGCGTCGAGTGGGACCTGCGAAAGAAACAGCCTTATGCCATGTATGACCAGGTTGATTTCGACGTTCCTTTGGGTGTCAGCGGAGATTGTTACGACCGCTACCTCGTTCGTGTCGAGGAAATGCGGCAATCGGCAAAAATCATCCTGCAGTGCGTGGACTGGCTGAAAAAGAACCCGGGCCACGTGATGCTGAAGAATTTCAAGGTCATTCCTCCCACCCGCGAGGAAATGAAGGATGACATGGAAGCCCTGATCCACCACTTCAAGCTGTTCACCGAGGGCTTTTGTGTACCTGCGGGAGAAACCTATGCCGCGGTCGAGGCGCCCAAAGGTGAATTCGGTTGTTACCTGGTTTCAGACGGCGCCAACAAGCCGTTCAGGGTGCATTTCCGCGCGCCCGGCTTCGCTCATTTGTCGGGCATAAACGAAATGGCCCGGGGGCACATGCTGGCGGATACCGTCGCCATCATCAGCACCCTGGACCTGGTGTTCGGTGAGGTTGACCGCTGATGTCCACCCGGCCCGGAACGAACAACGATGAAATTGAAAACGGTGCTGCCATGCTGACCGAAGAAACCCGGAAGACTATCGATCACTGGGTATCGAAATTTCCAGAAGACAAGAAGCGCTCCGCGCTGATCCAGTCCCTGATTGCCGCGCAGGATCAGAATGGCGGTTGGATTACCCGGGACCTGGCTGAAGCAGTAGCGGGGTATCTCGACCTGCCTCCGGTCTGGGCGCATGAAGTCGTGTCTTTCTATTCGATGTTTTTCACCGAGCCGGTCGGCAGGCACAAGGTCAATATCTGCACCAATATATCCTGCTGGCTGAACGGCGCCGAAGAGGTCGTCGGCCACGCGGAGAAAAAACTCGGGGTCAAGATGGGCGGAACCACCGTGGACGGCCGCATCACGCTGGTCAGGGAGGAGGAATGCCTTGCCGGGTGTTGCGGCGCACCGATGGCGGTCGTGGACGGGCATTACCACGAGAAGCTCGACTTGCAGAAACTTGATGCCATCCTGGACGGTTTGGAGTAGAACGACATGGCCGATCACAACGTCGTATTCACAACGCTTCATGCCGATCAGCCCTGGTCGATGGATACTTATCTTTCCGTCGATGGATACAAAGCCTGGCGCAAGATACTGGAAGAAAAAACGCCACAGGAAGATATCATCAGCATGGTCAAGGAATCGGCACTGCGCGGTCGTGGCGGCGCGGGGTTTCCCACCGGCCTGAAGTGGAGTTTCATGCCCCGTTCGGCGCCGATCCAGAAGTATATACTCTGCAATTCGGATGAATCCGAGCCGGGCACCTGCCACGACCGGGATATCCTGCGTTTCAATCCGCATGCCGTGATTGAAGGAATGGCCATTGCCGGCTATGCGATGGGCGCGACAGTCGGCTACAACTATCTGCGTGGCGAGTTTCACCATGAACCCTTCGAACGCTTTGAACAGGCCCTGAGAGAGGCCTACCAGGCGGGCCTGCTGGGTGAGAACCTCCTGGATTCCGGAATCAACATGGATATTCATACGGCTCTCGGCGCTGGCGCCTACATCTGCGGAGAAGAAACGGCCCTGATGGAATCGCTCGAAGGAAAGAAAGGCCAACCGAGATTCAAACCGCCGTTTCCCGCCAATTTTGGCCTTTATGGCAAACCAAGCACGATCAACAATACCGAGACCCTGGCTTCAGTTCCTTCCATCATGCGTAATGGCGCGGACTGGTTTCTGAAAATCGGCAGGCCGAACAACGGCGGTCCGAAGTGTTTTTCGGTGTCCGGACACGTCGCCAATCCGGGTAATTTCGAGGTCCCGCTGGGAACACCGTTTTCAGAATTGCTGGAAATGGCCGGAGGCATGCGGCCGGGTCGTCAGCTCAAAGCGGTCATTCCGGGCGGTTCGTCCATGCCCGTTTTACCGGCAGATGTGATTATGGCTTGCGACATGGATTTTGATTCCCTGAGCAAGGCCGGTTCCGGCCTCGGTTCGGGCGCCGTGATCGTGATGGACGACACCACTTGCATGGTAAAGGCCTGCGAACGAATT
Organism: Chromatiales bacterium; assembly: GCA_024640025.1. Taxonomy (GTDB): domain Bacteria; phylum Pseudomonadota; class Gammaproteobacteria; order Xanthomonadales; family SZUA-36; genus JAHEFT01. The sequence continues at coordinate 4,901 of JAHEFT010000045.1, forward strand.
GCTCAGTTTTACCACATGGAGTCCTGCGGCCAGTGCACACCCTGCCGGGAAGGCACCGGGTGGATGCACCGAATGTTGAAAAGAATAGTCGATGGCAAAGGCCAGGAAGGCGACCTCGAGCTTCTGAAGTCTGCGGCCGGGCAGATTGAAGGTCATACGATCTGCGCGTTTGGCGAGGCGGCGGCCTGGCCGGTGCAGGGGTTCCTGCGCCATTACTGGGATGAATTTGAATTTTACGTCAAGAACGGCCGCTCGATGGTTGAGGGGCGACAGGGGCTGGCCGCATGAGTGCCAAAGTGGAACATGACGTGGAACAAGCTGTGGAAATGGTCAATATCGAAGTTAACGGTGTCAAGCTGGAAGCGCCGAAGGGCTCGATGATCATCGAGGCGACGGACAAGGCCGGTATCGAAATCCCCCGTTTTTGCTATCACCCGAAACTGAGTATCGCGGCCAACTGCCGCATGTGCCTGGTCGACGTTGAAAAAATGCCCAAACCCATGCCGGCTTGCGCAACGCCGGTCATGGAGGGTATGAAGGTATACACCGACTCCCGCCGTGCGATGGACGCCCAGCATGGCGTGATGGAATTCCTGTTGATCAATCACCCGCTGGATTGCCCGATCTGCGACCAGGGCGGGGAATGCGAACTGCAGGACCAGGCGATGGGATACGGGCGTTCGGTGTCCAGGTTCAGCGAACGCAAGCGCGTGGTCAAAGACAAGAATGTCGGACCGCTGGTGCAAACCGAAATGACCCGTTGCATCCACTGCACCCGTTGCGTCCGCTTTCTCGAAGAAATTGCCGGGACCAGCGAGATGGGTGGCGCCGGCCGTGGCGACCGGGTTGAAATTGGAACCTGCGTAGAAAACAGCATCAACTCTGAGTTATCCGGAAATATCATTGACCTGTGCCCGGTCGGTGCCCTCACGAACAAGCCTTTCCGGTTTGCCGCGAGAGCCTGGGAGCTTGTCGCCGTGCCGTCTGTCGCGGTTCACGACGGGGTTGGGTCCAGCCTGTTCCACCATGTTCGCCGCGGCCAGGTGCTGCGCAGCGTTCCGCGTGAAAACGAAGCGACCAACGAAACATGGCTTAGCGACCGGGACCGCTACAGTTGCATTGGCTTGTATGCCGATGACCGGGTTACCGCGCCGCAGGTAAAGGAAAATGGAGAATGGAAAACCGTCTCCTGGAACGAAGCGGCCCAAACCGTTGCGCGAATACTCAAGGACAGCATCGAAACCAGGGGCCCGCAACAGCTTGGCCTGTTGATGTCGCCTTCCGCCACGACGGAAGAATATTTCCTGGCTCAGCGCCTGGCCCGCCAGCTGGGCTGCGGCAATATCGATCATCGCCTGCGCGAACAGGACTTTTCTGATGATTTGGCCCGTTCGGCCTCCGCACCGTTTGAAATGAAGATCGCGGATATCGAACACAGCGACGCAATCCTGCTGCTTGGAAGCAACCCGCGGGAAGAAGCGCCCCTGGTCGGCCATCGTATCCGTAAAGCCTGGAAAAGTGGCGCTGCTATTTCCGTGATCAATCCCCTGGACTGGAAGTTCACATTTGAGACCAGTCTCGACGCCATTGTTGCGCCCCAGTACCTGGTTGGTGAACTGGCCGCGTTGGCGGCGGCGGTGGAGAAGGTCAGCGGCAAGGCGGCACCAGATCAATTGCGCAGCGTGCTGAACGGCGCAGAGAGCGGGGAGAATCATGACGGCCTGGCTCACCGTCTGCTGACAGCAGGTCGTGGGCTGGTGGTGCTGGGCCAGGCAGGCTTGAGCCACCCGGATGCTGCCTGGCTGCGGTCACTGGCCGCTTATATTGCAGCGGCTACGGGGTCTTCGCTGAACCTGTTGCCGCACGGCGGAAACGCAACCGGCGCCCGGCTCGCCGGCGCTGTGCCAAACCGCGGACCGGGTGGCGTGGAAGCTCCGTCCGGCCTGAATGCTGCCCAAATGCTGGAAACACCGATTGACTGCTACTTGCTGTGGAATATCGAGCCTGACTACGATATCGATAATCCGGCGCGTGCCATGAGCGCTTTGCAACAGGCTGGTAGTGTCATTTCCATCGTTTCCCATGCATCAGAAACCCTGCGTGAAGTTTCCGACGTGATTTTGCCGTTGGCGTCACAACCGGAGTCTGAAGGAAGCGTGGTCAATCTCGACGGGTCTGTGATCAACTTCAAGGCTGCAGGAAAAGCACCGGGTGAAGCCCGGCCGGGCTGGAAAATTCTGCGCAGACTCGGAAGCGAGATGGGGCTCGATGGCTTTGGGCAGGTCAGCATCGAAAACGTGATGGAAGAACTCAGGACTGATCTGGACAGCGCGGACCCGGTAGCGGGCGAGCCAGAGCTGGCTCAGCCGGTGTATGAGAACAGCCTCTACCGGATGGGTGAATTGCCGATGTATTCCATAGACGCGCTGTGCCGGCGGTCTGGACCCCTGCAACAAACCGAGCAGGCCCGTAGTGCTTTCCTTGGGCTCAATCCTCAGGACGCGACGCGTCTCGGCCTGGCCGACCATGCGATGGCCAGGGTCGGACAGGGTGAAAAACAGGTTGAAGTCGAAGTGCAGGTCAGCGACCGCGTGCCAGCCGGCGGAGTCTGGTTGAGATGCGCAACTCCAGTCACCCGCGAGCTTGGGTCTGCGGTGGCGCCCATTGCCGTGGAGGTGACGTGATGCCTGAGACCTTTCTGGACCAGTTGATCTACATGTTCTTCCTGGTGTTGAAGATCGTAGCCATCGTGGTGCCGTTGATCCTGACCGTCGCCTACTACACCTACATGGAAAGAAAGGTGATCGGTTACATGCAGATTCGCCGCGGGCCGAACCGGATTGGGCCCCTGGGGCTGGCTCAACCCTTTGCAGACGTGTTCAAGCTGCTTTTGAAGGAAATTGTTTTACCCGAAAATGCCAACAAGTTCCTTTTCCTGCTGGCGCCTATCCTGTCACTCGCGCCGGCCTTCGCCGCGTGGGCCGTCATTCCATTCGATGACTGGGCTATCCTGGCGAACATAGATGCAGGCGTACTTTACATACTGGCCATGTCGTCGCTGGGTGTTTACGGCCTGATCATCGCGGGCTGGGCGTCCAACTCCAAGTATGCTTTTCTGGGCGCCTTGCGATCCACCGCGCAGATGGTCTCCTATGAACTCGCCATGGGATTTGCCCTGGTCGGCGTATTGATCCTGGCGGGTTCCATGAACCTCAGTGAGATCGTGATGGCGCAGAAGGGCGGGGTGTTCGACTGGTTCTGGCTGCCCCTGCTGCCATTGTTCGGGATTTACGTCATTTCCGGTCTGGCCGAGACCAACCGTGCCCCGTTTGATGTGGCTGAAGGTGAATCGGAAATTGTGGCTGGTTTCCACGTCGAGTATGCCGGTTCCGGGTTCGCGCTGTTCTTCCTGGCCGAATACGCCAACATGATCCTGATTTCCGCGTTGACTGCACTGTTTTTTACCGGTGGCTGGCTGTCGCCGTTTGAAGGGGTGCCGTTTCTGGGCGACACGATTCTCGCCGAGGGAAGCATCTTCTGGTTCCTGGCCAAGACCGTGGTCTTCATGTTCATTTTCCTTTGGGTCAGGGCAACTTTTCCCCGATATCGCTATGATCAGATCATGCGCCTGGGCTGGAAAGTGTTCATACCCATTACCATCGTGTGGGTCATGGTCGCCGCAGTGATTTCCGTTTTTGGCCTGATTGTGAGGGGTAGCTGACCATGAATTCGATTACCCGCTACTTCAAGAGCCTGTTGCTGATTGAACTGGGCCAGGGCCTGTGGGTTACCCTCAAGTATTTTTTCCGGCCCAAGTTTACGATCAACTACCCGGAAGAAAAAACACCCAAATCGAACCGTTTCCGCGGGTTGCATGCGCTCAGGCGCTATCCCAACGGCGAAGAGCGCTGCATTGCCTGCAAACTCTGCGAAGCCGTTTGCCCTGCGCTGGCGATCACCATCGATTCGACCCAAAGGGAAGACGGCACCCGGCGTACGACGCGTTACGAAATCGATCTTTTTAAGTGCATTTACTGCGGATTCTGCGAGGAATCCTGCCCCGTTGATTCGATCGTGGAAACCGATGTCCTCGAGTATCACTTCGAAAAATGGGGCGAGCACATCATGACCAAGGACAAGCTGCTGGCAATTGGTGACCGCTATGAAGAGAGCATCGCCGAGAATCGCCGTCAGGATGCAGCATACCGCTGAGCGGAGCAGAGCATATGCCGATTTATGAAATAGTGTTTTACCTGTTCTCGCTGGTAATGCTGACGGGGGCAGTAATGGTCATCACGGTGCGAAACCCGGTTTACGCAGCCCTGAGCCTGGTGCTGACATTCTTCAGCGCCGCGGCTATCTGGATGCTTTTGGAGGCGGAATTCCTGGCCATTGTCCTGGTTGTCGTTTATGTCGGCGCCGTTATGGTGTTGTTCCTTTTTGTCGTGATGATGCTGGACATCAACGTGGCGCCGTTGAAGGAAGGCTTCATACGCTACTTGCCGGCAGGGGTCCTGGTGGCGCTGCTGATGGCCGCCGAATTGCTGGTCGTGTTGTGGTCGAAGGGCCGGTTTGAGGCGGGAGCCTATCCCATCCAGGCCCCCAATCCCGAAGGGTTCAGCAACACCAAGGCGGTTGGCGAAGTGCTGTTCAACAACTACCTGCTGGCCTTTGAGGTTGCCGGTGTCATTCTGCTGGTCGCCATCATTGCGGCCGTTGCGCTGACCCTCAGGCAAAGATCCGGCGGACATCGTCAGAATCCATCCCTGCAGGTACGGGTGCGGCCCGATGAGCGTGTCCGGCTGGTGAAAATGAAACCGGAACCCAGGCAAGGGAGCTGAGGAATAGAACCATGTTGACACTCACACACTTCCTGACACTCGCGGCCCTGTTGTTCAGCCTGAGCGTGACCGGCATTTTTCTGAACCGGAAAAACGTGATCATCCTGCTGATGTGCATCGAATTGATGTTGCTGGCTGTGAATATGAATTTTGTCGCGTTCTCGCGATTTCTCGGCAACATGGACGGGCAGGTGTTCGTGTTTTTCATCCTGACCGTGGCGGCTGCCGAAGCGGCGATCGGCCTGGCGATTCTCGTCGTGCTTTTCCGCAACCGTCAGACAATAAATGTGGCTGAACTGGACGATTTGAAGGGCTGATATGTCACTTAAAACGCTATTGCTGTTGATCCCTCTTTTGCCGCTGGCTGCGGCCGCCGTCGCAGGGCTATTGAGAAAGCAGGTTGGCAGGGCGGGATCTCACTGGGTCACTATTCTTGGAGTCGCGGTTTCGTTTTTTCTGTCCGCTTATGTGTTGTATCTACAGGTATACCAGGGTATGGAAGCCCAGAACCTGAGTATTTATACCTGGATGATATCTGACGGAATCCGTTTCGAAGTCGGTTTCCTGATCGACCACCTGAGCGTATTGATGATGACCGTCGTCACTTTCGTCTCGCTGATGGTCCATGTTTACACGATCGGTTACATGGCGGATGATCCCGGCTACCAACGGTTCTTCAGCTACATCGCTCTGTTCACGTTTTCCATGCTGATGCTGGTGATGTCGAACAATTTCCTGCAATTGTTTTTCGGCTGGGAAGCCGTTGGACTGGTGTCCTACCTGCTCATCGGATTCTGGTTTAAGCGCGATTCTGCGATATCAGCGGGCCTGAAGGCCTTCCTGGTGAACCGGGTGGGCGATTTTGGATTCCTGCTGGGCATCGCTGCAGTGCTTTACTGTTTCGGAACGCTGGATTACTCGGAAGTGTTCGGCCGGGCCGAGGGCATTGCCGGCGAGACCGTAACCATCCTGGCCGGTTTCGAGTGGCAGTGGATTACCGTGATCTGCATCTGCCTGTTCATCGGGGCCATGGGTAAATCGGCCCAGGCGCCTTTGCACGTGTGGCTTCCGGACTCCATGGAAGGCCCGACTCCCATTTCTGCATTGATCCATGCTGCAACCATGGTTACCGCGGGTATCTTCATGGTGGCGCGCATGTCACCCCTGTTCGAGCTGAGCGATGCAGCACTCAGTTTCGTCATGTTGATCGGTGCGTTGACGGCGTTCAGCATGGGGCTGGTCGGCCTTGTCCAGAACGACATCAAGCGGGTGATCGCATATTCGACATTGTCACAACTGGGTTACATGACCGTCGCCCTGGGTGTATCCGCATATTCCGCGGCGATTTTCCACCTGATGACGCATGCCTTTTTCAAGGCGCTCCTGTTCCTCGGGGCCGGGTCCGTCATCATCGCCCTGCATCACCAGCAGGATATGCGATTCATGGGCGGCCTGCGCAAGCAGATGCCGGTGACCTGGATCACCGCATGGGTCGGCACCCTGGCGCTGATCGGTTTCCCATTCATGTCAGGTTTCTATTCCAAAGACGCCATTATCGAAGCCGTTCACGAATCCAGCCGTTTCGGTTCGGATGTCGCTTACTGGGCCGTGCTGCTGGGTGTATTGATTACTTCATTTTACAGTTTCCGGCTGCTCTACCTGACCTTTCACGGTCAACCGCGTTACCGGGTGGACGTGGGAGCCGGCCACCATCCGCCGGACGGGGTCCTGCAGCACGCGCCTCATGAATCGCCGTTGGTCGTGACCGTTCCGTTGATATTGCTGGCCATACCGTCCATCGTGATCGGCTATCTGACCATCGGCCCCGTACTCTTTGGTGGCTGGCTGTCTGACTCGATCCATGTGCTGCCGCAAAACGACAGCGTGGCTGCGGTCGGGCATCATTTTCACGGCCCCCTCGCAATGGCGACCCATGCACTTGGGACAGCGCCATTCTGGCTGATGATAAGTGGTTTTGCGCTGGCGACGTTTATCTACCTGTTCCGGCCGTCGGTGGCGGACCTGTTGCAGCAGAAAATGCCGAGAATCCACCGAATTCTCGAAAACAAGTTTTTTGTCGACGAGCTGTATCAAAAGATATTCGTTAGCCGGACGATCAATATCGGTAACGGCTTGTGGAAAAAAGCGGATGCGGGCCTGATCGACGGTGTGCTGGTCAATGGATCGGCGCGCCTGATGGGTAATCTCTCCGCCAGGGTGCGTCTCTGGCAAAGCGGTTACCTGTTCCAATATGCCTTTGCGATGATTGTGGGTCTGATCGGCATGATCGCAATCTGGGTAATGCTGAAGTAGAGGGGCGAAAAAAATAATGTCATCCACCTGGCCCATCCTTAGTGTACTGATCTGGCTGCCGATTTTCGGCGGACTGGCCGTTATCGCAGTCGGCGAACATCGCGCTGCGCTGGCCAGGTTGATGGCCCTGGCTATTGCAGGGGTCACATTCATCCTGAGCATTACCCTGTTCACCGCTTTCGACGTCTCAACCGCAGCCATGCAGTTCACGGAGTTCAAACCCTGGATTGCGACTTTCGATATCTTTTACAGCCTGGGGGTCGATGGGTTCTCGGTACCGCTGATCCTGCTGACAACATTTTTCGGTGTGCTGGTGGTGATTGCGGGTTGGGAGGTCATTCAGGTAAAGGTGAATCAGTACATGGCGGCTTTCCTGATCATGGAAGGTCTGATGGTCGGTGTTTTTTCCGCCACGGACGCCATGCTGTTCTACGTGTTTTTCGAGGCGATGCTGATCCCGATGTTCCTGGTGATTGGCATGTGGGGCGGCCCGCGCAGGGTTTACGCAACCATCAAGTTCTTTCTTTACACGTTCCTCGGCTCGGTTTTCATGCTGATCGGGTTGATTTACCTCTACATTCAGTCCGGCAGCTGGTCGATACTTGAATGGCACCAGTTCCCGCTTACCCTTTCGGTGCAGAAGTGGCTGTTCCTTGGTTTCCTCGCTGCGTTTTCGGTCAAAATTCCAATGTGGCCAGTCCATACATGGCTTCCGGATGCGCACGTGGAAGCACCCACCGGCGGTTCTGTCGTTCTGGCGGCGATCATGCTGAAAATCGGCGGCTATGGCTTTATCCGGTTCAGCTTGCCCATCACCCCGGACGCTGCGGCCGCACTTGACTGGCTGATCATTACGCTTTCACTCATCGCAGTGGTGTACATCGGGTTCGTCGCCCTGGTGCAACAGGACATGAAAAAGCTCATCGCTTACTCATCCATTTCACACATGGGTTTCGTGACATTGGGCCTGTTCATTGCTTTCGCAGTGTTCCAGAACACGGAGAACGGGAGAGGCGCGGCCCTTGGGGTCGAAGGTGCGATGGTTCAGATGATCTCGCATGGTTTCGTTTCAGGCGCGCTGTTCCTTTGCGTTGGTGTGCTGTATGACCGCCTGCACAGCCGGATGATTGCAGATTACGGCGGTGTGGCCAACACCATGCCCTGGTTTGCAGCGCTTGCCGTCCTGTTCTTCATGGCAAATTCCGGCTTGCCCGGCACCAGTGGGTTCGTGGGTGAATTCATGGTGATCCTGGCGGCATTCCAGGCCAATTTCTGGTATGCCTTCCTCGCGGCGATAACCCTGATACTGGGCGCCGCCTACAGCCTGTGGCTGGTCAAGCGCGTTATCTTTGGCGAAGTTGCCAACCAGAACGTTGCCCAACTCGAAGATATCAACGCCAGGGAAGCGCTGGTGCTGGGAACCCTTGCCGTGGCTGTTTTGCTGGTTGGGCTCTGGCCCGAACCGCTGGTCAACCTGATGCATGCCTCGGTCGAACAATTGCTGCAGCACATTCAGCAGCCGAAGTTTTCAGTGAGCGGAATCTGATATGAATAATGCGAACATGATGCTTGCCGCACCTGAGTTCTGGGTGTTGGCCATGGCCTGTGTGATCCTGATCGTGGATTTGTTCCTGGACGAAGAACGGCGGGGCATTATCCACCTTCTGGCCATGCTCACCCTGGTTTTTGCGGCCATTATGACGCTGCGCAGCAACTACGTCTCTGAAGGCGTGCATTCCGCGGTGGCATTCAATGGTTCGTTTATCCGTGATCCGATGGGAGATGTCCTGAAGTTATTCAGCTTCCTGGTTTTGGGCATCGTCTATATTTACGCCAAGTTTTTCCTGCGGCAGTTCCGCATGTTCCGGGCGGATTTTTACACGCTTTCTCTGTTTGCCCTGCTGGGCGTGATGCTGCTGATTTCCGCCAACAGCCTGGTCATGGTCTACCTGGGGCTGGAACTGATCTCGCTGTCATCCTATGCACTGGTCGCTTTCGATCGCGATTCACGGATTGGTTCCGAGGCCGCGATGAAATATTTCGTGCTCGGTTCAATGGCCTCCGGCATGCTGCTGTATGGCATGTCAATGATTTACGGGGCGACTGGCACCATGGATCTGTACCAGGTGTCGACCGCCGTGAAGTCGGTTGGGAGCGATGATCCGCTGTTGGTTTTCGGCCTGGTTTTCCTGGTTGCCGGCCTGGCGTTCAAACTAGGCGTTGTGCCGTTCCACATGTGGATTCCGGACGTGTACCACGGCGCACCGGTTGCAACGACGTTGTTTATTTCCTCGGTGCCAAAGATGGCCGCCTTTGCCATGGCGTTCCGCCTGTTGCAGACCGGACTTGGGGAAATGCAGGGCGACTGGTCACAGATGCTCAGCATTCTTGCTGTCCTGTCTATCATCCTGGGAAACGTGGTTGCGATAGCCCAAACCAACATCAAAAGAATGCTGGCCTATTCGACGATTTCTCACATGGGTTTCGTGCTGCTTGGCCTGTTGCCGGGAACGGCCTCGGGTTACGGCGCAGGCATGTTCTACGTGATTGTTTATTCACTGATGTCAGCGGCTGGCTTCGGCATGGTGATGCTGTTATCCGCCCGGGGTGTAGAAGCTGACAAACTCGATGATTTCAAAGGCCTGAATCAGCGGAACAGCTGGTATGCGGCCGTCATGGCAATGGTGATGTTTTCGATGGCGGGGGTTCCCGTATTTGTCGGATTTTTCGCCAAGTGGATGGTGATCAAGGCCGCATTGGACGCCGGTTTAATGTGGCTGGCCATCGTTGCAGTGGTATTTTCCGTTGTGGGCGCTTTTTATTACCTCAGGGTCGTCAAGCTGATGTATTTTGACGAACCCCTGACGGAATCCGAAATCGACGCGCCGGTAGATTTCAGGGCGGCAATATCACTAAATGGTATAATGATGATCGGACTGGGAATATTTTCCAGTTCCCTGATCGCAGTGTGCATGGCGTCCTTCGGGGCTTGAATTAGTTCGGGGGAGTCTATATCATCCCCCTCTTGCTGATGCGGGGTGGAGCAGTCTGGCAGCTCGTCGGGCTCATAACCCGAAGGTCGCAGGTTCGAATCCTGCCCCCGCTACCAAGTTCTTTCGAGAAGGCCCCAGCAGGGGCCTTTTTCATGGACTGGAAACGAATTGGGGGCCGGCGAGCCCTTTTTTTGTGTCCGGCTGAATGAATAGTCCGGACCTGATGACGGAGACGAGATTGAAATCTGCCAAGCTCACTCAACTTTTGCAGCCCCTGGTTGAAGACCTGGGCTACGAGTTCGTCGGGCTGGATTATGGCAATGATCCCAAGAATGCGGTACTCGTGATTTACATCGATACCGAAAGCGGTATCGCGGTTGAAGACTGCGAGAAAGTCAGCCGGGAAGTAGCTGCCCTGCTGGACGTTGAAGATCCGATTTCCGGCCACTACAACCTGGAAATCTCGTCCCCCGGGCTCGACCGGCCGCTGTTTACGCCGGAGCAGTATGAAAAGTTTGCCGGTGAAGTAGCGAAAATTACTCTTTTCGCCCCCCAGGACGGGCGGCGTAAATTTAAAGGTACGATTCTCGGCATCGAAGACGGCCGGGTTAAATTGGAACTGGACGGTTCGGAAGTGTTCCTGGAGATGAGCAACATCGCCAAAGCGCGGCTGGTACCGGACTACGATAACCTATTTTCAAAGAGAGAAGCTCGATGAGCAAAGAAATTCTGCTGGTTGTAGACGCGGTATCCAACGAAAAAGGCGTCAGCAAAGACGTAATTTTTGGCGCGCTTGAAGCAGCGCTGGCTTCGGCCGCGCGAAAACTCGAGCACGAGGAACGCGACGTCAGGGTATCGATTGACCGCAGCACCGGGGACTATGAAACGTTCCGGCGCTGGGAAGTCATCGAAGATGACGCTGAAATGGAGTTGGAAGACGCCCAGATGTTCCTGTCCGATGCGCAGAAGATCGATCCTGAGATCGAGGTCGGGGGATTCATCGAAGAGCCGATGGAAAACGCCGGGTTCGGCAGAATTGCGGCTCAGACCGCCAAGCAAGTCATTGTTCAGCGGGTACGGGAAGCGGAACGGGCCCAGGTGGTCGAGGAATATCTGTCCCGCGCCGGCGAACTGGTCAATGGCATCGTGAAGCGCGTGGAACGCGGAAATGTTTACCTGGACCTCGGCGGCAATGCGGAAGCGTTTATTTCCCAGCGCAACATGATTCCCGGTGAGTCGGTTCGGCCCGGTGACCGCCTGCGTGCATTTTTGTACGAGGTTAAGCCGGAACCCCGCGGCCCCCAGTTGTTCGCCAGCCGGACCATCGTAGAGTTCCTGGTGGCGCTTTTTGAACTGGAAGTGCCGGAAATTGGTCAGGGCTTACTGACCATCATGGGAGGAGCCCGTGACCCGGGTCGCAGAGCCAAGATCGCCGTGCGTTCAAACGATAAGAGGACAGACCCCATTGGCGCCTGTGTCGGCATGCGCGGATCGAGGGTACAGGCTGTATCCAACGAATTGGCCGGTGAACGTATCGACATCATCCTGTGGGACGATAATCCGGCTCAATTTGTCATCAATGCCATGGCGCCGGCGGAAGTTGCATCCATCGTCGTTGATGAAGAAAACCAGTCGATGGATATTGCGGTTGAAGAATCCAATCTGTCGCAAGCGATTGGCCGCGGAGGGCAGAATGTGCGCCTGGCCAGTGAACTCGGCGGGTGGGAACTCAATGTTCTGACTATTGAACAAGCGGAACAGAAGGGCGAAGAAGAAGCACACAAGATTCTTGACCGGTTCATGAAGAAACTGGATGTGGGCGAGGATGTGGCAAATATCCTGGTGGCTGAAGGGTTCAGCAATATCGAGGAAGTGGCCTACGTGCCCGAATCGGAATTGCTTGAGATCGAAGAATTCGACGAAGAAATTGTCACTGAAATCCGCCGCCGCGCCAGGGATGCTTTGCTGACCCAGATGATCGCCAACGAGGAAGTCCTCGACGAAAATGCCCCGGAAGATGATTTGATGGAGCTGGAAGGCATGAGCGAACGGTTGGCTTTCCGCCTGGCCGAGAAAGGCGTTCGATCGCAGGAAGACCTGGCTGAACTGGCGGTCGATGAATTGATTGCCATCAACAAAATGAGTGAAGAGGAAGCCGCAGCGCTGATCATGGCGGCTCGCGCACCCTGGTTTGCCGAAGAAGAATAATCGGCCATCCGGGACTCAAAAGATTTTCAGGAGCAAAACATGTCCAAAGTAACCGTTTCACAACTGGCTGACGTATTGGGTGTCGACAGCAAAAAGCTGCTCATGCAGCTTAAAGATGCCGGCATCGAAGCCAGTGGTGGTGACGACGCGGTTTCCAACGATGACAAGAAAAAATTGCTCGCCCACCTGCGCGCAAGTCATGGAAAAGTGGAAAGCGATGCGACAGCGCCCCGCAAGGTAACGCTCAAGCGTAAAACCGTCAGCGAATTGCGCGTTTCCGGTTCCGGACCACGCGCAGCCACGCGCACGGTTAACGTCGAAGTCCGCAAACGCCGGACCTATGTGAAGCGCGAAGTCGTGGAAGAAAGGATGGGTGTTCCGGATGCTGACCGTGCGGAAGCACAGAAGGCTCTCGACGAATCACGCGCCAAGCGCGAGGCTGAAGAGCAGGCTCTGAGGAGCGTCGCCGAGGCCATCGAGCAGCAAAAAGAAGAAGAGGCCCGCCTCGTGGCCGAAGCCCGGGCGCAAAAAGAGGCTGAAGATCAATCGCGCAAGGACGCCGAGGAAAAAGCGCAGCAGGAAGAAGCCCGCAAGCGTGCCGAAGATGATGAGCGCAAACGCGAAGAAGAACGTTCACGCAAACTGCTGGAAGAACAGAAGCGCCGCGAGCAGGAGAAAAGTTCGCCAAAAACCCGTTACGGCCGGAAAGAACTCCACGTAGCAGGTGGTGCGGCGGCCCGCAGGCGTAAGCCGGGCGCACGGATACGTCCCTCGTCAGCTGCATCGACAGAACATGGCTTTTCGAGACCGACCGCTCCGGTGTTACGTGAAGTTGCGATTCCTGAAACCATCACAGTCGCTGAACTGGCCAAGCAAATGGCTGTTAAAGCCGGCGAGGTCATCAAAGTATTGATGAAGATGGGCATGATGGTGACCATTAACCAAAGCCTGGACCAGGACACGGCGTTTCTGGTTGTTGAGGAGATGGGCCATGTCGCAAAGGCCGCAGAAGAGAAAGATATTGAATCGGAACTGATTGCCGACGAGCCGGAAGTCGAGGGTGATGCATTGCCGAGGCCGCCGGTTGTGACCGTTATGGGCCATGTCGATCACGGCAAGACCTCACTGCTTGACCACATTCGTCACTCACACGTGGCGGATGCGGAAGCGGGCGGTATCACGCAACATATTGGCGCTTATCACGTCAAAACCGACCGTGGCATCATCACTTTCCTGGACACGCCCGGCCATGCCGCTTTCACGGCGATGCGAGCCCGCGGCGCCCAGGCCACGGATATCGTCATCCTGGTGGTTGCCGCTGACGATGGTGTAATGCCCCAGACCAGGGAAGCTATCCAACATTCCCGGGCAGCCGGAACACCGATCATTGTTGCGATCAACAAGATTGACAAACCCGATGCCGACCTGGACCGTGTGAAAACCGATTTGTCCAAGGAAGAAGTCATTCCAGAGGACTGGGGCGGCAAGGATATTTTCGTCAATGTGTCCGCCAAAACCGGCGAGGGCATAGACGCGCTTCTCGAAAGTGTCCTGTTGCAGGCGGAAGTGATGGAGCTTACTGCCAATCCCGATTCCATGGCGCGCGGCGTGGTTGTAGAGTCGAGCCTGGACCGGGGCCGCGGTCCGATTGCTACACTGCTGATTCAGAACGGCACGTTGAGGCGCGGGGATATGATCCTGGCGGGGCAGGAATTCGGCCGGGTGCGCGCGATGTTCAACGAAAGCGGTGACGCCATTGAAGAAGCGGGGCCCTCCATGCCCGCCGTCGTCCAGGGCCTTTCCGGCGTGCCGAAAGCCGGTGACGAAATGCTCGCTGTTGCCAATGAACGCAAGGCCCGGGAAGCTGCCTCCCAAAGACAGGACAGGCAACGAGAGGGGCGCCTGGCCAGGCAGCAGGCGGCCAACCTGCAGAACCTGTTCGAAAACATGGGCAAGGAGCAAATGACCAGCGTCAATCTGCTGATTCGTGCCGACGTACAGGGCAGTGTCGAGGCGCTGCGGGATGCCCTGACCAAGCTCAGCAATGATGAGGTCAAGGTAAATGTCATCTCTTCCGGGGTAGGCGCCATTACCGAGAACGATGCATCGCTGGCCCAGGCTTCGGACGCTATTATTATCGGGTTCAACGTTCGCGCCGATGCCACGGCAAGAAAAGTCATCCAGGAACATGAGCTGGATTTGCATTACTACAGCGTGATTTACGATGCGATTGACGAAGTCACCAAGGCGATCACCGGCCTCCTTGGAACCGAGGTCAAGGAAAATATCGTCGGGCTGGCTGAAGTCAAGGACGTGTTCCGCTCATCCAAGATGGGCGCGATTGCCGGCTGCCTGGTTGTCGAGGGTATTGTGAAAAAACGGAATCCGATCCGTGTTCTGCGAGACAACGTGGTGGTCTTCGAAGGTGAACTGGAATCACTGCGGCGGTTCAAGGACGCGGTCAATGAAGTCCAGTCCGGTACCGAATGCGGTATCGGCGTGAAGATGTACAACGACGTCAGGCCAGGAGACCAGATCGAGTGCTTCGAGCGCATCGAAGTGGCACGGACACTCTGAGAACCCTGAATCGTGCCCCGTGAATTCAAACGCTCGGAACGCGTGGCCGGAACCCTGCGAAGGGAACTGGCCCAGCTGATCCAGAAAGAAGTGAAGGATCCGGAAGTTGGGTTCATCGGGCTTTCGGATGTGGAAGTCTCCCGCGACATTTCGCACGCCAAAATTTATGTCACTGTTTTTGAAGCCGACAAGGCCGTCGCAAGTATCAAGGCGCTGAACAAGGCCGCCGGATATTTGCGCATGCGCCTGGGCCAGGAAATGCGTATCCGTTCCGTGCCGCAACTTCATTTTGAGCATGACGCATCGGTGGAAACCGGCCTGCAAATGGACAGCCTCATAGAGGCTGCCGTCGCCTCTGATCAACACGGTGCAGAGGCAGTCGAGAACGAAGAGAAGGAATGAGCCGGAGGCGCAAGGGGCGGGACATCAACGGCGTTATCCTGCTTGACAAGCCGGCAGGCTATTCTTCCAACCAGGCGGTGCAAAAAGTCCGCTGGCTGTTTACTGCACGCAAGGCCGGGCACACCGGCAGCCTGGACCCCTTTGCGACCGGCATGCTGCCCATTTGCCTGGGTGAAGCCAGCAAAACCGCCGGATTCATGCTGGACGCTTCCAAAACCTACGAAGCCACCGCTTTCCTGGGGCAGTCCACGACCACGGGAGATACCGAGGGTGAGGTCAAGCGGGAAAGGCCGGTGCCGGTTCTTGATCCGGGCCGTGTCAACAGTGTTTTCCATCAATTCCTGGGAGATATCGAGCAGATTCCACCGATGTATTCCGCTTTGAAGCACGATGGCCAGCGCCTCTACCAACTGGCCCGCGCCGGCCGGGAAGTGGAAAGAAAAGCCCGCACGGTGCACATTTTCAGCCTCGAGTTGCTGGCCCTGGATCTGCCGTTGATGCATTTCCGGGTGCGTTGCTCCAAGGGAACCTATATCCGGACACTGGCGGAGGATATTGCGGAGAAACTCGATACCTGTGCACACTTACAGTCGCTGCGCCGCCTGGAGGTGCAGCCTTTCCAGGAAAAGGACATGATCGGCCTGGATGATCTGATCGCCCTGGCGGAAGAGGGAAGAGCTGAAAGTTGCCTGTTGCCGGTCGACGCGGGGCTCTCCGACTGGCCGCTCGTGGAACTGGACGAAACACAAACCAACCGTTTCAGCCACGGCAACCCGGTTGAATCGGATACCGAAGAAACTGGCCTGGTCCGCGTCTACGGCCCCGAAAGCTTACTGCTCGGCCTGGGAGAAGTCACAGCTGACCAAACCCTCAAACCCAGGCGCCTGATGCACCTGCAGCCGTAGTGAAGGCATCGGGGCGGAGCGGTTTTCAGCGCAGCTGAAAGAAGTACCGCCCCGATGCCTGAGCGGGTTACAATACCCAAGTAGACAAACAAGCAAAGCCGGTACGGTTTTGCTTGTTTCAGCCGGTAACCCCATATAG
>JAHEFT010000045.1:21378-22928 GCA_024640025.1 Chromatiales bacterium
TAGAATAGCCGGCTACTTTCACCGGGGCTTCGAAGTTTTTGCAAAGACCCTTGTACTACCCGGGAACTGCCCGGCGGGTTTTTTCAAAGGCTTCGCGGCTCTAGATATGGAGATGGAACCATGTCTTTTGATGCAGACGCAAAAGCAAAAATTGTCAGCGAGTACGCTCGTTCAGAAAGTGATACCGGGTCCCCAGAGGTCCAGGTCGCACTGTTAACGGGTCGTATCCAATACCTCACCGACCATTTCAAGGCTCATAAAGGCGATCACCACTCACGGCGCGGATTATTGCGCATGGTGAATCAGCGTCGCAGCCTGCTCGATTACCTTAAGAACAAGGACATCGAGCGCTATCGCGACCTGATTAAACGTCTCGGCTTGCGACGTTAAGCGTCCCTGCATCACGACACGGCTTCGCTCTGGTAGATCTCCGTCTGCCGGAGCGTTCGCGTATACGGCTTTTAACAATAAACAGGAAATAGTTCAGTGAAAAAAGTGACCAAAACGTTTAAGTACGGTGACCACGACGTCACGCTTGAGACCGGGCAGATCGCCCGCCAGGCCAGTGGCTCGGTAATGGTATCCATGGGCGACACACGGGTCCTGGTGACTGTTGTCGGACGCAAAGAGGCCGATCCAGGCCGTCCTTTCTTCCCCCTGACCGTGAACTACCAGGAAAAATTCTATGCCGCGGGACGTATCCCCGGCGGGTTCTTCAAGCGCGAAGGGCGCCCCACCGAGGGGGAAACCCTGATCTGCCGTTTGATTGACCGCCCGATCCGGCCGCTTTTCCCCAAGGGTTTCATGAATGAAGTGCAGGTGATTGCCACACTGATGTCTTCAAACCCTGAAATCAGCGGTGATATTCCTGCGCTGATCGGTACCTCTGCCGCGCTGGCGCTGTCCGGCATGCCTTTCAACGGACCCATCGGCGCCGCCCGTGTCGGCTACATCGATGGCAATTACGTCCTTAATCCGACCACAAGCCAGTTAGCGGAATCTTCCCTGGACCTGGTCGTTGCGGGCACAGAGAGCGCGGTGTTGATGGTTGAATCCGAAGCCAAGCTGCTTTCAGAAGAAATCATGCTGGGCGCGGTCACGTTTGGACACGAAGCCTCAAAGGCGGTAGTTCAGGCTGTCCGGGAACTGGCCGCAGAAGTGGGTGTGGAGTCATGGGAGTGGGAAGCGCCCGCGACCGACGAATCCCTGGTTGCCCGGGTTGGCGAAGTAGCCACCCAGGGCCTGACAGAAGCTTACGCCATTGCTGACAAGATGCAGCGCCACGGCGCCATCAGCGAAGTCAAAAAGTCAGCCGTAGAGGCACTTTGTAATGCGGAAGATGAAAATGCGCCCTCTGAAGGCGATGTTTCAGGCGCTTTTTACAAGTTGGAAAAATCCCTGGTTCGCGAACGCATTCTTTCCGGCAACCCGCGTATCGACGGCCGTGACCTGAGCACGGTGCGTCCAATCAGTGTTGAGTGCGGCATCCTGCCGCGCGCGCACGGTTCGGCGCTGTTCACCCGGGGTGAAACCCAGGCCATCGTCGCAAC
>JAHEFT010000046.1:0-11290 GCA_024640025.1 Chromatiales bacterium
AGCACAAACCTGCGGATCAACTCATAACCCGCCGCGCAACCGGCAACTGTTCCCAGGGCGACCAGCATTGCTTCCAGGCCGGTGTTCATACCCAGCGAAGACAGGTACCACGCCGCGATAACAGTGATGGTTTGATGTAGAACGTACCAGGGCAGAATAGCGGAATTCATGTAGCTGAGCGCTCTGCTGGGCCGGTTCAGGTAGGCAGCGGACCAGGCCAGCACCGTGAGGATCCAGCCCCAGCCGTTCAGGTAGATAATCGCTTCAATCGTTAACCTGGAAAAAAGACTATCCGTTTTGAACTCGATCATGTCGCGGGCCAGCATCATGAACAGTACATACGTTGCCAGGGAAATCCCCAGGCAGACCCAACGGGCCGATACCAGCGACCGGGTAATTTGCAGCTGGCCCGCCATCAGGTATCCGAAAACAAACGCCGTGAAATAGATCGCGTGGTTATACCAGTCTCCGGCCAGCGCATGCGTTTCGGGGAAATAGGGCCGCAGGTAAATCCCGTACACGATCAGTAACG
Organism: Chromatiales bacterium; assembly: GCA_024640025.1. Lineage (GTDB taxonomy): Bacteria > Pseudomonadota > Gammaproteobacteria > Xanthomonadales > SZUA-36 > JAHEFT01. The sequence goes on from JAHEFT010000046.1 coordinate 533, forward strand.
ACACGGGGAACAGGTAGAGACTAAGCAGCCCCACGTGCAGACGGGCAAGCCAGCCGGCGAGGACGTCCAGTATCGGTTTCAGCAACACAAAGACCAGGGTGTAACTCAACAGGTAGGGAATGAACCACAGGTGATTCCAGGTTATCAGCCCCAGGGGGGTGTGTTGCCCCGGGTAGAGGTTTGTTCCGGTATCCAGGTAAATCCGGTAAAACTCCAGGTAGCTGAAGCCGGCGCCTTCCTGCTGGATGAGCTGGAAATACAATTGGGGCGGCACGATGACCAGCATTCCCAGCACCAGGGGCGGAAGCAGCCGTGTCAGGCGAAGCCTGAACAGTCCCAGGCTGGAAACTTTTTTGCCGGCAAACCACAGCGCCGCGCCGGAGATGAAGAACAACAACGGCATGCGCCAGGGGTTCACCAGCATCATGAACAGCTGCAAGGTCTCGCTGGTCGTGTCGCTCTTGATGTGCCAGCCCCAGTCAGCGACGTAAAACATGCCGGTGTGATACAGAATCAGGAGTCCGAACGCCAAAACCCGCAGCCAGTCCAGATCGTATCGACGCCGCTTCAATTCGTAGATTTCGTTGCCCATTTCCATCTCCCGGTTGCCATAAGCCATAACTTACGCGGGTCAAAAAATTGCGCTACCCTTAGATGACCGTCTGACCTGATACAGGGACAAGTGGTGGTATCCGGGGATGAAACTTTTCGAATTCACTTCAAAGCGGAGGCGGTCAAACCGTGAGAGGGATTGACCATTATTTCAGGCACGAGCGGTTTTACGTGTTGCTCATCGTTGCCTGTTTCATGTTTATCGAAACCAGCATCAATGCCACGTCGATCATCATGGAAGCCAGGGAGGAGGGTGAAAACCTTCCTATATTGATCCCGTTTATCCTGGAATATTCTTCAGCCCTGGCCATCATCGCGCTGGTACCGCTCATATTGATGTTTGATCAACGATTTCCCCTGAACTGGCCGGTATTTCGCCGGAATATTGGCTGGCACATTCTCGCCTCCGTTGTTTTCTCTGTGCTGCATATCGCATTGATGCTGAGCATTCGTTTACCCGTCTGGAGACATTTCGGGTGGCAGTACACGTTTGAAAGCCCTGAATGGGAGTTGCTTTACGAATACCGGAAAGATGTCTGGACCTATGCGTTTATTCTGACCATTACTTACCTGTACCGGTTCGTCGTCACCCGGTTGCGGGGTGAGGCGAGCCTGATTGCCGAAGGTGAAAGTGCGACTGAAGCCGTTCCGGACCGCCTGTTGGTCAAAAAACTGGGTAAGGAATTTATCGTTCGGGTGGATGACATCGAGTGGCTGGAGTCTTCCGGGAATTACGTCAACCTGCACATCGGTAATCGCATCTACCCGCTGCGCGCGACGTTGTCGGCACTGATCGAACAGTTGGAGCCGCGCGGCTTTCGCAGGGTCCATCGTTCCCACGCGGTCAACCTTGATTTTGTGGAGTCGATCAGTCCCCTGGAAAGCGGCGACGCCACCATCACCCTGAGGAACGGCAAAACCCTGAGCCTGTCACGGCGTTACAGGAACGAGTTTCGTCAGCGCCTCGAGATTTAATCGGCCTTTGACCATCGGCGGATCAAAGCGATTTCGTCATCATCAATTCCAATGGACTCAAGAAAATCCTGGTGGGCTTCGGGTGAGGATTTTTCAAACTCGATATGCCAGTTTTTCATCCCTTCTTCATCCAGACCCGCTGCCTTCAGCATCGATACCCAGGTTTCCCTGGTCATCACCCTGGAATTTTGGGCCATATCTTCATCTTGCAGTAACTTCAAAATCACCTTCTGCTGGCTTCTCAATCCCTGGATTTCGCTGTTGATTGAGACCAACCGCTGTTCCAGTTGTGCATTCATATCGCCGCCTTCAGCGTCAAGAAGCGCCGCAATTGCCTGCAAAGGCAGACCGGCACTGCGGAACAACCGGATTCTTTTCAGTTTCTCCAGGTCCGCGCCGGAATACAGCCGGTAGTTTGATTCACTTCTGCCACCGGGGGATAAAACCCCGATCTTGTCATAGTAAATCAGCGTACTTCTCGAAAGAGAATATTTTTTCGCTATGTACCCAATAGTGAACACTTGCTGTTACAGCGCCCGAATCCGGTCAATTTCATTGCCCGGGATTTTTAGCCATTCCAGAAATGACTGGTGTTCATTCGGGTACCTGGCTTCGAAAGCCTGGTGCCACTTAACCATTGTTGCCTCATCAAGACCGATTTCCTTAAACAGAAGGACCCATTTCTCTTTATCCATATTTTCGCTACTCATTTGTATATCTCCCTAAAGCCAGTTGATTGATTACAGCGGTTTGTCGCCGCTGAAAACAATTCTCAAGTATGAAGCTATAGTCAGGTCAAGCAGCAAAAGGCAACTCGTAATGACAGGCCCCCTTCAGGTCAGTAACCAGTCACGTACATCACGATCCGGCGGGCCAGACGCTCCGGCATTACCCTTGAAAGGAACCCCAGGGCTTTGGCCTTACCGCCCGGCAGATAGCTGCCGCCCGATCCCGCCAGCGCATTCATGATCTCGTCCGCGATCTGTTCCGGCGAGAAGTCCACGGTGAAGGACTTCATGAGCTGCTCCGGTATGCCGCCAATCATTCCCGTGCTCACGAACGGTGGCTTGATGGACAATACGCGTATGCCATGTTCGGCCCACTCGATGCTCAAGGCCTGGGTGAGGCCGTTCACGTAAAACTTCGAGGCACTGTACACGGCCAGCAGCGGCACGCCGTAAACGGACGAAACCGAGCAGAGATTCAGCAGCGTGGAATTTGGCGTGGCCTTCAGCAGGGGAAAAGCCAGTTGGGCCACGTTGGTCAGGCCAAGCACGTTCACCCGGATCATCGCATCGTGCGCCGCACTGTCATTGGATTCGAAATGCCCGGCCGTGAGCACACCGGCGTTATTGATCAGCACATCCATGCAGTTATTCGACGCTTCGGCAAAGTGCGCCAGTGCTTGTGTCACCGATTCCCGGTCAGTGACATCACATGCTCCGCCGCAGGACGCCGGAAACGCCCCGCCGGACAAATGACGCTCGATAGCCTCTGCATTGATGTCATACAGGCCGACAAACCATCCTTCTGAAGCGAAACGCCGGGCGGTCGCCAGTCCGATTCCCGAAGCCGCGCCCGTAATAAATACCGTTTTCATTTTCCACCAACTGCAAGATCAGCTGCCGAGCCTCAATTATATAAGCCCCTAAAAGGGGGCGGATACATTTTTCCAGAAGAAAAAATGTATCCGCCCCCTTTTCAGCTTCATAGGCTAAACTGTACTGACAGGCTATTAGTCGCCTGACATTTTCGTACGTTGGAGGATAATTGATGTTGAAAAAAAGAAATTTAATCATTTCGGTTCTAACCCTCTTTATGCTGGCGGCAAGCGTCACGGCAGCCGCGGCAGACAAACCCAACATCCTGGTGTTGTGGGGTGATGACGTTGGCGTCTGGAATACCAGCGCCTATAACCGAGGTGGGATGGGTTATAAGACACCCAATATTGACTCGATTGCAGATGAGGGTGCGTTGTTTACCGATATGTATGCGCAACAGTCCTGCACCGCCGGTCGCGCGTCATTCATACTGGGTCAGCAACCCTTCAGAACGGGGCTGTTGACCATTGGCATGCCGGGCAGTGATCAGGGGATTCCGGACTGGGCCCCCACCATCGCCGACTTGCTGAAAGACGAGGGTTATGCGACGGGTCAGTTTGGCAAAAACCACCTGGGCGACCAGGACAAGCACCTTCCGACAGCACACGGCTTTGATGAGTTTTTTGGCAATCTTTACCACCTGAACGCGGAAGAGGAGCCGGAAACCTATTACTACCCAAAGGATCCGGAATTTCATAAGAAGTTTGGACCGCGTGGCGTAATCCACTCTTATGCAGATGGAAAAATCGAGGACACCGGTCCGTTGACCCGGAAACGCATGGAAACCGTCGATTCCGAGTTCGGTGGCGCCGCTAAAGATTTTATGCAGCGTGCTGTCAAGGCCGATAAGCCTTTCTTCGTCTGGATGAACTTTACCCGTATGCACGTCTGGACGCGTTTGCAGGAAAAATACCAGGGCATAACAGGCATCAGCATTTATGCCGACGGGATGGTTGAGCTTGACGATATGGTCGGCAGTTTCCTCGAAGAGCTCAAAGAACTGGGTATCGCGGACAATACCATCGTTATCTTTTCAACGGATAACGGCGCGGAGAAATTCACCTTCCCTGACGGCGGCGCAACGCCATACCACGGTGAGAAAGGAACCACCTGGGAAGGCGGCATGAGAGTCCCGCAAATGGTCAGGTGGCCGGGTACGATCAAGCCTGGAACCATCTATAACGATACGATGAGCCATGAAGACTGGATGCCAACCCTGTTGGCGGCAGCCGGCGTTCCCGATGTGAAAGAAAAACTGGCGTCAAAAGACGGTTACAAGGCCAATGGCAAGAATTTCAGGGTTCATCTCGATGGCTATAACTTCATGCCCTACTTTGAAGGCAAGCAAGAGAAAGGTCCGCGAAGAGAGATCATGTATTTTGCAGCCAGCGGCATGCTTAACGCGATACGGGTGGATGACTGGAAAGTGGCATTTGGAATAGAACGCGGCGCAATCAACGAGGCATACCGGGAAACTCCGTCATGGCCGCTGATCACCAACCTCAGAGCCGATCCCTTTGAAAGCGGCGCACGGGAATCCGGACTGTACACTCGGTGGTACGCCGACAATATGTGGTTAATGGTGCCCGCCCAGGGATTTGTACAGAAATTCTTTGCGACTATCCAGGATTATCCCTTCCAGGCCGGTGGCTCGCTGAGTGCGGCCAATATCGGCTATGGCACGATCGAAAGACAGAAAGCGCTGGGTAATCTCGAAAGACTGATGGACATCTCTATCAAGAATTAGGGCGATTTAAAAAGGGGCCGGATACATTTTTTCCGGCCCCTTTTTGCGGAAAAATGTATCCGGCCCCTTTTTAGTGCTGCAAGCTCGGGTGATCGGCCGGTTCGAATTCGATGGTGCTCATCGAAAGTTCCGGTATTTCTTCCTCACTCTGTGCTTTAGGTTTGCCGGCGGCATGGATGATCGTGGGCCATGTGGCGTGTTCCGCGGGTGTGATGGCTTCTTTGCGCTGTTGTTGCTTGCGTTTCATTTCCTGGTTTCGGGCGAGTTCTTTTTCGGCGTCAGCCTTGCGCACTCTCCACAACACGACGGATCCCACCAGGGCCAGTATTATTACAAAGATCAACATCTTCATTTTGAAGGCCTCCTGAACCACCGGGGAAATTCCGCTTCTCCCGTTCCAGTCCGCTCTTCCCAAAAACCTTCAATTCCGTTTGATCCTTGTCTGACTCCAAACACTTACTCCATATGTGTTTGATATCCCACTGACTGTTACAGCATAGCACTAAGATAGAAATTCTTCATCTGCACGGTAAACAAGGCCATGGTCGTTTATACTTTCCGCTCACTGGGGAGTGCGGGTAAGCATGTCATCACCGGAAACTAAAGGTTTGCTGCATCTGTGGAATGAATTGAAACGGCGCCGCGTTATCCGCGTGGTGGTGCTCTATGCGATCGCCGGCTGGATCGTCATCGAAGTGTCCTCAACGATCCTGCCCAACCTGAACCTGCCTGATTGGAGCGTTACGCTGGTCACCGCGCTGGTGGTCCTGGGGTTCATTCCCTCGGTTATCCTGGCCTGGGCTTTTGACATTGGCCCGGGCGGGGTGCATAAGACGCCGCCACAAGTCCCGGTGGAAGCTGCTCAAGACATTGGCGAAAAGCCGGCACCGGTTCAAAAACGGGATTCCGATAAACGCCGCTCCATCGCGGTCTTGCCTTTCATCAATATGTCCGGCGATGAAGAAAATGAGTACTTTTCCGATGGGGTCGCTGAAGAAATCCTGAATTTACTGACCCGGCTGCCCCAGTTGCGTGTCTCTTCCCGCAGTTCCTCATTCGCCTACAAGGGCGAACACATTAATGTGAAAAAGGTTGCCGAAGACCTTGGGGTCAGCACCTTGCTGGAGGGCAGCGTGCGCAGGGCCGGAGACCGGGTTCGGATTACAGCACAGCTGATCGATACGGCCACGGATTCCCACCTGTGGTCCGAAACCTACGACCGCGAGATGAAAGATGTGTTCGCCATCCAGGATGACATTTCCCAGAGCATTGTCGACGCGCTAAAGGTCACGCTGACCCCCAAGGACCGCCGCGCCCTGCAGTATGTCGCCACGTCCGACGCCCAGGCCTATGACTATTATCTGCGCGGCCGCAAATTTTTCTACACGATGACCAAGCGCGCCTTCCACCATGCCGTGAAGATGTACCGCCAGGCGATCGCCGAAGATCCCAGCTACGCACTAGCCTACGCCGGAATCGCGGATGCGCATTCGTTTCTCTACATGTATGGAGACTCCACCCCGGCCAACGTCGGTCGGGCACAGGAAGCCAGCAACCGCGCGGTTGAACTGGACCCGGATTCCGCGGAAGCGCATGCCTCCCGGGGCATCGCGCTGAGCATCAGCAAACGCTACGATGAGGCGCAGTCCGAATTTGAACACGCGATCGAGTTGAACCCAAAGCTGTTCGAGGCGCATTATTTCTATGCCCGAGATTGCTACGCGCAGGGGAAGTTTGAAAAGGCGGCAGAACTGTTCGCCGCGGCATCAGCGGTCAACCCGGCTGATTATCAGTCACCAACGTTTCAGAGCATGGCCCTGATGGAACTGGGCCGGGCCGAAGAAGCGACTGCGGCGTCGTTCCGATCGTACCTCGCTGCAGAAAAGCATCTTGAATTACACCCGGACGACGCCCGTGCGATGTACCTGGGAGCCAGTTCCCTGGTGGCGATCAACGAATTCGAGAAAGCCCGGGTATGGGCTGACCGGGCGCTGGATACCGACCGTGAAGAGCCGGCGGTCCTTTACAATGTCGCCTGTGCCTACAGCATGATGAACGATAAGAACAAGGCGTTCGAGCTGCTGGAAGAAGCCATCAAAAATGGGTTTGGATACCGGGCCTGGCTGGAGAACGACAGCTCGCTTGAAAACCTGCGTGAAGACCCGCGTTATACCGCCCTGCTCAAGCGGCTGGACTGAACCTCACATTAAGTCTGAGTATACTCTGCGGACTTTTTCGATTTCGGTTGGTGATTTACCGCCATAGCAATAAAAAAGGATCAAAAATGTTTAAACCCCGGATATATAGCCTCCTCGGATTTATGCTCTGCATTTTCACGGCATCATGCGACACAGATAACAGCACAACATTACCTGTCGCTGACGGGACGGCAACTTCTGTGAAAGCCCCCGCGGTTGATTCCGCCAGCACATTAATTGATCCACAAAACTGGCCGAAGCAACCCGCGGTCATGCTAAGGGACGCCGAAATGGAAAACCGTATCAGCGAACTGATGGCACGCATGACCCTGGAAGAGAAGGTCGGACAAATCATGCAGGCGGATATTGGCTCGGTTACGCCCGAGCAGGTACGTGAGTTTAACCTCGGTTCGATACTTAACGGTGGCAGCTCAGCACCGGATATGAATCTGCGCAATACGCCGCAATCATGGCTGACCCTGGCGGATGAGTTCTGGGAAGCATCTACAGACACTTCGGACGGAGGGGTTGGCATTCCGGCCATCTGGGGCACTGATGCCATGCACGGCAGCAGCAATATCGTTGGAGCGACTCTTTTTCCACACAACATCGGACTTGGTGCCGCCAACGATCCCAAATTGATGTATGAGATCGGCAGGATAACAGCGCTCGAAATACGGGCTACCGGCTTTGACTGGACTTTTGCTCCAACGGTTGCGGTTGTTCGAAATGACCGTTGGGGCCGTACTTACGAGGGTTACTCGGAAGACCCGCGGATCGTTGTGGCCTATGCGCCCAGTTTTGTCGAAGGTCTTCAGGGCAAGTACGGTACGGACGAGTTTCTCGATGAAGACCACACCATAGCAACGGCAAAGCACTTTACCGGCGATGGTGGCACGTTTAATGGAAAAGACCAGGGTGACAACCGTTCCACGGAAGCCGAATTGCGTGATATCCATGCCGCAGGCTACCCTGTCGCGATTGCAGCGGGCGTCCAGACGGTCATGGCCTCCTACAACAGTTTCCATGGACGCAAGTTACATGGCATGAAATCGATGCTGACCGACGTGTTGGTAGACCAGATGGGTTTCGACGGCTTCGTCGTCGGTGACTGGAACGGCCATGGCCAGGTAGAAGGATGCAGCAACGAATCATGTGCAACCTCCTTCAATGCCGGTCTGGATATGTTTATGGTACCGGAAGACTGGGAAGCGCTTTATTACAACACGCTGGAACAGGTGCGAAACGGAGAAATTACCCTTGAACGTCTGGATCAGGCTGTCGCGCGCATTTTGCGTGTCAAGATGAGAGCAGGCGTTCTGGATGCATCAAAACCCTCGGCGCGTAAACATGCGGGTGACTGGGCATTACTGGGCGCGCCGGAACACAGGATGATTGCGCGCGAGGCTGTGCGTAAATCCCTTGTCCTGTTAAAAAATGAAAACGACATTCTTCCGCTGGCCGGAAACAGTAAGGTCCTGGTTGCAGGTAACGGCGCTAACGATATTGGAAAGCAGGCCGGCGGCTGGACCTTATCCTGGCAGGGAACCGGCAACAGCAATGAACATTTTCCCAACGCGACATCGATTTTTGATGGCATACGTGAAACGGTCGAGGCCGCGGGCGGGCAAGCTTTTCTCAGCGAGAGCGGACTGTGGGAAGAAAAGCCTGATGTTGCCATTGTCGTTTTTGGCGAAGACCCCTATGCGGAAGGCCTGGGTGACCGGGCTAATGTTGATTATGCGATTGATGATGGTCTCGAATTGCTAAGCGCATTCAAACAGGCAGGCATACCCACGGTCAGTGTCTTTATTTCAGGCAGACCATTGTGGGTAAACCCGGAACTGAACCTCTCCGATGCATTTGTGGCCGCCTGGCTGCCCGGTTCCGAAGGCGGCGGTATTGCAGATGTCCTGTTCGCCGATGCACAAGGCCAACCCCGCTATGATTTCACCGGCAAGCTTTCCTACTCCTGGCCGGCAACCGCCGTTCAAGTCGAACTGAATGTCGGCGATGACGACTACAATCCCTTATTCGCCTATGGATATGGTTTGAGCTACGACGATTCGGTATCGGTAGCGGCGCTTTCGGAAGAAAGCGGTATTTCCGGGAATAGAGATGATGCCAACGGGCAGTTTCTTGTCCTGGGAGATCCGGTCGGTAATTGGCGTATCAACCTGAGAGATGACGGCGGTGTCACGCTCATCAGCAATGTCCGTGGGGAGAGTGTCGCCGGGCGTCTGCAGATAGTTCCAGCCGATCATGAAATCCAGGAAGACACCTTTATCGCAACCTGGAGTGGGCCGGCCAGCCTGGTTATTGAAGGAGAGCCTGCAGATTTTCAACGACAGCTCGGTGAAAACCAGGCACTCGAACTCAGCTACCAGGTTTTACAGGCGGAATCGCCCAGCGTGACTTTAACCATGGGTGGAGGGGCGCTGGAACTTGCCGAACAGTTTGCTTTGAAATCCGGTGCGGGTTGGCAGACCGCATTGATCAGCATTTCGTGCTTCGTGGATCACGGCGCGCAATTGGATGCTGTCGCCGAACCATTGGTTATTACTGCAGATGGGCCATTGAAGCTACAGTTCGCGTCAGCCAGGCTGGTGGCGGGTCCCGGTGACGCATACTGCAAGTTGTAATAATGCTTCAGCGCACGCTGATTGCGAACATCACCATCCATTATTGACAACTCTATTGTCAATAGTTAATATGACAACTAACTTGTCATATTGGAGACGACCATGCGGGAAGGTGATAACGCGTATCAGATCATCTGGCTCACACGCAGGCTTTTCAGGGCCCTGGCCCAAAAGTCAGACGAGAGCCTGCAGGACCTGGGAATATCGGCTGCGGAGCGCGCCGTGATGGAGTTTTTGCACCCGGACGAAAGACTGTCAGTACCGGAGATAGCGGAGCGCTACCAGGTCTCCCGTCAACATGTTCAGGTAATGGTCAATAGCCTGCTGGATGCGGGGCTTCTCGCAACCCACAAAAATCCCCGTCACAAACGTTCGCCTCTCATTGCACTCACGGAGAGAGGCAAAGGCATGTTTCGCACAATCAAAACGCGGGATAGCAAGGCCGTCAGGAAACTGTTTTCAAAGGTGGCGGAAAAAGACAGGCAGATTACCCGGAAAACGCTGGAAAGCCTGTTAGAAGAGCTCAACTCTCATGACCACTAAACTGATTGAATACAGGCCGCCACGAATTGCAATGACTCTGCTGGCCATTGCCGCGGTCTTCCACCTGTTGTTTCCCGGGACGCTGCCAAACCTGTACTCGTCCTCCTACCTGGCCGTGACATTGGTATCGGCCGGCTTCACGATCATGATGCTGGCATGGTGGCAATTCAGGCAGCGCGAAGTGGCTATCTGCCCCACGGCAATGACCAATTTCCTGATTACTGACGGCATCTACCGGTTTACCCGCAACCCCATGTACCTGGGCATGGTGGCCATGCTCGGCGGTGTGGCCGTTTTTGTCGGCACTGTGTCATTTTACGCCGTGACCATCGTTTATTTCGTCCTGATCGACCGGGGGTTCTGTCCCTACGAGGAAGAAAAACTCCTTAACGCATTTGGACGCGACTATGAAGCCTACCGGTCGAAAGTGAGACGGTGGA
>JAHEFT010000046.1:11390-22897 GCA_024640025.1 Chromatiales bacterium
GCCGTGACCATCGTTTATTTCGTCCTGATCGACCGGGGGTTCTGTCCCTACGAGGAAGAAAAACTCCTTAACGCATTTGGACGCGACTATGAAGCCTACCGGTCGAAAGTGAGACGGTGGATTTGATTCAGCCGGATGGCGCAGCGGGCTCACGCCGCTGACACTGACCATTGAATCCCACGGACAAGGGGTGGATGATATTGCAAGATGGCCCGGACAATCCGGGCCTTAATCTAAGGCTGAAACCCGTCAAGTCCAGGAAAAGGCGATGCACTGGCGCACCATAACGCATTTGTTCGGCATCCTGTTGATGCTGTACAGCTTGAGCTTTTTTCCGTCTATCGGGATCGCGCTGCTCTATGCTGACGGTGAGGGGGGGGTTTTTCTGACCTCCTTTGCCATTTCGTTCGTTACCGGCTTTTTTCTGTGGTTCGCGGGTAGGCAGAAGAGGAGCGAGCTGTCCATCAGAGATGGTTTCCTGATTGTTACCCTGTTCTGGTTGATCCTGAGCGTTGTCGGTTCATTGCCGTTTCTGCTGGGCCTTCATCTCAACTTCACCGATGCCATTTTTGAATCTGTTTCCGGGTTCACCACGACCGGTTCAACCATCATCAGTCACCTGGACCAACTGCCCAAGTCCATTCTGTACCATCGCCAGCAGATTCAATGGCTTGGCGGGATGGGCGTCATCGTCCTGGCGGTCGCCGTACTGCCCATGCTGGGCATCGGCGGCATGCAGCTTTACCAGGCCGAGGCATCCGGTATCGCCCAGCATGAACGCATGACCCCGAGGATCGCCCAAACCGCACGCGCCCTGTGGTTCATCTATTTCCTGCTGACCCTGGTGTGCGCCATGGGTTACTGGGCTGCCGGCATGCAGCTGTTCGACGCCGTGGGACATGCTTTCGCCACCGTTGCGACCGGCGGTTTCTCAACTCATGACGCCAGCCTCGGCTATTACAACAGTCCGCTGATCGAAATGATTGCGATCGTTTTCATGCTGGCCGGCGGCGTCAATTTTGCCGTGCATTTTATTGCCTTGCGCCGGCAGACCATGCGCCTGTATACGACCGAACCCGAAGTCAGAAGTTACGGCTATGTTTTCATCTTCGGTGCGCTGTGGGTTTCCCTCAGCCTGTTACTGGTCGGAACCTACGCCAGCGGCTGGGAATCCCTGCGCTTCGGAACGTTCCAGGTCGCATCGATTCTCACCAGCACGGGTTTCTCGACCGCAACGTTCTCCGAGTGGCCGCTGCACATACCCATCACGCTGGTTACCCTGTCATTTATCGGTGGCTGCGCGGGTTCGACGGCCGGAGGAATCAAGGTCGTCCGCATCATGCTGCTGGCCAAAGTGGGCTTGCGCGAACTGTTCACGCTGGCCCATCCGCAAGCAGTTTCCATGGTGAACCTTGGACAAGAGCCGGTTTCCGAAAAAGTTCTGTTTTCGGTCAAGGGGTTCTTTGTGCTTTACCTGGTGACTACACTGGTCCTGACCACTGCCATGATGGCCGCTGGTCTTGATCTCGAAACGGCGTTTGGCGCCGTGCTGGCAACCATCAACCTGCTTGGGCCGGGCCTGGGAGAAGTTTCCACCACGTTTACCACCATGAGCCCGGTGGTCAAATGGCTGGCCGTAGTCGGCATGCTGGTCGGCCGATTGGAAGTTTTTACCCTGCTGATCCTGTTTCTGCCTGCTTTCTGGCGCCACTGATCAAACGGATTTATCGAGAGTAACAGACGATGAAGATTCTTATTTTGGGCGCGGGACAGGTTGGCAAGACCGTTGCAAGCGCCCTGTCCCACGAGCATAACGATATCACCGTTGTCGATCATAATGCCCAGCTGCTCGAAGTGCTGGAAAACCGGCTCGACATCCGGACCGTCCATGGCGAAGCGTCGCACCCGGACGTGCTGATCCGGGCCGGCGCCGAGGATGCGGACCTGATCCTTGCGGTAACCAACAGCGATGAGACCAATATGGTCGCCTGCCAGGTTACCTATACCTTGTTCCAGACCCCAACCCGGCTGGCCAGGGTGAGGGCCGAGAGTTACCAGAATTACCCCTCGTTGTTTTCTACTGATGCAGTGCCGGTCAACTACATCATCAGCCCGGAGTTCCTGGTCACCCAATCGATAAAACACCTGATAGAGTCACCCGAAGCACTGCAAATCCTGGATTTCGCTGACGGGAAAGTTCAGCTGGTCGCTGTCAGGGCACACTCAGGGGGGCCGCTGGTCGGACACGAGTTGCGCAGTCTCTCCCAGCAGGTGCCCAATGTCGCAACCCGGATCGTTGCGGTTTACCGCCGCGACAGGCCCATTATTCCGGATGGAATCACAGTGGTTCAGGAAGACGACGAGGTCTTTTTCCTGGCCGCGCGCCGCGATATTCCGAAAGTACTGGGTGCTTTTGGCCGCTCCGGGAAATCCGTAAGAAGGGTGATGATTGCCGGCGGCGGAAAAATCGGCGAACGCCTGGCCCAACTTATCCAGACGACCTACCTGGTCAAGCTCATCGAGATCGACCACCAACGATGTCGTGAGCTGGCGAAAAGCCTGTACCAGACCATCGTGTTGAACGGTGACGTCACCGACGCTTCTTTGCTGAAGGAAGAAGCCATTAGTGATACGGACATATTCTGTGCGGTCACCAACGACGATGAAACGAACATCCTTTCCGCCATGCTGGCCAAGCGGTGCGGTGTAGGCAAATGCCTGTCGATTATCAATCACCCGGACTATCTTGATCTGACCCAGGGCGATGCGGTTGATATAGCCCTTTCTCCTGCCCAGTTTACGATCGGGGCCATACTTACCCACATCCGTCGCGGTGACGTGGTTGCCGTTCATTCACTCCGCAGGGGCGCCGCCGAAGCGATTGAAATCATCGTGCATGGCACCCGGCAGACTTCGAAAGTAGTGGGGCAGCATGCCAAGAGCCTGCGTCTTCCGGAAGGCGTCACCATCGGGGCGATTGTGCGGCGTGATGAACTGATTTTTGTCACTTCGCGCACCATCATCGAATCGGATGATCACGTGATTCTGTTCCTGGTGGACAAGCAGCATATTGCCACAGTGGAACGCCTGTTCCAGGTCAGCTCTGCCTTTTTGTAGTGGTTTTGGGTCAGACCCGACCCCTGTCCGTATTACAGGGACGGCGCGGCGTGACAGTGCGTGTCCATGATGACAGCGTCCGGGCCCACTTCATTGATCAGTTGCTCGATCGTGCTGCAGGAAAGGTTCTCAATTCCCCTGAGGCTGACCATTTCGAGCTCGCCAAAATCCAGTAACGGCTCGATATTTTCAATGGCGTTCTGATCCAGCGATAACCGCCAGACATTCTTCAGTCCGACCAGGGGCTCGATACTGGTCAATTCATTGGCTGAAAGATCGATTTCCTTGAGCTCCGGCAGATTCGACAGAGATGAAATATCGTCAATCTGATTTTCGGACACGTACAAATGCTCGAGCTGATGCAAATTCTCCAGTGCCGAGATGTCCGAAACCCGGTTCTTGCTGAGATCGAGCTCCCGCAACTTTTCCAGTGATCCCAGCATACTGATGTCGCTGATGCCGTTTTGCGCCAGGTTAAGTACCTGCAGGGACTGGACCGGTTGTAAAGATGTTATGTCTTCGAGCTGATTCGCGGCCAGGGACAGGGTTTCCAGGTAGTGCAGCTGGTTGATCGGGCTGACGTCGCGAACGTTGTTGTGATTGAGGCTCAGGTGGGTAAAGCTGATGCGCGATAGTCCGTCCGGCAGTTCACTGACCTGGTTGTCATCGAGGTCCAGGCGCTGCAGTTTTTCCAGCGCAGTCAATGGCGAAAGATCCGTGATCGCGTTATGTGCAAGATTCAATTCGCGCAGGTTCTGAAGGTTCTGGATTCCGGAAAGGCTGGTTATCTTTCGGCCCTCGGGGTTTATGCACTGCACCTGGAGGACATGTCCGGCGTCTTCCCAGCCGTTTTCCTTCGCCACGTCGACCACGCAGTTCCGCAAGGTGCTGTCGGCGAAGGTCAGTTCTTCAACCGGGGTGTAAACCACATCGGGCACGCAGGCTGGCAACAGCAGGGCGGGAAACAGCAGGCTGAGTAAAAGGCATAGTCTTTTCATACCGGATTGACCCCTGGGCAAGGCTTAAGTTGCAGGCGGAAAAGTATTATATACACGAAGGGGACGCCTGGCTTGACCTGACGCAGGGGCCCGGGCCTGTCGTCATCCCTGAAACGGCAAGACTCTGAAGATCAATCAACGCTACAATGGCGCCAACATCAGGGCAGGGCGACAGAACTAACGATGGGATTTTTTACTGAACTCAAGCGCAGAAACGTCTTTCGGGTAGGCATCGCCTACATCGTGGGCTCCTGGCTGCTGGCGCAGGTCGCCGACCTGGCGCTGGATGTGATCGGCGCGCCGGATATCGTTTTACGCTCGGTGGTGGTGTTGCTTGCAATCGGATTTTTCCCGGCGGTCATTTTTGCCTGGGCGTTCGAGCTAACGCCCGAGGGACTCAAGCGGGAATCCAAGGTGGACCAGGGCCAGTCCATCGCCGCGCACACGGGGAAAAAGCTCAATGTCGTGACCATCCTGATGGTGATCGCGGCGGTGGCGTTCGTGGCAGTGGAGCGATACCTGCCAGGCAGGGCGATGCCCGCAGCGGAAACGGCGTCACCACAGAGCCGGCCGGAAAAAGCCCCTTTACCTGCGATGAATCCTGTTGCCGCCCCATCTCCGGCCAGCGAGAAATCCATCGCTGTGCTGCCCTTCGCCAACCGCTCAAACCAGGCCGATGACCTGTTTTTTACCGACGGCATCCACGATGACCTGCTGACCCAGCTCGCCAAAATTCATGACCTGATGGTGATTTCCCGGACTTCGGTGATGGAATACCGCGACACCAGTAAAAACATGAAGCAGATCGGCGAAGAGCTCGGTGTCGGCACCATCCTGGAAGGCGGGATTCAGAGAGTCGGCGACCGGGTTCGTATTAATGCACAGCTGATCGAGGCCACCACCGACAAACACTTGTGGGCGGAAACTTTCGACCGCGAACTGACGGCGGAGAATATTTTCGATATCCAGTCGGAAATTGCCCGCAAGATCGTCCAGGCGATCGCCATCGAACTGACACCGGAAGAAGAACAGCAGCTTTCCGAGGTGCCGACGCAAAACCTGGCCGCGTACGAAGCCTACCTGCGGGCGCGGGAAATTTATTTCGGCGCCAATTACGCCCGTTCGAAGGAATCTGCCGCACAACCCTGGCTGGAAAAAGCCATCGCGCTGGATCCCGAATATACCCAGGCGTACGCTCAGCTTGCTGATATCTACGGCCAGACCTACTGGCGGGGCATCGACACCTCGGAAGCCTTCCTGGAGAAATACCGCGCAACCATCGACCGCGCCCTGGAGCTGAACCCCAATTCACCCGAGGCTTTAAGGGTTTCCGCCAATTACCACTACCGGGTGGAGAACGACTACCAACGGTCGATGACCCTGCAGAAACAGGCGCTTGAGAAGGCCCCCGGCAATGTCGACCTGCACGGCGACCTGGGCCTGAGCCTGAGACGCCTCGGCTTGTGGGAAGAGTCAATCGCCAGTTTCCGAAAAGCGCTTGAACTCGATCCGGCAAACCGTTTCTGGCAAAACATCATGATCGAGACGATGGCTGCCAATCGCGACTGGCAGGGAGTTCTGGACAAGACGGTTCCGCTGGAGGACGCCGATTCGGATGACCTGGACGGGCAATCCAACCGGGCTCTTGCACAATTCAACCTGACTGGTGACCTGAAACCGCTGCAGCGGGTGTTTGAGAGCATGGATCCTGTTGACTCCACCAATTACATGTCCTTCAGCGCACGCGTTCACTGGCTGCAGCGGGACGTGGAAGCCACTATCGAGGTGCTCAATGACCCAATCTGGACAGACGTCAGCACCAGAAGTGAGCGGGTGGAGCTACGAAATTATCAACTGGCCAATGCTTATCGCCTGAAAGGTGAATCGGACAAGGCAGAAATGTATTACGAGGAGATCATCGCGGACCTGGACAGATCGATGGGTGCCGGGCTGCAGGTGAGGACGAACTCCGGCATGAATGCGGCGATTGCCATGGCGCGCCTGGGGCGTTTTGAAGAAGCGCTCGGGTTGGCTGAACAACTGGTGAATGAGGCGCCGATGGAAAGAGACGCCATGCTGAGGGGCAGGTTACTTGCCAACAGGGCCATGGTCAGGGGCCTGGCCGGAGACCAGCAAGGCGCCATCGAAGACCTGGCCGTCGCCCTGCAGGCGCGCGGCTCGCAACCGTTAACGGCCTGGGACCTGTACTATGACCCCGACTGGGATTTCATGCGCGACAACCCGCGCTTTATCGAGCTGGCGACTCCGCCGGCGGAGATCCGTACGTCCAAGCCCTGAGCAGTGCAGCGGTCCTGATTATTCAGGCAAAATACCTGAATCTTTATCTATATATATCATGGACTTATGTTCTTTAATCGTACAAAACTTGCTATAATATAGTGCTATCCCTTCGCCAGGCTGCTCGTAAAAGCCTGCAAAGAACAACCCAGTAACCTCCCGGATCGATAGCAGTTTAATGACTGCCAAAAATTTATTTGCCGAAACGGAGGTGCAATGATGAATAGATTCCCGATCATGCTGGTCGCGACTTGTATGTTTGCGATCGGCGCACAAATCCAAAACGCGGATGCCCAGACCATTGATTTTGGCAAGCTTGATCCCTGGACCGCATGGGAGGTCATGTGGGTGCGGGAACAGGCAAAGGTCGGACGCGATGCCTACCTGACTTTTTACGATAATTGGGACAAACCGGTTTTCGCCAGTATTGCCGAGTCAGAGCAACGGCACATGGACGCCATTCTGCCGTTACTCGAGATGTACGGACTGAGTGACCTGGTGGAAGACGACACGCGCGGTGTGTTCGGCGACGAACGTCACACAGCGATCTATAACGGCCTGTTGGAGCGCGGGGCCCTATCAGAATTCGCAGCCTTCGGTGCCGCAGCCTACATGGAGGAATTGGAAATCGACGAACTCCGTGGAGCGATCGCAAGCACTGACGAGCAGCCCCTGGTTGATACCTACACCAACCTGCTCGCGGCCAGTTACAACCACCTGCGTGTTTATGCAGGGCACTCTACGGCCCAGGGCATTTATTACACGGCCCAGGTGCTGAGCCAGGAGGATGTGGATGAAATTCTTGGCGAAAACCTGCCGCCTCCCACAAATGTGCTCGCACTCAACGCCGGTTTGACCGATGTCTGGTACAACCCGGCCACCGCTGGCCAGGGCTTCCTGATTTCTGTCTACCCCGACAAACATATCATCTGGCTGGCATGGCTGACCTACGACACTGAGCTGCCTGGCTCTGACGCCGCGGCGAACCTCGGATATCCCGGCCAGCGCTGGCTCATGGCACAGGGTGGTTTCGAGGGCGCCCTGGCGGAATTGCAGGTGTACAGTTTCAGCGGTGGGCTATTCAACGCCAGCGAACCGCTGCCTGTCGGTACGCCGATGGGTTCTGTCATGCTGCAGTTCGAGGATTGCGCCCACGGTAACCTGACCTACGACTTGCCATCGATCCAACGCTCGGGCGTGATACCCCTTGAACGCGTTGCGATGGACAACGTGGTCATCTGCGAAGCGCTAACCCCGCAAGTACGCCGCTAACGACCCGTACGACACCCACCACCGGCAGCCAGAGCTGTTCGGTGGTGGTTTTACCTGAACAAGCGGAAAGTGAATCGAATAAACTATCTGAAGTGCCTGCCGGAACTGATTACCGGCCCCACGAAGATGGAGAAGCCCATGCTGCTGTTTAATCCAAAAACTTACCGCGGACAGCATCCCGACCCGCATACCAACGACATGCTCGAGGCCGTGACCGACTGGTTCGAAGCGAAAGGCCTGAAAAACCTCAAGCAGGACTGGCATGACCGGGCCTGGAACTACGATTTCGTCGATTTCATGAAATCACGCCAGGTGCTGGCGACCCTGATGACGCCGCAGGGTTATGGCGAAAACGCCGCCTGGAACACCCTGCGCAATGTCGAATTTGCCGAGATCACCGGGTTTTACGGCATCACCTACTGGTACACCTTCCAGGTATCCATGCTCGGGCTGGGGCCTATCTTCAATGGCGACAACGAAAAAGCCAAAAAACGGGCGGCGCAACTGCTGAAAGATGGCGCGGTTTTCGCCTTTGGCCTGTCGGAGCGCGAACACGGTGCGGATATCTACTCGTCCAGCATGCAACTGATCCCGCAGGCCGATGGCGGCTACGTTGCGCGCGGCGGAAAGTACTATATCGGCAACGGCAACGAGGCGGCGCTGGTGTCGACCTTCGGCAAGAACAGCGATACCGGCGACTACGTGTTCTTCGTGGTCGACTCCAAACATGAAAAATACGAATGCGTGAAAAACACCGTCAAGGCGCCGAATTACGTGGCCGAATTTTGCCTGCACGACTACCCCATCAGCGAGGACGACATCCTGAGCGTGGGGCCCAAGGCCTGGGATGACATGCTCAACACCATCAATTACTGCAAGTTCAACCTCGGCTTCGGTTCGATCGGCCTTTGCACCCATGCGCTGTACGAGTCGATCAACCATGCTGCCGGGCGGATTCTGTACGGCAAGCAGGTCACCGATTTTCCACAGGTGAAGCGTCTTTTCACCGACGCTTATTGCCGCCTGACGGCGATGAAACTGTTTTCCTACCGTGCGGTGGATTACCTGCGCTGCGCTTCCGCGAATGACCGCCGCTACCTGCTGTTCAACCCGATCGTGAAAATGAAGGTGACCATGCAGGGTGAGAAGGTCATTGACGAACTGTGGGACGTGATCGCCGCCAGGGGTTTCGAGGCGGAACCGTTTTTCGAGATCGCCGCCGTGGAGATTCGCTCGTTACCAAAGCTGGAAGGAACCGCCCATGTGAACATGGCGCTGATCGTCAAGTTCATGAAAAACTACCTGTTCGCCCCGGCGGAATATCCAGACATTCCGCAGCGCATGGACCCGGCCGACGACACCTTCCTGTTCCACCAGGGACCGACCCACGGACTCGGAAAAATTCGCTTTCACGATTACAACGACGCCTACCGCAAATTCGACCTGCCCAACATCGAGGTCTTCAAAACGCAGATCGAAAAATTCCGGAAACTTTTGATGGCCGCGGGACCGGACGAGGCCCAGGTCCGCGATATCGACTACATGCTGAGCATGGGTGAGTTATTCACGATGATCGTCTATGGCCACCTGGTACTGGAAAAAGCCCTGATGGAAGATACCGACCCAGACCTTCTGAACCAGGTGTTCGACGTCTTCGTGCGCGATTTTTCATCGTATGCGACCGACTTGCACGGCAAGCCGGGCAACACCGATGCGCAGCGCGCCCTGATCCACAAACTGATCATGGCGCCGGCGGCCAACCCGGTGCAGTTCGACCGGGTCTGGCAGCAACATGTTTACGCGCTGAACGGGCAGTACGAGATGGCGGATTGAGAAGGGCTCAGCTCAATTTCGCGGGCACGGCTGGCCGCTGCAAACTGACACGCTGTCGGCGTTGGCGACCAGGGCGATGAGGGCGGCAATCCCCAGTGCCCCCAGGATGTAGGTCAGGGTGTTATCACTGCCCCCGGCGGCCTGGCTTTCAACCCGCAGGCTCAACATGTCCTCGTAACGGTAAAAACCCTTGTTGCCGCCCAGACCTTCTGCGGTCATGTCGGTCACCCGGAACTTGACGGTTTTCCTGTCCAGCGTTTTGACTTCCACCAGGCTGCCGTAGTCGACTCCGCGGGCGCTGGAATGCTGCATGGCGCTCTCAACATCGACTGTCTGCATGGAAGAACATGCCGCCAGGTTAAACAGCAACAGGCATAAACAATATCGTGCAAGGAGAATTCGCATGAATGCCATTATTACCCAATGGGGCTGGATAAAGAAATGCGCGGCCAGCAATCGTATACTATCAGGAGTCGGCCAATTGCCGCCTGACCCCCCGGGAGAAGTCACCATGAAAAAGCTCCAACTGCTCTCATTTCTTGCGCTTTTTTTCTGCCTGCCGGTCCTGGCCGACTCGCCTTATGATGATGCCTGGGAAGCCCTGGCTTTACGCTATGTCGACGAGATGCCCGCCCTGTCGCCGGTTTCGGCCACCAGCCTGGGCGATCACCGCTTTGACGGCGAGCTCGACCAGGTCAGTGTCGAGGCGCGCGCGGCGGAAGCGGCATTTATCCGCGGCTACCAGGCCGAGCTGGCGAACATTGACCGTGACAGGCTGTCCCGCGCCAACCAGGTGGATTACACGCTGCTGGCGCATGAATTGGAGTACCAGCTCTGGACGCTGGAAACACTGCAGCCGTGGGCCTGGAATCCCCTGCTGTATACCCGGCTTTCAGGTGGCGCCATCTACTCGCTGATGGCCCGGGATTTTGCGCCGCTGGAACAGCGCCTGGTTCACGTAACGGACCGTCTTGAGCAATTTCCCCGCATGCTGGCGCAGGTCCGCGAAACGCTGGTGCCGGAACGGGTGCCGCAAATCTACGCGGAAACCGCCATCAGGCAAAACCCGGGCGCACTTTCCATTCTCGAAAACCTGGTGACGCCGGCGCTGCCCGGCCTTGACGAGGAAGAAGGCGCGCGCCTGGTTGCCGCCATGGAAATTGCCACGGCGGCTATTGAAACCCACCAGGAGTGGCTGGAGAACACGCTGCTGCCGCTGGCCAGGGCCGATTTCCGCGCCGGACAGGAAAACTTCGACCGGAAACTGGCCTTCGCCCTGAACACACCCCTGAACCGGCAGCAGTTGCGCGCCCGGGCCGAGTCGGAATTCACCCGCGTGCGGTCTGAAATGTACGAAGTCGCGAAAACCATCTACGCCGAAAAGTATCCCTTCGCACAGTTTCCCGAAGCGCCCGAAGAGGCCTACCGGCAGGTGATTATCCGTGCCGCCCTGGAAGTTGCATACCAGGATTTGCCGCCGCGTGACGGTATTGTCGAAACCGGCAAGGCGCAATTGCTGCAGGCCACCGAATTTGTCCGTGAGCACGACCTGGTCTGGGTGCCGGATGATCCGGTGGAGGTCATCATCATGCCGGAATTCGAGCGCGGATTTTCCATCGCCTACTGTGATTCGCCGGGACCGCTCGATACCGGGCAGAAAACCTTCTACGCCATTTCACCGATTCCCGAGGACTGGGACGAGACCCAGGTTCTGTCCTTTCTGCGGGAATACAACGTTTTCTCCATGCAGGACCTGACCGTGCACGAGGCGATGCCCGGCCACTACCTGCAGTTGGCCCATTCCGGCCGCTACCCGTCAACGCTGCGTGCGGTGCTCCAGTCAGGAACCTTTATCGAGGGTTGGGCGGTGTATGCCGAACAACTCATGGTGAATGCGGGGTATAACGGTAACGATCCGCGCCAAAGGCTGATCGCCCTCAAGTGGCTGCTGCGCTCGGTAACCAATTCGATCATGGACCAGGCCATTCA
>JAHEFT010000114.1 GCA_024640025.1 Chromatiales bacterium
GATGACGGGATCATCGAGGAGCAGGTGTTGCTGGACGCGGCGGAAGTCGCCAAGAAAGAACGCACTCCCCTGGTCGCCTACCTGGTGGCCAATAACCTGGCCGACCCCCACTCGGTTGCGGTGGCCGCGTCAAACGAATTCGGCGTGCCCCTGCTGGACATGGAAGCCTTTGAAGGCGACCTGGACATCATCAAGCTGGTTGATGAAAAACTGCTCAACAAGCACCGGGTCCTGCCCCTGTACAAGCGCGGGAAACGACTTTTCCTGGCAGTCTCCGATCCTACCAACCTGTTCGCCATTGACGAGATTCGATTCCAGACCGGCTTGAGTGTGGACACCGTCGTGGTGCAGGAAGACCTGCTGGCGGAGCGTGTTGCCAAGGCCCTGGAGGCCATGGACACCTCCCTGGGCGGCCTGGACCAGGACGATTTCGACCTGGACAACCTGGAAGTCAGCTCAGGCGAAGAAGATCACCTGGACGACACGATTTCCCGGGCGGATGTGGACGACGCCCCGGTGGTGCGCTTCGTCAACAAGGTGCTGCTGGACGCCATCAAGCGCGGTGCCTCGGACGTCCACTTTGAACCTTATGAAAAGAGTTTCCGGGTAAGAACCCGCCTGGACGGCGTTCTCACCGAGATTGCGCTGCCACCGGTGGCCCTGTCCCAGAAAGTGTCAGCCCGACTCAAGGTCATGGCGCGATTGGATATCGCCGAGCGGCGCGTCCCCCAGGACGGCCGCATAAAGATGAAGCTGTCCAAAAACCGCGCCATCGATTTTCGTGTCAGCACCTGCCCCACCCTGTTCGGTGAAAAAATTGTACTGCGTATCCTGGATCCCTCCAGCGCCCAGTTGGGTATCGATGCCCTGGGTTACGAACCGTTCCAGAAAGACCTGTATATGAAGGATCTGAACAAGCCTTACGGCATGATCCTGGTCACCGGCCCCACAGGCAGCGGTAAAACCGTCTCCCTTTACACGGGTCTGAATATCCTGAATACCGAATACCGGAACATTTCCACGGCGGAAGACCCGGCGGAAATCAACCTGCCCGGCATTAACCAGGTAAACGTCAACCCCAAGGTGGGACTAACCTTTTCCTCCGCCCTGAAAGCCTTCCTGCGCCAGGATCCGGACGTGATCATGGTGGGTGAGATCCGAGACATCGAAACCGCAGAAATCGCCATCAAGGCGGCCCAGACCGGTCACCTTGTGCTCTCCACCCTGCATACCAATGATGCCCCCAAGACCTTGACCCGGTTGGTGGACATGGGCGTCAAGCCCTACGCCATCGCCTCAACGGTCAGCCTGATTATTGCCCAGCGCCTGGCCCGCCGCCTTTGCAACAATTGCAAGGAAAGCAAGGACATTCCTGAGGAAGCCCTGCGAAAGGAAGGATTCCGGGATGAGGACATCAAGTCAGGAATGACCATTTTCGGCCCGGTAGGTTGCAGCCAGTGCAACGGCGGCTACAAGGGTCGGGTAGGCATCTACCAGGTCATGCCGGTGACCGAGACTCTTGGGCGAATTATCATGGAAGGTGGCAACGCCATTCAGATCGCCGAACAAGCCGAAAAAGAAGGGGTGTGGGACCTGCGCCGCTCCGGACTGGAAAAAGTAAAGCAGGGCATGACCGGACTGGAAGAAATTAACCGGGTGACCATCGACTGATGACACCATAGTCGCATACAAAACATTTATTCATTCAGGGAACAGCTATGGCCGAAGCCGCAGCAAAACAGATACCGTTCAAATGGGAAGGCAAGGACAAGCGAGGCGTGCCCGTCAAGGGCAAGTCCGTTGCCGCGAGCGAAGTTGCCTTGCGCGCAGAGTTGCGCCGGCAAGGCGTGGTGCCTTCCAGGATAAGTAAGCAAACCGCGCTGTTCCAGTCTGATGGCAAGGTCACCACTGCTGACATCGCGATTTTCAGCCGTCAGCTGGCCACCATGCTGACTGCCGGAATTCCCCTGGTACAGGCCTTCGAGATCGTCGGCAACGGCCATGATATTCCAGCGGTACAAAAACTGTTACTGGCTATCAAGGCGGATGTGGAAGGCGGAACCTCCCTGGCCGGCGCCCTGGCCAAGCACCCCCTGTATTTCGATGACCTGTATGTCAACCTGGTGGCGGCTGGCGAACAAGCGGGCGCCCTGGAAACCCTGCTGGAAAAGATCGCCACATACAAGGAAAAAACCGAGGCCATCAAAAAGAAGATCAAGAAAGCCCTGACCTACCCCATCGCGGTGGTCGTTGTGGCCGTGGTAGTTACGGCCATCCTGCTGATTTTTGTTATTCCCCAGTTTGAAAGCGTGTTCCAGGGATTTGGCGCCGATTTGCCGGCGTTCACCCGCATGGTGGTTGACCTGTCAAAATTTGTTCGTGAAGAGGGCTGGATAATCGCCGCAGGCCTGGGCTTGGTCGGTTACACGATCATCTACTTCAAGAAGCGCTCCCAGGCGTTCAGGCACTGGATCGACCGCATGTCGCTGAAGCTTCCGGCCATCGGACCCATACTGGTCAAGTCTTCGATAGCCCGTTACGCTCGTACCCTGGCCACCACTTTCGCCGCCGGCGTACCCCTGGTGGAAGCCCTGGAATCGGTAGCCGGGGCCACAGGTAACATCGTTTACGAGCAGGCGGTGCTGAAAATGCGCGACGAGGTCGCCACAGGGCAGCGCCTGCAACAGGCCATGGAAAACACCGAGCTGTTCCCAAACATGGTCATCCAGATGGTGGCCGTGGGTGAGGAATCCGGCTCCCTGGACGAGATGGCTTCCAAAGTTGCCGACTTCTATGAAGAAGACGTGGATAACGCCGTGGACAATCTGAGCAGTCTGCTGGAACCCATGATCATGTCCATCCTGGGCGTATTGATCGGCGGCCTGGTTATCGCCATGTACCTGCCCATATTCATGATGGGTGCGGTAGTCTAACTCGGCTCAGGAAAATATCGAAAGCGCCGCCACTGAACGGGCGGCGTTTTTTTTAGGACTTACCTACGAAGGGGAAAAAGCTTGATCGAGACTCTCGCCAGCAACCCATGGCTGCTCACTGCCATCGTCTTTATTTTCGGACTGCTGGTGGGCAGCTTCCTGAACGTGGTTATCTACCGCCTGCCTGTGATGATGCACAAGCAGTGGCGCAAGGATTGCCTGGAAATGCTGGAGCAACCGGCAGACCCGGAAGAAGAAGCCTTCACCCTGAGTCGCCCCCGTTCACGCTGCCCCAAGTGCTCGACCCCCATCTCGGCCTGGCAGAACATCCCTGTGATCAGCTACCTGATCCTCAAGGGAAAATGCGCCCATTGCAGCACCCCCATTTCCAGGCGTTACCCGGCAGTGGAATTGCTGACCGGCATTGCCTCGGCCGCCGTGGCGTGGCACCTGGGCGCAACCCCGGAAATGCTGGCCGGACTGGGCCTGACCTGGTCCCTGATTGCGCTCACTGGCATCGACATCGACCATCAGCTACTTCCCGACAGTATTACCCTGCCCCTGCTGTGGGTCGGCCTGGCACTCTCACTGGCTTATCCCCAGGTCAACTCCCACGTGTTATTCATTGATCCCGTCACCGCTATTGTAGGCGCCATGGCGGGATACCTGTCCCTGTGGTCGGTGTACTGGCTGTTCAAGATCACCACCGGCAAGGAAGGTATGGGCTACGGTGATTTCAAATTACTGGCTGCCCTGGGCGCCTGGCTGGGCTGGCAGTTGCTGCCTCTGATCATCATTCTCTCGGCCCTGGTGGGCGCAGTGGTGGGCATCGCCATGATCGTACTTTTCCGTCACCAGGCCAGCAAACCCATTCCCTTCGGCCCCTACCTGGCCGCGGCTGGCTGGATCGCCCTGCTCTGGGGTGACCAGATCCTGGAAACCTATTTGCAACTCTCGGGTTTGCGTTGAACACAGGGTCACAAAGCCTGCGACCGGGAAAACTCCTGATTGGCCTGACCGGCGGCATTGCCAGCGGAAAGAGCGCTGTAGCCGATATGCTGGCCCGCCTGGGCGCCAACGTGGTGGATACCGATGTCATCGCACGTGATGTGGTCGCAGCAGGTCAACCCGGCCTTGAAGCCATTGTGAACGCATTTGGCCAGGACATCCTGGATGAAAACGGCGGACTGGACAGGCGCATGATGCGCAACAAGGTGTTCGCCAGCGCCGAGTCCCGCGCCCGACTCGAAGCGATACTCCATCCCGTGATCCGCCAGGAACTGTGGCGGCGGGTGGACGAATCCGACAACCCGGTCCAGGTCCTGGTGATTCCCCTGCTGGTGGAATCGGGGCTGTCCGGCATGGTGGACCGAGTGCTGGTGGTGGACTGCCCCCGGCAAACCCAGATCAAGCGGCTACTGACCCGGGACGCCGAAACCCCTGAACAGGCAGAGCGAATACTGGCCGCCCAGGCCAGTCGTGAAGCCCGGCTGGCGGCGGCAGATGACGTGGTCGACAACTCGGGAAGCCTGGCAATGCTGGCCCAGTCGGTACAGGAAATTTACCAGCGATACCTTAGTCACGCCGCATCTTCCGGAAACTAAATTCGCCCAGGAAATTGCACGATGGCTGCCCCATGGGTAAAAATAGCCCGATGAGTGATCCAGCCGTATTAACCAATACATCCCGGGAGCCCGTGATTTACGAGCAACCGCTGACCGAGAGAATGCGCACATTCCTCAGGCTGGAATTCCTGTATCACCAGGCACTAAGCCACGCGGAACACGAGGGCAGCTGGGCCTCCAGGGCCGCCGTGCAGAGCCTGCTGGAAATACTGGCCATCCTCAGCCGCGGCGACCTGCGTAATGAAGTACTAAAGGAACTGGAGCGCCATACCATCAATATGGGGCAACTCCAGTCACGCCAGGGCGTGGATACTGGACGCCTGGAATCGGTACTGAAAAACCTCCAGGAGCTGCGAGCGCGTTTGAATGAGTGCGGCGCCCATTATTCCCAACGCCTGAAAGAGAACGAGTTTCTCTGCGCCATCAAGCACCGTAGTGCTATCCCCGGCGGCACCTGCGAATTTGATCTTCCCGAATACAGTCACTGGTTACGCAAACCCTATCCGGAACGGCTGCGGGATTTTGAAGACTGGATGGAAGATTTACGCCCGCTGTGCGACGCCATTGCAGAATTACTCTGGCTTAACAGGCAGACCTCGGTATTTGTAGAAAAAGAAGCGGTGGGTGGCCTGTATCAGCAGACCATGGAGCGAGGCAGCAACCATGAGCTGGTACGCATCGCCCTGGCGCCGGACACTGTTCTTTTCCCGGAAGTCAGCGGCGGCAGCCACAGGGTCATCGTTCGCTTCCTGAGCCTGTCAGGTACGAGCTGTCGTGCGCAGCAAAGCAGCGAAACAGTCACCTTCAGAATGAGTTGCATCTAGCGGAGTTTTGGTGAGCGTTACCGTCGAATGCCCTCATTGCGGGGCGCAAGTATCCTGGACCGAAGAAGCCACGTGGAGACCGTTTTGCAGCGAGCGTTGCAAGATGGTGGACCTGGGCGCCTGGTTCACCGAGGAGCGCGTGATCCCCGGTCCAAAGGACCCGGCTGCCGAGCAGCAGTGGGAGGAGGATGAATCCCTCTCCAGCTTTAGCCCAGGCGATCCCTCAACGCATCAATAATCGGTGCGTCCGCTTCCAGTAGATCTATCGTATGCAGTTGCTCCGGCAACACCCACTGCAGTGCCTGCCCCTCCAGGCTCTTCGGCTCACCCACAAATTCGGTAACCAGCCAGACATCAAGATGGACGTGGCGATCCGCGTAACGGTGGGAAAGCCTCAGCAGTGGCTGGGCAGCCTGTACCCGGATTCCGAGCTCTTCGTGTAATTCCCTATCCAGGCCCTGCCTGGGCGCCTCGCCGGCCTCGAGCTTTCCGCCGGGAAATTCCCAGCGACCTGCCATGTGGGTGCCCGGCAGACGCTGGGCGATCAGCACACCGCCTTGCGCATTCACCAGCACCCCGGCCGCGACCTGGATGTCCATCATCAGACGCGCCCAACAGGGACAGCTATTTCAGGCTGCCGTGGCACTGCTTGAATTTTTTGCCCGAGCCACAGGGACAGGGACTGTTGCGACCCACCTTGGGCTGCGCCCGTACGAAAGGCTCCGCCGCATCGGGTTTGGGCTCACCCGCAGCGGCCCCGCCCGCCTTGGACGGATCTGCGTGCTGGAACTCCATCTCGCTGGCGCTTTCACGACGCTGCTGCTCAACGGCGTCCACGTCAT
>JAHEFT010000115.1 GCA_024640025.1 Chromatiales bacterium
TTGGGCTGGATGCCTCCGAATGCCTGGTGTTCGAAGACACCGAGGCTGGCCTTGCATCAGCCACCGCCGCCGGCCTGGCTACGGTGATCACCGTTAATGGCGCGACACGTGACCAGGATTTCTCCGGCGCGGTTATCGTGCTGGACCAGCTGGGTGAGCCCGGTCATGGTTTTGAAGTGCTGGCTGGTGACGCCGGCGACGCAAGCTTCGTTGATGTTGAGCTTCTGAGGAGGCTTCATTCCGAAGCAAGGAATGGCCGGCGGGAAATGCGCGGTTGAACCGTTGTCGAAAATCGATACAAATCTACCGCCAAAGAGTGACCTGAAAACATGATATCCAGCACCAGGCAGCTTCATTACGGCCAATTGGCCAACGGCGAAGATGTAACCCTGGTGACCCTGCGCAATGCCCATGGCATCGAAGTCGATATCATCAGCTACGGCGGCATCATCACACGGATGGCGGTTCCCGATGCCCGGGGGAAATTCGGAGATATCGTCCTGGGACTGGATACCCTCGAGGAATATGTTTCATCCAACCCGTATTTCGGTGCCCTGATTGGCCGTTACGGCAACCGAATCGCCGAAGGACGTTTCACTCTTGATGGGGAACCCTTTCAGCTTGAACCAAATGACGGAGACAATCACCTGCATGGCGGAATGGAGGGATTTGACAAGAAAAACTGGGGCATGGAACCATTCTTTAGCAGGAACAGCGCCGGGGTCGTGATGACGTTGACCAGCCCGGACGGCGACCAGGGTTATCCGGGGCAACTGGAGACGCGTGTCACTTACGAACTGACCAATAACAACGAACTGGACATGCGATTCAGCGCCGTTACCAACAAGCCCACTATCGTCAATATGACCCAGCACAGCTATTTCAACCTGGCGGGTTCGGGCGACGTGCTGGGGCATGAACTGATGATCAATGCCTCGCAGATCACACCGGTTGGAAAAGGCCTGATCCCAACGGGTGAAATCATTACCGTTGATGACGGTCCCTTTGATTTCCGCCGGGCGAAAACCATCGGGCAGGACATCGAAGCCGAGGATGAACAGCTGCGACTGGGCTCCGGGTACGACCACAATTTTGTCCTGAAGGACGAGGCGAATGACGGGCTGGTGCTGGCGGCGAGGGTTTCCGAATCCGGTTCGGGACGCGTCCTCGAAGTATTCACGGTGGAGCCGGGTGTGCAGTTTTACTCGGGGAACTTCCTCGATGGCAGCCTGATCGGGAAAGGCATGGTTTACGAATACCGCAGCGGGTTTTGCCTGGAGCCGCAGCACTTCCCAAACTCCCCCAACGAACCGGGTTTTCCATCGACCGTTCTGCTTCCGGGAGACACCTATGAGACCCGCATTGTTTACCGGTTTTCCACTGTTGATTGATGCGCAGGGGAATAAAACTCCTGGATTGTCCGTCATAATTGGAGACGGATAATCTTTCGAACGGAGAAAGCGTTGAATTCGGTGGCCTGGCAA
The DNA here is from genome assembly GCA_024640025.1 of Chromatiales bacterium. Taxonomy (GTDB): domain Bacteria; phylum Pseudomonadota; class Gammaproteobacteria; order Xanthomonadales; family SZUA-36; genus JAHEFT01. The sequence continues at coordinate 1,485 of JAHEFT010000115.1, forward strand.
GTCCGGAAAAAATTGATCATCCTTTTGACTTCCCTGATCTGCCTCGCGGTTCTTGATAGCCACGCAGATGAGGTTGATGACGGTAGTCTGGAGCAAGGCAAGCAACTCGTCATGGCGCGGGGAAAGGGTAACTGCCTGGCCTGTCATGCTATAGACGACGGTAAGTTGCCCGGAAATCTGGGTCCGCCGCTGCTTTCGATGCGCTTGAGGTTCCCGGACGAAGAGGCGCTTCGTGCGCAAATCTGGGACGCGACTGAACGTAATTCGAACAGCCGCATGCCGCCGTTTGGCAAACATGGAATCCTCAACGAAGAGGAAATTGACATGATCGTGGAATATCTTTATTCGCTGTGAACCAGCAGACCAACACAGGAGAAAACTACATGCGCCCTGGTCGAAGATTATTTTTGAAAGGAGTACTGGCGCTAGCCGCACTGGCGGCCATTCCAAGAGCGCTTTTGGCCATGGCCTGGCCTGCAAACGCTTTTGGGGCCATTGCTGCCAGTGACGCCATGACTGAAATTTATGGAACCGATCAATCCACTCCATCCGACGCCATTACCCTGGGCGCCCCGGAAATTGCTGAAAATGGTGCAGTAGTCCCCATTTCGATCGAAACGACCCTGGCGGACGTGCAATCAATCGGCGTCATCGTGGACAAGAATCCCCGGCCGCTCGCCGTATTTTTCGAAATCTTTCCCGGAACTCAGGCCAATGTCGCATGCAGAATCAAAATGAGTGAAACGTCGCCGGTCAGAGCAATTGTGAAAACACCAGGCGGTCTTTTCAGCACGGAAAAAGAAGTGAAGGTGACCATCGGTGGCTGCGGCGGCTAACAAGCCGAACTGCCCAAACAAGGAAAAAATTATGGCCAGCAAGATAAAAGTAAAAGTCAAACTCAAGGGTGATGTCGCCGAGGTCAAGAGTCTGATGATGCACCCGATGGAAACCGGCTCCCGCAAAGATCCCGATAACGGGGCCACAATCCCGGCTCACCACATTACCCAACTTACATTCACCAACAATGACAAACCTGTAATGGTCATCGACTGCAGCACTGCCGTCTCCCGCGACCCGTTTTTCTCATTTAACTTCACCGGCGCCAAAGCCGGCGATACTTTTGTGGTTGACTGGGTTGACAACAAAGGTGAAACCGACCGCACAGAATTGGTCCTGGAGTAATTGTGCGGGCCAGATCCAGCGTTTAGGCGGCGATGAACATGCGAAATATTATCCGGCTGTTGTCACTTGGACTGTGCCTGTCATGGCCTGTTTACATTTTTGGCAGCCCGGAAGACGATCGAATTGCATTTCAGGCTTATTTCCAGGCGCGCTTTCCCGATGTACCGATTTCGGAGTACGTCAACGGCATTTACGCATTGGATGAGAACGCCCGTGAGCAGTGGGAGCAAATCGAAGAATTTCCTCCTTACGAATTTGCCGTTGAAAACGGTGAGTTATTGTTCAATCGACCTTTTGCAAATGGGAGCACATACAGCGAGTGCTTCGATAACCAGGGTCCTGGAGTGCGGCAACTTTACCCGCGTTTCGATGCTGAACGGGGCGAAGTCATCACGCTGGAACTTGCGATAAACCTGTGCCGGGAAGTGAATGGCGAATCGGCCTATTCCTACAACAGCGATGAGCTGAATTCACTGTCTGCCTATATGGCCTGGACTTCCCGTGGCAACAAGATCGACGTGGTGATCCCGAACGATCCCGGTGCCCTGGCGGCTTACGAATCCGGCAAGCAATTTTATTACAGCAAACGAGGCCAGTTGAATTTCGCCTGTTCCGACTGCCATGTTATTTCCGCGGGCTTGTATGTCAGGGCCGACCACCTTAGCGCCAGCCTTGGCCACCCCAGTCATTTTCCAGTTTACCGTTCCAAGTTTGGCAAGATGATCAGTTTGCACAGCCGCTTCTATGGCTGCGTCCGCGACGTCAGGGCCAAACCATTCGAGGAACAAAGTGTTGAATATCGAAACCTGGAATACTTCCTGACCTATATGAGCAATGGTTTGATCGTAAACGGACCAGGGGCCCGCAAATGAGAAAACGGAATTGAAGCTTCGCATCTTCATCCTGTTGCTCGCTGGTATGTCACTGTGCAGCGCGCCATGCCGGCTTCCTGCACAGCAGGAGATCAGTGGGCTTCAGGTACAGGAAGAGCAAGTAGCAAGTGCTATTGATGCGGCTGAAACAGCCAGGCAAAACGCAGCCGAGGCCGGCGCCGAATGGCTGCAAACAAATGACTTGATCAGGGACGCGCGGGAAGCTTTCGGAAACGGACAATGGCAGCTGGCATTATCGCTGGCGCAACAGGCCGAGCGACAGGGCCAACTTGCAGTCGAACAGGCGCTGCGGGAATCCGTCGCCTGGCGCGAAAGAGTTGTCCGCTGACTGCAGCGTTTAACGGAGGCAGGCAATGGATAGAAGAGAATTTCTCGGGCTGCTGGCGGTTGCCGGAGGCGCGTCCTCACTCGCCTCCTGCGTTACCGTGAACTCTGCAACCGCCGACGATTTCTATCATTCCCAACCATTCGGCAATGTCCGCTTGCTGCATATTACCGATACACACGCACAACTCCTGCCGGTCTACTTCCGGGAACCCAATGTCAATATCGGCCAGGGCGGCGCATGGGGGCAACTTCCTCACGTGGTAGGAAAAGCCTTACTGGATGAGTCCGGCATCGAACAAAACACCCGGTCTGCCCATGCATTCTCATACCTGGGTTTCGAAGAGGCGGCGGTGCGTTATGGAAAGGTTGGCGGATTTTCGCATCTGGCCACGCTGGTCAGGCGTCTGCGCGCCGAATGCGGCGAAGGCAACTCGCTGCTTCTCGATGGCGGCGATACCTGGCAGGGGTCCGGTACGGCGTTCTGGACCCGTGGAAAGGACATGGTTGGCGCATGTAATCTGCTGGGGGTGGACATCATGACCGGGCATTGGGAATTCACTTACCGTGAAGAAGAGGTTCTGGCCAATATCGCCGCGTTCAACGGCGAGTTCGTCGCGCAAAATATATTTGTTACGGAGGATGCCCTGTTCGAGGGCGCTAATGCCTTTGACGAAGACACGGGCCATGCTTTCAAGCCTTATACACTCAGGGAAGTCGGTGGACGTAAAATTGCTGTCATCGGCCAGGCCTTTCCCTACACACCCATCGCCAATCCTGCCCGGTTCATTCCGGACTGGACATTTGGTATCCGGGCCGCCGATCTTCAGCAGCTGGTTGATCGCATTATTACCAGCGACAGCCCCGACGCGATCATACTTTTATCCCACAACGGCATGGACGTTGATATCAAGCTGGCTGCAACGGTTACCGGGATCGATGCGATCCTGGGAGGGCATACCCATGACGGCATGCCCGTTCCCGTGCTGGTGGACAACGCCGGTGGCAAGACCATAGTTACCAACGCAGGCTCCAACGGAAAATTCATTGCTGTCCTGGACCTGGATATTGCCGACTCCGGAATCCGTGACTTTCGCTACCGCCTTCTGCCGGTATTTTCCAATCTCCTGGCTCCGGACCAGGAAATGGAAAACTACATCACCCGGGTTCGGGCGCCTCACCTGGAAACGTTACATGAACCGCTGGCGGAAGCAGGTTCTTTGCTTTACCGGCGCGGCAACTTCAACGGGACGTTCGACCAGCTGATCTGTGACGCACAACGCGCGGTTGGGGATGCCCAGATCGCCCTGTCACCGGGATTCCGGTGGGGGACGACCATACTGCCCGGCCAAACCATCACCATGGAGCATATACTGGACCAGACCTGTATTACCTATCCCGAGACGTATGTGAGGGAAATGTCTGGTGAACAGATTAAACTCATACTCGAAGACGTTTGCGACAATCTTTTCAACCCGGATCCTTTTTACCAGCAGGGTGGCGACATGGTGAGGGCTGGGGGAATGGACTACGTCTGCGATCCTGCAGCAAAAGTGGGCAGCAGGATATCCGCCATGACTCTCGATGACGGAACGGCCATCGATCCCAACAAGAATTACAAAGTAGCAGGATGGGCGACCGTGGGCTCACAAGCGCCAGGACCACCCATATGGGATGTGGTGGCCGAATACCTTCGTAACTCCGGCGTGGCGCGCATCCGCAAGCTCAACACGCCCGTGCTGCGAAGTGTGGAAGGCAATCCTGGCCTCGCTGACTATTCAGGAGTCATTGAATCATGAGCTCGAAGATCAACTTTGTTTCATTGGGAGCCCAGCTGACGATAACCCTGTTAATTGGTCTGCACGCCATTCAACTCCGCGGTGACGAAATACCCGGCGGGGCGGAGGATGAAAAACCTTTCGCGGAAGCCCGGATCGTTTTACAGCTCAGTGATGCCGGGCCAGACCTCCAGTCTCGTGTGCTGAATGTCGCAAATAACCTCATCAAGCATTACGGCGGACCGGATTTTGTAGACATCGAGATTGTCGTTTTCGGTCCTGGCATCGAGTTGCTTTACGCGGACAACGACAATAAAGACAGAATTTCTAGCCTGGCGGCGAGTGGTGTCCGGTTCGTGGGCTGTATGAACACCGTGGAAACTATCGAACGCACAACGGGAAAGAGGCCGCAACTGAATGCGTTGACCATTCCTGCCCAAACGGGCGTCGCACATCTCGTGGAACGCGTGGGACAAGGCTACGTTATCGTCAAGCCTTGAGCCCTGTTTGAACTAACCCGTAAAGGCCGGGATCAGCCGCCCAGTTCCAGCTTCCCGAC
>JAHEFT010000047.1:0-10382 GCA_024640025.1 Chromatiales bacterium
AAACCACCCGCGGAGTAGTCAGCAAATCACCACTGAGCGAGCCAAATATCGAGATCGTCAGCCCGAACAACAGCAGGGCTCCGCCCCATTGTCCAAACACCACGATCGCTGTCGCGGTCAATGGCGCCTCGGTGCTCTCCTCCAACGCGGCGCCCAGCACTCCCTGTGATACCGTTTGCAGTAAAATATAGAGAAGCAGAACACCGCTGATTCCAACCAGCAGGCTGCGCGGAATCGTCTTCGATGGGTTCTTGATCTCGCCACTCGGCGAAAGCGCAGTTTCCGCTCCGGCGAATGCGAAAAATAGCAGCAGCACGGCGGCGCCAAAATCCTCCAGCAACGGCCATTGGATAATCACCAGCTTATCGAACTCGATAAAGAAAAGCCCTGCAGCAACCAGCAACAGCAGGGGAACCAGCTTTGCGGCCGTATTGAAAAGGTAGAGCTTCATGCCCGACTTGACGCTGAAAAGATTGACCAGGGCCAGGAATGTGAACAGGACCACGATGAACGCCGCTCGCGGCATCCGCTCGTCCAGCAACGGGACAACCGTTGAGAGCGCATCGGTCAAGGCTACAGCGACGGCGGCATTGCCAAGCCCACCCCAGCCGAAAAAGAAGAGAATCGAGGCAGTGAACCCGGCCAGGGGACCAAACGCTTCCTGGATATAGGCATAGGCGCCGCCGCTACAGGTGACCCGGCTGCCGACTTCGGCGAAACACAGGAAAACCAGCGCAACGATCACCGAACAGGCCAGGTAAGCGAAGATTGCGGCAGGACCCAGCATGGCTGCAATGATGCCCGGCAATACGAATATGCCGGCGCCCACCACCATGTTCACGATGTTGGCGCTGAGAGCCCCGGTTCCAATCGCACGGACGAGGCCTTCGTCGGCCGCGTGACCGGCCGGTTTCGGATCAGGCATATCGTATCTTCCAGGTCAGTGGGATACCGGAGTATAGGTCACCCGCCGGCCGGGTACAGTAAATCGAATGCGCAAGACGCGCCTATTCAAACAGCCCGCTGGTTCCCGGCACCTTATCGATGATGCCCTCGACCACCTGCTCCAGTCCTTTCTTTGTCCTGAAGTCCACGGACTCGGTATCGATCACCAGGTAGGGGAAGCCGCATTTCATGATCCAGGGACGGTACAGGTCGTTCAGATTGGAAAGATAGGTATTCTCAGGACTCGCCAATTCAACCTCCTCACCCCGGCTGCGCCCGACGATCCGTTCCTTCAATGCACCGATATCGCTTTCCAGGTAGATGATCAGGTCAGGCGTCGGTTTGTTTTTCATCACCAGTTCGAACAGGTCCAGGTACTTCCGGTAATCCTCGTCGGTGATGTACTCGTAGTTGTTGGAGTTCTTGGTAAAAATCTGGTCTTCATAGATGCTCCGGTCCTGGGCCACCGATTGGCCTTCCCGCAGCAGTTCGCTCAATACGCCAAGGTCCAGCAAGCGTGACAGGAAGTAGGTTTCCTGGATCTTGTAGCCCCAGTACTCGGCCGCCTCCTTCACCTCGAGGAATCCCCTGCGGTCCTTGCCGGTGAGTTTTTTGCCCTTCAGACGGTCGTAGGCGCTGACGGCCTCGTAGTACTTTTGCAGGTAACCATTCTTCTTGACGTAGTCCACCCGCTCAAGGAAGGACACGATTTTCCCGCCTGATCTCTTTTCAAGAGCCTTGGTCAGGGTAGATTTTCCAGCGGCGATATTGCCGGCGATGGATATGAGATAACTTTCCATAGGTTCAGGTTCCGCAAAACGTTTTGCTGACGACTTCTTCCGGCCGGGGCGGCCTGGCATAAGCCTCCAGACCGGACTCGAAATCGGGCGGCTGTTCGAGCAGGTCAACCAGCCGGTTGAACGGCGCAAAATCAGCTTCATTGACAGCCGCATCGATGGCTGCCGCCACCAGGTGGTTGCGCGGAATGAAAACCGGGTTGGCCCGGTACATGGAAGCCTGGCGGTCATCGGCAGACTGCAAGTCTTCCTCGATGCGCTGCCGCCAGCGCACCAGCCAGGACTCAAAGGCCACAGAAAATTCGAACAGGTTTCCAACACCGTGTCCGCTGGCCGGATGCGCCAAATCCGCCAGCCGTCGGAACGCGAGGGTGAAATCGGATTGCTCCTGCGCCATCAATCCCAGCAAGTCGATAGCCAGGCTTTCATCACCCGTCGCGGCGCCGGACAGTCCCAACTTGCTTGCCATTCCGTGCCGGTAGGCTGTGTGAAATAAATCCGGATAAGCATCGAGCGAATCCTGCGCCAGTCTCAGCGCCTGATCTTCGTCGGCATGTATCACGGGCATCAGCGCCTGGGCCAGGCGTGACAGGTTCCAGTGTGCTATGCCCGGCTGGTTGCCATACGCATAGCGCCCCTGGCGGTCGATGGAGCTGAACACCGTTGCAGGATCGTAGGTATCCATGAAGGCACAGGGGCCGTAGTCGATGGTTTCCCCGGACAGCAGCATGTTGTCGGTGTTCATTACGCCATGGATGAACCCGAGTAACTGCCACTGGGCCAGCAGGCTGGCCTGACCGGCGATGACCGCCTCGAGCAGCGCAATGGCCGGGTTGTCCGCGCCGGCCGCTGCCGGGTAATGGCGTTCGATCACATGGTCCACCAACAGGCGTAGCGCCTCGATGTCCTGCCGCGCGAAGAAATACTGGAAGGTACCGATCCGGATGTGGCTTTTGGCAACCCGCGTGAGCACGGCGCCGGGTTCAGTCACCTCGCGGTATACCGGGTCCCCGGTTGTCACAGCGGCCAGCGAGCGGGTGGTTGGAACGCCAAGCGCTGCCATGGCTTCGCTGACGATGTATTCACGCAACACCGGCCCGAGCGGAGCGCGCCCGTCCCCGCCGCGGGAATACGGGGTTGGGCCGGAACCCTTGAGCTGGATGTCGTAACGCCCGCCATCGCGGCCGATCACTTCCCCCAGCAATATCGCCCGGCCATCTCCCAGTTGCGGAGACCAGCCGCCGAACTGGTGCCCGCCGTAGACCGTAGCGATGGGCTCAGCGCCTTCGGGGATGCGATTTCCAGCCAGTACCTGGGTGCCTTCGCCCGACGCCAGCCAATCAGCATCGATACCGAGTTGCTCCGCCAGCGCCCGGTTGACACGGATGGGTCCGGGACGGGAAACCGGCGTGGGCTTCAGCCGTGTATAAAAGCGCTCGGGAAGCTGCAGGTAACTGTTATCAAATGGCAAGGGGCGGGTCATATCATCACCATAGGTGCGGACGTGCACGATAACAAGATTCCGGCTCCGGAAAAGCACAAAAGCGGTAAACTGTCGCAATAATTCAACTGAAACAAGGTCATTCAGATGTTTAGTAACCCCCGGTTCTGGATTTTCATGGTGGTTTTCCAGGTCGCCTTCGGACTGGCGGTGTTTGCCATGACACGCCAATACTATATTCAGGATACGGCCACTGTCAGTGCGGTCCCGGCCGCACAGACCTCAGCTGCGACGGAGTGGGCAGGAAGCAAAGAAGGAGGTGAATTGGAGCAATTGATCACCTCCTTTCCAGGGCCGGCGAACACCACGGACCCGTCTGTGCTGTCCGACCAGGCCGATGAGGCGTTCGTCAACCAGCAGTTCGACCGGGCAGCGGATCTGTACCACCAGTTGCTGATGGCGGACCCGGGTAACGTGGATACCTACAACAACCTGGGAATCACAATGCATTACCTGGGCCACTCGGAGGAAGCGTTGGGCGTGCTGAACGAAGGCATTAAAGTCGGCCCGGATTACCAGCGGATCTGGCTGACGCTGGGGTTCGTCAACAGTCAGCTGGGCAACAACATGCAGGCAAAATCAGCATTGACGACCGCCGTGGAGCTGGGCGCTGACACCGAAGTAGGACAATCGGCGGCGGAAATGCTCAGGGCGCTGGGGCCCGGTTAGTCGGTCAAAGGGATAAATACGTCGTCACCCGACAAGCCCCCAAATAATCCCTGGAATAAGAAGAAAATGAATACTTTTTGGCAGTAACAGGGAAACGTATCTTACAATAGGCGGGCTCAATGACTTCACGGAAAATGTCATCGGGTTCCGCTGGTTAACAAGGATGGACCATGGCCGGTAAGGACAAAAATGATCCGGACAGGAAGTATCTCGAGGATTACTCGATGCTCAGGTTGTTCAACCTGTTCGATAATCTGTCCGGGGAAGAACTGGGCCGCATCGGCCAAAATGCAGTCATCCTTGAGTTTGATAGGAACCAGGTCGTTTGCGTGGAAGATACGCCCTCGGAATCCATGTACTTCATTCACTCCGGCGCAGTCAGTATTTCCAAAAAAGAGGTCACTTTCGCCCACCTGGAGTCCGGGGATTATTTCGGAGAAATGTCACTGATCACGCACAGCGTGAGAAACGCGACGGTCACGACCCTGGTTCCCTCTGTGCTGTTTGAGATCTCCGCCGAAGTTTTCGACCAGTTTTTCGAAAAGTCCCCCACCGTGATGCATAACCTCCTGCTCACCTATGACGCCCGGTTGCGGAGGCACAACGACGTGGTGGTGGGGCAGTTTCTGAAGCTCAAGCACCAGTTCGATGAACTGGAAGACAGCCACAACCGCTTGCTGCTGAGTGACAAGATGGCCTCGATTGGCCTGCTCACGGCCGGCATCGCGCACGAAATCAACAACCCGCTGTTCGTGATCACCGGTTACCTGGACGTGTTGAAAGATTCTCTGCAAGGCGATGCGGTTTCGAAGGAAGATCTCGAAGAGATTTCCGACAAGCTGAACACGGCAAGCCAGTCCATCGTGAAGCTGGTTTCGGGCATCAAGACCTTTGCCCGGATTGAAGAAGCCCAACCCACGCCGATCGACCTGTATTCCGCGATCAAGGGTACGCTTAACCTGGTGTCCTTCCTTTATAAACAGGAAAATATTGAACTGCAGAACAACCTGGCGGACGGCTCGCCGATGATTCTCGGCAATATCGGCACGCTGCAGCAGGTCCTGATGAACCTGTTTTCAAATGCTAAGGACGCGATGGAATCCAGTAACGAAAAAATCATCACGGTTGAAACCCGGGAAGAGAACGGTCACGTCGTGATCGAAGTCGCCGATACCGGTTGCGGCATTGATCCTGCCCACATTGACCGCGTATTTTCACGCGCTTACACCACCAAGCCCGTTGGGAAAGGCAGCGGCATGGGGCTGGACCTGGTGCGCAAGATTGTCCGGGAAATGGATGGTTCCATCGTTGTTGAATCTGAAGTCCCGAAGGGAACAACTTTCAGAATGACATTCCCTGTGTTCGAGGGCCATTAACCGCCAGGCTATTTTTTTTCGGTGCGGGCGATCTCGAGAATGGCCTTGAACCGCGGATGATCACGAACCTCATTCCAATCACTGTCCTGTGCTATCCAGTCGCTGTATACCGCGCCAATCCTGGCATGCTCTTCCAACAGGTCCAGAGCGCGATCGCTTTCCCCGGCCAGGACGTACGCACAGGCCACGTTATACCTGCAGATGTTCGGACCAATTGCGTAGGCGCGATCTGCATAGGCCAGGCCTTTTTCAGTCTCCCCGATCGCAATCAGGTCATTGGCCGCACGGGAAGTGGCCAGGGCATCGTCGGGATTCAACACCAGGTACCGTTCGGCCACCTTTATACTGTGACGGCAGGCCTCCTCGTATTCTTCTTTAGCACCCAGGGAGCGAAGTGAAGTGCTGGTGAGAGTGGCTGAGGTCACGTCATCCGGGCGGATGGCAGAGGCCTGCCGAAATGCGTCGACAGCCTTGCGAAACTTTCCCTGGGCAAAATAAGACCGGCCGGAATAATAGTAGGCCTCGTAAAGCTGTGGATCGAGTGCCATGGCTGATTTGAATTGAGCTTCAGCTTCATCGTGCTTTCCATTCATGCTAAGCGCATGGCCGCGGGAAACATGTGCCTGGGCTGAATCCGGCTCGAGCTGCAATGCCTTCAGGCTGTACTCGTCGGCTTTTGCCAGACTGTCTTTCGACGCCGTCGCATACCACATGAAACGCCAGGAGTGGCAGTCTGCGGCGCCTGCCCAGGCCAGTGCATAGTCCTGATCCAGCTCAATCGCTTTTTCGAACATGCTCTGTCCCGAATCGATATCACCGCGCTCGACAAAATAGCGGCCGCGGAGATAAAAGTCATAGGCGTTCATATCCCTGGTGGAGGCCTTTTGTTCAATCGATCGCTGTTGCGCCGGACTCAGGCTCAACTCCAGCGCCTTGACGATGTTTCTTGCAATTTCATCCTGCACCGCAAACACGTCTTTCAATTCACGATCGTAGTTTTCAGACCACAGGTGGCGGTCGGAACCGGCGTCGATCAACTGGGCGGTTATCCTGACACGATCGCCTGACCGGCGGACGCTGCCTTCCAGGATCACATCGACGCCCAGCTGTTTCGCCACCTTGCCCATGTCGACGTTTTTGCCCTTGAACGAAAAGGAAGACGTCCTTGATGCGACCGTTAGCTGCGGTAATTTGCACAATAAAGACAGCAACTCCTCTGACATGCCGTCACTGAAATACTCGTTGTCCGGGTCATTGCTCAGATTGAGAAAGGGCAGTACCGCGATGGAACTGAAAGTTTCCTTTTTCTCGACAGGTCCTGCAATAGCCGGTTTGCCGGACTTCTTCTTCCTGCCAGAGGTGTCCAGCCTGGCGCCATCCGGCGTCAACTCAACCGCCCAGGCCAGTACCAGCGCGATGGGGAAACCGATGATCGCCAGGGCTATCACCAGGCGCCCGCTCCAGTCAGGCAATAGCAGTCCGGGAAACACGACCGAGGAAATTTCAATGATCACCCAGGAAACTACCGTGTAAACGACGGCCACCCGGATGACCTTGCGGCGTTTTAATTCCTTGTAGAACCGGGTGATGCGGGACTGTGCCATATTAGCGCGCTGATTGAATGAGAGCGGCAATTATCATACCAGCCTGACCTTCCGGAGGCACAACCCGACGCCGCTGCAGCGCCTACCGCCGGTACGCACTTTCAACCATCTCCGGCGTCAGAACCCCGTACACCCGCTGTATGCCGGCGGCGGTGTGCCTTTTCACCACCAGTGCTTCGATCGCGTGCCTGGCAAGTAATTCCGAAGCCTCCTGCAAGTTGGCCTGCAAGCCAATTGCAGCGACATTCCAGCGCTGCGCCGGGAAGGACATCAGGTCGATGGATTCTTTATTGTCAGCGGATTCTTCCGCTGTCAGGAAACTCGCCAGGTAGGCCGAGGGCATCAGCACCTGGGTTTCACCTTCGGCGCCGATCAACAGGTACTTGGGCCCGCTTTGCAGCAGTTCCATGGCACGGGCGCGCGGCGTTTTGCGGCCAACCTGGACCAGCCGCCGGTCCATCACGCTGGCCACGCCAATGCTGCGCAAGGCCTGCGACAGAGGATCATTGCCAACCCGCAAACCGCTCGAACGAAGCATCGTGACAAACATGGATTCCTTGCCGAAAACCTCGCTGGAGGTCAAACCGGAAATGACCACCACCAGCATGCCGGGGAGGATAATCTCCGGGTTGTCAGTCAGCTCCAGCATGGCGACCAGTGCGGCCAGCGGCGCCTGCAGTGTTCCGGACATCATTGCTCCCATCCCGAGCAGGGCGAACAGCCCGACCTGGTTAACCGGCGTCAGCGGCAGAAATTCCGCCAGGCCGGCAAATAGGGCACCCAGCATCGCGCCGATAAAAATAGCCGGACCGATGCTGCCGCCGGGCACCCCGAGCCCAATACAGGCCGAGGTCGCCAGCACCTTGCCCACCAGCAACAGGACCAGCAACGACAACGTGAAACCGCCGTGCAAGGCCGTATCAACGGAGTCATAACCAATTCCCATGACCTCCGGCAAAAAAATGCCGACTACACCCATCAACAGCCCAGCCGCCAGCAAGCGCCATTCGATCGCTATCCTGGCGCTGCGCGCAGCGACCGTTTGAACCGACTGGATGAAGGCAGCGGAAACCGCTCCGGCCACGACGCCAAGCGCAACGACCGGCACCAGGTCCCACAAGGAACCAATGTGCACGCTGGGCAGGTTGAATGCCGGATGGTTGCCGAAAACCGCATTCGCCACGGCCGTCGCGCTGACGGCGGACAGGATCACCGGGATGAAACTGCTGACACTGTATTCCATCATGACGACTTCGAGCGCAAAGATGACTCCGGCCAGCGGCGTATTGAAGGATGCGGCGATGCCAGCCGCAGTGCCACAGCCCACCAGCGTGCGGACCACGTTGTTGGGCAACATCAACCGCTTGGCCAGCAGGCTGCCCGCGGCGGCGCCGAGGAAGACATGCGGGCCTTCGCGCCCCACCGAATGTCCGCCGACAATCGCCAGCACTGCACCGAAAAACTGCAGGGAAAAGGCCCGGGATGAAATCCGGCCCTGGTGACGGTCCATGCGTTCCAGCACATGGGCCACGCCCAGCACGTGGATACCGCGGGACAACCAGCGGAACATCGCCGCCAGCAACAGCGCTGCAACCACCGGCAACACGAAACGGACCTCGACGCCCAGGGCTTCGAAGTTCTCGGCGGAATGACCGGGCAGTATCAAGCCCGGCACGCCTTCGGCCGCCAGGCGGAACAACACGATGACCCCGGCGGCCAGCACGCCGGTCAATAAGCCGAGCAAAGAGAGCGATATCAGTGCGTTGGGGCGCGCGAGGCGAATACGCACTTCGTCCAGGCGGTCGGCAACCCGGGCGCCAAAAGTGGAGATCCAGCCGGTTGTCATAATGCGGGAGTAGAAGCAGTCACTGGATATCCTGAGTATTCACCAGGCCGGCAGCCAGTGCGAAAATCGTGGTGGCCGCATTCATAATTTTTGCCACAGTTCAAAGCCTTCGCCGATGATATGCTTCCCCATAAGGAATACAATATTTTCAACCTGTAACTCAACTGAAGAAACTTCGATGATATACCGATTGGGCAGATCGAATGGTAACTAGCGGCAGGCAATGTGGTCCGTGCACTGTCTGCTGCGAGGGCTGGCTAACGTCTGAAGCGCTCGACTTGAAGCCGGGGAAGCCATGCGCACACTGCACAACCAGCGGATGCGCCATCTATGAAAATCGCCCTGTTGACCCCTGTATCAGTTTCAATTGCGGATGGAAGAAGGAAGAGAGTTCCTTGCCTGACAAAATGCGTCCCGACCGTTGTGGAGCAATCGTGGTATTCGACCGTCCTTGGAAAAACTGGAAAGTTATCACGGCCTTCCCAACCGGGGAAGAAATCCCAGCGGAAACGCTGGAATGGCTGATGAATTACGCACGGGAAAACGCCACTCCGCTGCTGTTCTATTCCCATATGAAAGTAAACGACACATTCGGGAGCGTCAAACGAACCGGATACGGGCCACCGGCCTTTGTGCACGAGGTGAAAACACAAATCGATCCCACGGTAGACATTCTCAGCCTGGCCGGTCAGTAGGTCATTCAAAAGGGGTGAATTCAACAGATCAGTGATCAAGCCGCCCGATGGTCGCGTTGGACGGCGAGGCTTCCCGAAATTGTGTCCGCTGCGATAGCCCAACCCTGGTCTTCATCCATGGCTGGCCGGACAATGCCGGTTTTGTGGCGCAGAACACCTGGCAATCCTCTGTATGTTGCTGGTTCTCATCCAGGTGTTCGACCAGCAGGGACGCAGTCTCACCGCAGCAGGGGCAGCAGCTTCCAGCTTTTGTCAACATTACAGCCAGTTTTCCACTTTCAAACCAGGCACCCGCGAAAACTCGCGGTCATTGGCGGTGATCACCGTGCAGTCCAGGGCCAGGGCATGTGCTGCGATTAACATGTCATTCGGTCCAATGGGGGTACCGCGCTTTTCGAGGTACCGACGGAGCCTGGCATATTGGCGATCAGCCGGCACTTCGAGAGGAAGCGTGTCGATTGCCGAAAGAATGATCTCGAGCTGATCAGCCAATCGTCTGGAGCCGCTTTTCTGTGCGCCGAAGCGCAGTTCCGATGACACGATGATACTGGTGCAGATGCTCTTCTCGCCCTCTTGCGCTATCCGCTGAGCTATCTTGCCCTGCGGATGCCGCACCAGGTCGGAAAGAATATTCGTGTCCAGCAGAAATCGTGCTTTCACGGTTAAAGCGCTATGTCGTCCAGCGGAGGAAGCGACCCGTCAATATCGGGGAAGGTCTCATCAAGAGGCTGCAGCCCGCCCAACACAGCGAGCAAACCCTCTTTCCGAACCGGTTCCACTATCAGGCGGTCACCATCTCTGCGGATTATGGCTTCCTCCCCTTCGAACTCCCACTCCCTGGGAATCCGCAGGGCCTGGTTGCGGCCGTTGCGGAACAGGCGCACATGTCTTTCAGTTGGCATATGCCAAAGCCTATGCCGTTTACTGCGATCTGTCAATTTCACTCATT
>JAHEFT010000047.1:10482-18354 GCA_024640025.1 Chromatiales bacterium
TTTTTTTATTCGATAACTTACATTGCTCATATACTGGGCATGATAAAGCCGATTCATGGCCGGGAAGCACAGAAATGGAATCAACTCCATCGAACCGTATGATCAACGTCTGTGAATACACCATCGAGGGCAACCCTGATGGCCCGACCCTGGTATTCATCCATGGCTGGCCGGACAATGCCGGTTTGTGGCGCAGGCAGGTCGAGGGGCTGGGTGAGGATTTCCGCTGTGTGCTAATAACCTTGCCAAACTTCGGGAACGAACCCGTAAAGGCAGGCGGCTTCGATTTTCCGGAACTGGTGGGCCAACTGGCCGCCACCATCCGGCAGGCACAGCCCGGGGGTAAAGTCGGCCTGGTCACGCATGACTGGGGCGCCTACATCGGTTACATGCTGGAGAAAGCACACCCGGAGCTGTTCACAAAAATGGCCGCGCTGGACATCGGGGGCCACTTTAAGCCGTCGGGCATCAAAGAGTCGCTGATGATCATCGGCTACCAGTGGTCGCTGGTTGCAGGATGGATCATCGGGGGACTGATCCCTTTGCTGGGCGCCCTGGTTGCAAAGGGCGTCGGCAAGGTGCTGCGTGTGCCTGCTCGCCAGCAGGCGCTGATCCGTTCACGTTACGGCTACCCGTATTTCTATTTCTGGCGGGGCATGCTGCTGCCCTGGAAACGCGGCAGCCTGCTTGGCCGCTACCGGCCCCGCTGCCCGGTGCTGTTCCTGTTCGGAGAACGCAAGCCGGTCATGTTTCATTCGCCAAGGTGGCTGCAGATCGTCGCGGATAGCGGCGGCGGCTCGATGGGCGTCGAGGGGGCGGGGCATTGGCTGATGGAAACCCATGCAGGAATCGTTAACGAAATGTTGCGTGAGTGGTTCGAGGATCTCTCCCGCCAATGACGGGAAAGCTGTGACACGCCAGAAAGCCTTGCCATGGCCGCCAAAACCCAGTTACGGTGTGTTTTGAGATCACTCGAGGAACCGAGTGTGAAGAGTGAAATTACAGGTGTTTAATCCATGAGCAGGCACATCAAGATCTGGTCTTTTGCGGATGTGGACCGCGGCGGCAAGGTGCGCTGGACGGCAAACGAGTTGGGCTATGAAATCGAAGAAGTCCGCCTCAAGCTGGGTGAACAGACGAGCGAACCCTACCGGCAAATGAATCCTTATGAACAGATCCCCACTGTCGAATTGGATGGCCATATCCTGCTCGAATCCGCAGCGATCTGCCAGGTGCTCGCGGAGCGGCACCCGGAAGCCGGGCTGGTTCCCGCAGATCGTGAAACCCGGGATCTTTTCTGGCAGTCGGTCAGTCTCTCAAACACCACGCTGGAAGCGCCGGTTGTTCAATACTATCTTTCAAAGGCCGGCTTCATTGATCCGGCCTGGGCCGAGCTGTGGGCCGTGCCGCTCGGCAAACGCCTGGCCGTGTTTGCCCATAGCATGCCGGCACAAGGTTATATCTGCGATGATTTCTCATTGGCCGATATTTTTGCCGCCTACGTGCTGAGAATCGGTGTCCAGGCGGGGCTTTTGCCCTTCGAGGGCGGGCTCGAAAGCTATTTGCGCAACCTGATGGCCCGCCCGGCCGCCCGGGCGGCAAGGTTTTTCGACAGCCTCGATACCACTTGATTTCCACAAATAAGCCATTTTTAGAAGGCAACACAACGAAAACCTTGCTACAACGTTACCTGGATATCCGTCAAACCAGCCTGGACCTGGTGGCGCCCCTGACCCCGGAAGACATGGTGATCCAAAGCATGCCCGATGCCAGCCCGGCGCGCTGGCACCTGGCGCACACTACCTGGTTTTTCGAACACTTTCTGCTGTCAGGGGCACAGGGTTTTCAACCGTTCCGCGAAGGCTGGGATTACCTCTTTAACTCCTACTACTACTCGGTCGGCGACATGTACAAGCGGCCGCAGCGCGGCCTGCTCTCGCGGCCGACCGTGGCGGAGATCGTCGAGTACCGTCACCACGTCGATCAGCAGGTAACAAAGATAATCGAAAAGCATAGAGGCGATACCGAATTCGAATTTCTGCTGACACTGGGGCTGAACCACGAACAGCAACACCAGGAACTGCTACTGACCGACATCAAGCATGCCTTCTCACTCAATCCCTTGAAACCGTCCTACCGGGATGACATCGAACTTCCTGGAAGTACGCCGTCAGCCATCTCATTCGATGAGTTTGACGGAGGAATCGTGGAAATCGGCTCAACCGGCCAGGGTTTCTGTTTCGACAACGAAACACCGCGCCACCGGGCACTGCTTGGCCCGTTCAGGCTCGCATCACGCCAGGTCACCAACGCCGAATACCGGGCGTTCATCGAGGACAATGGCTATCGGCGGCCCGAACTGTGGCTCTCGGCCGGTTGGGCCACGATCCAGGAGCAGCAATGGGAACGCCCCATTTACTGGTCGCAGGAGCTGGAAAGTGAATTTTCCCTGCTCGGGGAAATCAAACTGGATCCTGACCGGCCCGTCTGCCACGTGAGTTACTTCGAAGCGGACGCTTATGCGCGCTGGGCCGGCGCACGGCTGCCCACCGAGGCCGAATGGGAACAGGCTGCCGCCGCGCTGCCGGCAGTCGCCGGCAACCTGCTGGATAGCCAGCAATTTCACCCGGGCAGCGCCAGCGCGGATGGCCGCACATCACAACTCTTCGGCGACACGTGGGAATGGACCCAATCCGCCTACAGCGCCTACCCGGGTTTCAAGCCCCTGGCCGGCTCGCTCGGCGAGTACAACGGCAAGTTCATGTGCGGCCAATTGGTGTTGAGGGGAGGTTCCTGTGTAACGCCGGCGGAGCACATCCGCGCCAGTTATCGCAATTTCTTTTACCCGGATGCCCGTTGGCAATTCAGCGGTCTAAGGCTGGCCAGGGACGTTTAGTCGTGGGTCCGCCTGGCAAGTCGCAAAGCGAACCGCGGCTGATTGACCTGCATCCGCCGCGGGCGGATATGCGCGCTGACGTTCTGGAAGGCCTGTCCAGGCCGCAGAAACAGCTGTCACCCAAGTATTTTTACGATGAACGCGGTTCCCGCCTGTTCGAGGACATCACCCGCCTGCCTGAATACTACCTGACGCGCACCGAGACCGGCATCATGCAGGCGCACTTGCCTGAAATGGCAGAATGGATTGGCCCGCACGCAGCCGTGATTGAATTTGGCAGCGGGACCGGCGAAAAAATCAGGCGTCTATTGCAGCACCTGGAAAGCCCCGTTGCCTCGGTGACGGTCGAGATTTCCCGCAATCATTTGCTGGCCTCGGCGGACCGCCTGGCCGCGCAACACCCGGAACTCGATGTCATTGCCGTTTGCGCCGACTTCACCCAGCCGTTTGAGCTGCCGTCGATACCGCGCGCCACGCGCAACCTGGTGTTTTTTCCCGGCTCCACGATTGGAAACTTTGCCCCGGGAGCAGCGCTTGGCCTGCTGAAAGTGATGCGGCAGGTGGCCGGGGACAAGGGGAGCCTGCTGATTGGCGCTGACCTTGTCAAGGATAAAGCGATACTGGAGGCCGCCTATAACGACAGCCAGGGGGTAACCGCCGCTTTCAATCTCAACCTTCTGCGACGCATCAACAAAGAACTGGGCGCCGATTTTAAAATCGATGCCTTCCGCCATTGCGCTGAATATAACGAAGATGAAAGACGCATTGAAATGTACCTGGTCAGCCAGAGTGTGCAGAGTGTGAACATTGACGGAACAAGCTTTGCCTTCTCCGAAGGCGATCGAATCCTGACCGAGTACTCACATAAGTACGAACTCGAACCATTCGCCGAAATGAGCGCAAGCGCAGGATTCAAGGTGCAGCAGGTCTGGACGGATCCACAACGGCTGTTCAGCGTTCAGTATCTGCAGGCGGTGTGACTCCCACCCGCGCCCAATCCGGGCGCGGGGAAGAGGCCTGCTTCAGTAGCTCTGGCAATCGGGTGAAACCGGGGTATAAGTCAATCCCGTGACTCCGGTTATCGAATCCACGCAGAAGGTAAACGAAATGCCCCGTTTCTGAGGGTCATTGCTGGTGGTCAGAGTGGCCGCACCCCCACCGCCGGTAGTACCCGCAACGGTCTGGTTAAAACTGCCGCTGAACATACCCGTTACGATGGCGCCGCTGATCGCGTTGCCAAAGTTGTCCAGCACGGTCACGACGGCCTGGCCGTTCTTCTGTCCTTTCGAAGCATTGGCAGTTCCGAGCACGATAGAGTCGACCAGTAATTTGGTGGGTTCGCTGGCGTCAGTGGTGGTGAATTGCCACACGGTTCCTGTGGTGGTCCCGACCACGTTTCGCTCATCGACCCGCCAGTAGTAAGTGGTGTCGATGGCCAATGTGCCAGGGTCATAACTGGTTCCGGTCTGATCATTGCTGACCCGCCCCATACCCGCCTGGCTGGTTCCGAAGTACACGTCGTGTGTACCCGCACCAGCGCCGGCACTCCAACTTAGCGTCGCATTGACCGGAACATTTGTTACGCCATTGCCCGGGCTGGGGCTGCTGGCTGGGTCCGGCTCGGAGGTTGGCGGCATCGCGCCATCGAAGTACATATGATCAACGCTCACCGTGCTGTACACCGTGTTGCCCTGAGTACTGTCAAGGTCGATAACCCGGACATAAATCGTACCGCTCACGGCGCTGCCGATGTCGTACGAATTGGAGCCGCCGGGTATCGTGACCATGGTTTGCCAGCCACTGCTGGGGCTGGGTGACCACTGGAACCGGAACTGTGTGTCCCTGTCGTCGTTGGGGAAGTTCCCCTGTGCGTCAACGTTGAATATGTGGTTGCCGCCGGTCAGGTTGAACTGCCAGATGTGCTCCAGGCTGTCGGAACGGTTTGAAGGTTTGCCGCCGGAATGCGTTTCGGTGCTGGACTGGACCGAACCGCCGGCCGCCTGGGTGGCCAGATAGCTGCCGCTTATCGTACCCCGTACCGTATTGAAATCAGCCACGGCGTAATCCGGACCGATCGGCTCAGGCACCAGAACGTTCAGGTTCACCAGCGCGGTATCCGTTCCGCCGTTGCCGTCGGAAACGGTGTAGCTGAAGCTGTCGGGGCCGGTGTAGCCCGCGTTCGGCGCATAGCTCACGTCCACCGTGTTGTTGGTCACCAGGCCGAAACTGCCGTTGCTTACCCCGGACACGCTTAACGTGTCGTTATCCACGTCGTCATCATTCAGCAGCACATCGATATCGACCGGGGTATTCTGCTCGGTGGTGATACCACTGTCGTCGAAGGCAACCGGGAAATCGTTGACCGGATTCACCGTGACGCTGACATTTCCCGTGTCGCTGCCGCCGTTGCCGTCAGACAGTGTGTAGCTGAAATTGTCGGCGCCATTGTAGTTGGCGTCAGGTACGTAGCGAATCGAATCATCCCCGTTGATCGAGGCATTGCCGTGGGGCGGATTGCTGACGCCGGTGACTGCCAGCGCATCGCCATCGGGGTCACTGTCGTCGGCGAGTATATTGATGTCGACCGACCCGTCCTCGGCCACAGACGCGGAATCATTGCCGGCCACCGGCGGCTGGTTGCCGCCGCTGTTTCTCAGTTCGGTGTTGAAAACATACGAGTAGCCGGCTCCCAGGTGAATGGAGGCACTCGAGATTCGCCAATGGTTGCTGCTGAAAGAGCCCCCGCTAACACCGCAATAAGCAAGGCCGCTCATGTTTTCCATGATGACGGTGATGTCGCAGTCAGGGCCGCTGGTGATACCCTCGTAAGTCAACACGATTTGGTAATCGTCTGGTGTTCCAGCCTGCTCGTCTTTTCCGCTGGCCGCCAGCATGATGGTTGCGGCGTCATCGCTGACCAGGTCGCGCTGCGTCTCGTTGGAGTAGGTGCCTTGCTGCATGACTGCCTCAGAGGTGGGGTAGCCCATGGTGGGCGCCACGTCCCGCCCGGCGTTCTGGGCGAAACTGTCGCCCGGCGGCAGGAATGCGATGTCTCGCTTGTACAGACTGGTATCGACCGGCGTTTGAATCGGTAACTGGAACGGGTCGTTTGCCGGGTTGAACCAGTGCAGGTTGACGTCGTCGCCACGGATGTCATCCCAGGTACCCGGCTTTCCGTCAGGCCCAAGGGCCACGTCCCACACACCGTTGGCGCCCCTGGTCGCCTTGGTGTAGTCATTCTCGCCAAGCCCCGACTCCGAGGCAGCGTTCACATGCGCCAACCCGATACAATGCCCCATCTCGTGCAACAGCACGGATTCTGCATCAAGCTTACCCGAGACTCCCGGTTGAAGGTTGTTGGCGACCGGTTGCAGTTCGTTCCACACGCTGATGTTGTTCTTGATTGGGATCACCAGGTCCTGGGCGTTTTGAGAAGTTGGATCAATACAGACCCCAACGTTCAGAACACCGCCATTACCCGTATAACCCGTGGGATGAAGAATGAGATCAACGCCGTTACTCTCTCCCGCAAAAATAAACGCTCCCGCCCACACCGCCGGGCTGAGCGTCATTGAAGACAAAAAAACAAACGCGAGGGCAACCCGCCCTGCGCGGCCAGATCGGGACAAATGGGCCCCGTTTCCAAAATTGAGTCTGTTCACTGTTATCCCCTGAAATGCTGTTTATGAGGCTGACGCAGCCGGATCACTCGACCACCGCTTTCGCGGTGGGATGTTGATCCAGGCTCAGCAATTCCGCTTCGATTTCGGCGAGTTTTCGAAACACGCCGATCTCCGGGTAGCGGTCGGCATCGATGGACAGGTTGGCCCACCGGATGCTCTTTGCGGCACCGGGAGTGTGAACTTCGAAATTGGAATAACTGTCGTCGGAAATCGCAAAAAGCTCCTGCGATTGCGCGTCGATGTCCTTCTTTTGCGCCCTGGCCTGGCCCGGGTTGAAACCCTGCACCAGCGGATGCTCCAGCAATAATCGCAACTGCTGAACTTCAGAAGCAGACAGTTCCACGCTGTAATCACCGGCCTTTTCCATGTACTCCGGATAATGGACCAGGGCTACGCCGTCTTCGTAAACCGAAACCGAAAAATTGTCCGGCGTGCGCAGCATGTCGTGCGTCAGTTTATAGGACAGCATTAACCCCGGCGGGGCCGCAAAAGCAGTCGTGGATAACAGAAACAGGGCGAAACCAACGGCCGAAAGCCATGCCCCGGGTGAACGGAAACCCTTACTCATCATATCTCCTTCCCCTATGGGGCTTTCACCCCCGCAACAGATCCTTCTGTCGGAACCAGAGCCCAATCTGCGCATCTTGCGCAACCCTGCGTTATCTGAAGCATAGCAAACTGTTGGAAATTTTGCCAAGAAGGCACAAAGGGACCGGGCCCTTTTCACCGGCTGGGCCCCGGACCGGGACACGACGATCGTTGAAATTTACTGCTGGCGAAGCGCCTCCATAGGAATGACTACTTCGAATTCATCCATGGCCAGACCCATCCCGTCCTTGCAGGTATCCGGGGGGACGGTGGCCTTGTAGTTCTTGCGTGCGGAGGGGCGCTCGGCTGCCCAGAACATGTAACCAAGCATGCCACTGGTTTCGCCTGCCCCGTTCGGCGCCACCGTCCGGACATAGGTGGCATGTTGCTGTTGTTCCGACGAAGAAAAATTCGTGCAGTTGTCCATATTGCCCTTCAGGTAGAGTCCTCCGGTGAAGCGATTGGGGGCCTTGGGCGGAATTTTCGGGTTGTAGGTGGGCATGCCGTCGATGTGTTCCTGCCAGTTATCGGGCGTGCCGGAGGAGCGGTGCACCATGGCGTTGGCGTAATCCAGGACTGGGTCGTCGTTATCCAGCCAATGGATGGTGGCGTAGCGATTGAGTTCCTGCAGGTAGCGCCCGCCGGCGGCCAGGTCGATGGTCAGCCTGGCGGCGTGGTTTGCACCCGAGGCATCGTAAGGAATCT
>JAHEFT010000047.1:18454-22361 GCA_024640025.1 Chromatiales bacterium
ACCCCTTCACTGACGCGCTTGGCCTTCCACTCGTGGTACTGATGGGCCACTACTTCACCGCGCAGGTAGACCTCGTCAGGCTTCCAGGTCCGGTCCGTACAGACTCCGGCCTGGGCCATCGCCATACCGAAAACCAGCGGCCCCGTTACTAAAAGGGATAACCACAGCCAACGTGCGCCTTTTTGCCGGGTAGTCATGATGAAACCCTCCTTAAAACCAGAATAGCACCTGCTCGCCACGGCGCAGTGTTACGCCGGGCGCCGGCCCCGCTAGTTTGAGTGCTGATCGAAAAAATTCAGTATCAGCGGCCATGACCACGACAGGTTGTAGGAGTGGCCCATTCGAGCCCGGCAGTCCAGAACCCTCGGCCAGCCGCTGTCACCGGAGCAGTAAGTCCTGCAATCCACCCTTTTGACACCCGCATTGAACGGGACTGCGTCTTTACCGATTTCACATTTATGTGCGTCCGCCCAACTCATGGTAATGGCGGTGGCCCCGGTGTAGTAGTACCTGTCATTGCCATTGGAGGTGGTGGTATAGCCGGGGTCATCCCAGTCGCCCGGCGGTACCGTGGTGTCCCTGGTGCCGGTGATGACCAGCACCGGCATGTCATCAACCTTGCCCTGTGCATCCAGGTAGCCTCTGTGCGGCAGTCCAATCAGCGGTGCTATGGCTTTGAGGGATGGAGCACTGGCCGGATTCTGTCCGAGTTCCCAGGTAAACATGCCGCCATTCGAACCGCCGGTGGCGAAAACCCTTTCCTCGTCCACGCACAGGTTCTTTTCGATTTGCTTGACCAATGCAACCGCAAACGCGACGTCATCTTGCTGGCACTGGGTCCAGGAACAGGAATTCTTCGCGATTTTTTCGCATGAGGCATAGGAATAATCGGGCGTGACGGCGTCGTCGCAAATTTTGCCGCCATCGCCATCCATGCCGGAGGTGGAACCACTGAAAGACCAGGAATTGAAACTCTGATCCGGCGCTCCCGAACCCAAACCCCTGGGCGCCACCAGTATATAGCCGCGCCTGTCGGCTTCGGACCTGACTTTTCGATTACCCAGGAATTCATTTTCATTTCCGCCCCAGCCGTGGTAAATCGTCACCAGCGGCGCCGGGATGTTCTTTTTGTATCCCTTGGGAACATGGACCCTGAAGGTACGCGTGACACCTTTGTAATCCATCGTGTAGGCGCCACTGCTCCAACCATCGCTGCCGCATCCTTCGGACGGGTTCGCGGCCAAGGTGGCCAGCGGGGTGAGCATGAGGGCGAGCAGCGCCGCGAGGTTAATACCCGTATACGTGGGAAGTTTCATGGCGTGTTTCTCTTCAATTGGAGTGCTGGGGTCTACCTCTCTTAAGTATAGTCAAGGAAGGAGGTAAATGCTCACTCCAGACCCGCCTGCCGCAGCGTAGCGTTGCGTCGGGCGGCAAGCCTGGCTGTGATCATCGCCATAAACGGGTTTGGAGACTGCTAGTCGGACAACGACTGCCTGATATCCTGCTCCAGGCTTTGAGCCTGGATTAATTCCCGGTATTCCGGATCCGCATCCTTCCAGATGGCCAGCGCGTAATTGACCGAAGCCTGCGCCAGCTGGGGCAGGCCGGAGGCGAATTGCAGGCGGGCCTTGTTGACCCATAACGCGGGATGCGAAGGATCCAGCCTGAACCCCTCGGCCAGCGCCTTCTCCGCCTGGTCCAGATCACCAGCGAGGATCAGTGAATGCGCCAACTCGGCGTTCAAAGCGGGAAGTTCCCGGTACAGCTCGCTGCCGCCGAGCACCGAGTGGTTGATGCGTTCCAGCGTGGCCCTGAATGCGCCAGACGAACCCGGGTAGTCACCTTTGTTGCGCTTGATGAATCCAGTCATCATATCGCTGAGAAATTTAAGGTCCTCGAGCTTGAACTGCTCAATAATTTCAACCCCTCGCTGAACCGCTGCCTCGGCCCCATCGTAATCTTCCAGGTGAAGCAGGATGTCCGCTTCCGAGAATGCGAGAAACTTGTCCAGCGGAGGCGCCACCATGCCCTGTGCGATTTCGAGCACATCCCGGGCGCTGTCCGTATCTCCCAGCGAGTTGTAAGCGCGGACCATGGGCTGATAAATCGCCAGCGCGACCTGAAAGGGCGGTTGGAATTGCACCAGGAATTCCTCAGCAAGGGACAACTGCTCTATCGCGGCAGGTATCCTTCCCAACCGGAATTCGAGGACGACAGCTGCACCCAGCACCTGCGCGTTGTGTACCGCAGATTGGGCCGCCATTTCCGCCTGCTCCAGCAGGTCCCGGGCTTCGTTTACGTCACCCTTGCGCGAGGCGATTTCAACCAGCCGCAGCAAGGGTTGCACGGACTGGTTTCCCAGCAGTGAGGCCTGCAGGTAATGTTCCTCCGCGGCATCGAGGTCACCGCTGTCACGCAACAGATCACCCAGCACCAGTTGGGCTTCGAAGTCTTCAGGTTTCGCTTCCTGGTATTTGCTGGCATACCCGATAGCCGACTCCATATCACCCATGGCCCGTTCCAACAGGGAAAGCTGCAGGTAAATCCCGAGGTTGAGCGGGTCTTTGTCCAGCGCCGCCAGGAATTGCTGCTTGGCTTCCTCGAGCTCCCCGGTCAACATCAACATAGTGGCCAGCGTGCTGTGTGATGAAGCGTCATCCTGCAACCGGACCTGCAAACGCAGGAACGAGGTAAGTTTTTCCTGCTGGCCTGACAATCGGTATTGGATTTGCTTGAGCGAGGCCCGGTCCCTGGCCGGCAGCCGGTAGTCCAGCTTCTGTGCCTGGCTAAGGGCCTCCTGGGCAGCGGGCAGGTCGCCTTTATCGACCAGGTTCAATGCCTTGAGAAACCAGGCCAGAACGAACCCGGGATCGGCTTTGACGGCCGCGTCGAAGAAAGTGTTGGATGCATCGAGATCATTGTCGAACAGGCGCGCATTCAGTCCGGAAATGTAATCCTGAAGGGCCGCGGCGGATTCGCCGTACGTTTCGGCCAGGGGCAGGTCTTCCACCATGCGGGCGCTGCCGCGCGGTACGTCCAGGGCATCCCGTAGCTCGATGGAGAGCTGATCGATCGTGCCGTAAAGGTCCCAGCCGGATTCCGTCAAATCGGCCACTTTTTTAAGCGACTGCGTTTCCCAGGCGCGGACAGTGATCACGTATTCATCGGTAACCCTGTCGATGGCGCCTTCCACGAAATATTGCCGGTTGGCATCGCCGGCAATCTCGCGCATCAGGGACAGCGGGACGTCGAGTCCGTCACTGAATCCCGCCTGCTTCATGCGCATGTAAAAACCGTCCCCGAAATTGGCCCATGGCGACGTCGCCAGCACGAACGGGTTCTGCTGCAGGTCCTGCACCAGCAATTCGGTGATACCGTACTGCAGCCAATCGAGTTCCGGATCGCCCGATTCGTTTTCAAAGAAAAACACCGCCATGCGCCGCCGGAACGACTCGCTGGGAATCAAATGGGTTTCCTGTACACCTTCCTCGTTGGCAATGGAGACCATGCTGGCGGTTGCACCCAGGTCCTTGCCGCCGAACACGGTCACCAGCAGACCGATGGTGGCGATGATGTTGATCGGCACGCCCACTTTTTCGGCCGTCGTGACGCGGTCTTTTCCTGGGCGGCCATGCGTCCAGGCCAGCAGGATGGCCGCCGGGATCAGCGAATACAGGCCCCAGAAGGCTGCATCGGTGATATACGGAGACAGCATGTACCGCTCCGACAGGCGATCGAGTATCTCGATCAGCACCCAGCAACCGCCGACATACACGCCCAGGGCGGGCAATATGCGCCGGTCTTTGATTTCCTTGATGATGTCAGCCATTGAAGCAGCAGTTTAATCGCTAAGAAGGCTTTACTCTAGCAATCGCGCCAAAACGGACACAGTGCCATTAGATGGTCG
>JAHEFT010000116.1 GCA_024640025.1 Chromatiales bacterium
CTACATCCAGAGGCATCAGGGTCCGCACGTCGATGATCTCGGCGCTCACGCCCGCTTTTTTTGCAGCGGCCTGGGCCACGTGCACAATGGTGCCATAAGTGATGATGGTCAGGTCCTCGCCTTCTTCGACGATTTCAGCCTTGTCCAGGGGCACGGTGTAGTAGCCGTCGGGGACCTCGCCCTTCGGGTGGGCGGCCCAGGAAACCGGAGGCTCGTCGGGGTCGCCATTAAAGGGGCCGTTGTAAATTCGCTTGGGCTCGAAAAATATCACCGGGTCATCGGACTCGATGGCGCTGATCAGCAAACCCTTGGCATCGTAGGGATTGGACACCATGACGGTCTTCACACCGGACAGGTGCGTAAAAATGCCTTCCGGGCTTTGTGAATGTGTTTGCCCGCCCCGGATGCCGCCGCCGCAGGGCGTGCGGATGGTCACCGGTGAAAAGAATTCGCCGGAACTGCGGTAGCGCAGGCGGGAGAGTTCGCTGACGATCTGGTCAAAGCCCGGGTAGATGTAATCGGCAAACTGGATTTCCACTACCGGCCTCAGGCCGTTGATGCCCAGGCCGATCGCCGTGGCGACGATGCCGCCTTCCGCGATGGGAGCGTCGATCACCCGGTGTTCGCCGTACTTCTTCTGCAAGCCTTCCGTGCAGCGGAACACGCCGCCGAAGTAGCCGATGTCCTGTCCGAAGGCGATGACACTCGGATCTTTTTCCAGCATCACGTCATGGGCGGAGCGGATGGCCTGGATCATACTCATCTGGCTCACGAGGTAAGCCCCCGCATTTTAAGGAGTTTTTCCTGTTGCTTTTTCAGGTGTTCCGGCATTTCAGCGAAGACGTCTTCAAACATCAGTTCAACGTCGAGGAAGGGAGGTTCCGTCATGGTCCCGTAAGAGATCGCCTCCTTCCAGGCCTCGATGACGGTGGTCTTCATTTCGACTTCCATTGCTGAGTGCAGCTCTTCCGACCAGTTTCCTTCCTTGATCAGGTGCTGTTTCAGCCGCACAACCGGATCCCCCAGGGGAAAGAACTTCCACTCGTCCTTTGGCCGGTAACGGCTGGGATCGTCGCTGGTGGAGTGCGCCCCCCCGCGATAAGAAACCAATTCGATCAGGGTTGGTCCTTCGCCGCTACGGGCGCGGTCGGCAGCCCAGCGGGTGACGGCGTAAACGGCGAGCAGGTCGTTTCCATCCACGCGTATGCCCGGGATACCCAGGCCCAGGCCGCGGGCAGCGAACGGCCGGCGCTCACCGCCTGCGGTTCCCTGGAATGTCGAGATGGCCCACTGGTTGTTCGTGACATTGAGAACAACGGGTGCGTTGTAGACAGCAGCGAAGGTCAATGCGTAATGAAAATCGGCCTCGGCCGTACTGCCATCGCCAACCCATGAGGCGGCAATGTGGTCTTCGCCCTTAATGGACGCGCCCATCGCCCAGCCCACGGCTTGCGGGAACTGCGTGGCCAGGTTGCCGGAAATCGTGAACAAATTGTTTTTCTTGTTCTGGTAAAAAATGGGCATCTGCCGGCCTTTACACATATCGCGACTGTTCGACAGGCACTGGCACATCATGTTGACCAGGCCAGTATCGCGCATGATGTAGAGACCCTGGTTCCGGTAAGCGGGGAACAACATGTCGCCGGCCTCGAATGCCAGCCCCTGGCCAATCGAAACAGCTTCCTCTCCGAGGGCCTGCATGTAGAACGTAATTTTTCCCTGGCGCTGCATGCGCTGCATGCGGTCATCATAGGTGCGCGTCAGGACCATCAGGCGCAGCGCTTCGATCAGGGTCTCGGTGTCCAGCTGAGGGTTCCACGGGCCCTGGGCAACGTGGTCGTCATCCAGCACCCGCACCAGCTCGAGCGCCAGGTACTCGATATCCGCCGCCTTCGCATCGATGGATGGACGATCGACCGAGCCGGCCGGGGACAAATTCAGGTAACTGAAATCCGGCGCATCGCCGGGGCGGGCGGTGGGTTGGGGTATGTGTAATTTCGGGTTCTTGGTCATCCTCTCAGAATAGCTGAATATTCGGGAAAATGGATTGCAAAAATCATTGGCTGTTCGGTTGGTCGAGAATATATAATGCAGAAAATAGTTCTATATTGGATAAATCATGTCGAAAGCAGACTTTGATCGGATCGATAAAGAAATTATGCGGGCCTTACAGGATAATGCCGAACTTTCAGCGGCCGCCGTGGGTGAAAAAATCGGACTGTCCCAGTCTCCGTGCTGGCGCCGGATCCAGCGGTTGAAAGATGAGGGCCTGATCCAGGGGCAGATGATGAAGTTTGACCGGAAGAAACTGGGATTCGACGTGCTGGTTTTTGCCCAGGTCAAACTGACGGCGCATGGACGCAGCCAGGTGCCGGAATTCGCCGAAACCCTGCGGCAGTTCCCTGAAGTTCAGGAATGTCACCTGGTGCTCGGCAACTTTGATTTCCTGCTGCGTATCGTGGCGCGGGACATTGAAGAATACGAGCGTTTCTTCTTTGAAAAGCTTTCTCACCTGGCCGAAATACAGGAAGTGCATTCCAACATCGTATTGTCTGAGATCAAGTACACGACTCAGCTGCCAATTTAGAATCGAACCGGACCCGGATTTTGCTTTTCTGCGGTTGTTTTGTGCTTCCGCAGATCACATCTATTCTGGACTGCTGATTCTACAATTGGAGTAAAAACATGAGCGACTACAGCTACCCCGCCAAGGACGCGGCCTTCATCTTCAAACACCTGGTGGATTTTGACCGGATGTGCGAAGAAGGTGGATTGACCGATGTCAATTGCGAGCTGGCTGAGGCCATTCTTGAAGAAGCCGGCCGGCTTGGTTCGGAAGCAATCGCGCCGCTTAATACGATTGCCGACCGGGAAGGCGCTACGCTGGACGAGACCGGTGTGCGGGAAACTCCCGGATTTGCTGAAGCTTATGGGCAATATATTGAAAATGGCTGGGCAGCGCTTCCTTTTGACGAGGAATATGGCGGGCAGGGCATGCCGAAAATCATCGGGACAGCGGCCGAGGAGGTCTGGCAGTCGTCCTGCCTCGCTTTTTCCCTGTGTCCTCTGCTGACCCACGGCGCCATCGACGCGATAGAAAAACACGCGTCGGACGATCTCAAGGCGCTGTATCTGCCGAAATTGATATCCGGCGAGTGGACTGGAACCATGAACCTCACGGAGCCGCAGGCCGGTTCCGACCTCGCGGCAATCAATACAAAGGCAGTGCCCGAGGGCGATCATTACCTGGTCACCGGACAGAAAATTTTCATCACCTGGGGTGACCACCAGATGACGGACAACATCATCCACCTGGTGCTGGCCCGGCTGCCAGACGCCCCCGCAGGTGTGCGGGGCATTTCGCTGTTCCTGGTACCAAAGTTCCTGCTCGATGAAAACGGTGAGTCGGGAGAGCGCAATGACGTTAATTGCGCCTCGATCGAGCACAAGCTCGGAATCCATGGCAGTCCTACCTGTGTGATGGTTTTCGGCGACAAGGGCGGCGCTGTCGGTTACCTGGTGGGAGCACCGCACCGGGGCCTGATGGCCATGTTTACGATGATGAACGCCGCACGGCAGTCAGTGGGCTTGCAGGGCCTATCCGTTTCATCGCGTTCATACCAGCAGGCACTGGCCTGGGCGAAGGAGCGCCTTCAGGGCACCCGCAGCGACGGCAGCCGCTACCCCATCATCGATTTTCCCGATGTGCGCCGCATGCTCCTGTTGATGAAGTCGGGCACGGAAGCGATGCGTGGCCTCGCCTACCTGGCCGCCGCCGAGATCGATCGCAGCAGGCTGGCTACAGATCCTGAACAGGCAGCCAGCCACCATGCGCGAGTCGAACTCCTGACGCCAATTGTGAAAGGCTGGCTGACTGAAATGTCCCAGGAGATCACGTCCCTGGGAATCCAGATTCACGGCGGTATGGGCTATGTCGAAGAAACAGGCAGCGCCCAGTATTACCGTGACGCGCGAATCACCACGATTTATGAAGGAACCACCGGTATCCAGGCCAACGACCTGGTGGGCCGCAAGACCCTGGCCAACGACGGCGAAGTATTGGCCGGCCTATTGAAGGAAATACAGGACACGGCGGAGCAACTTTGTGCAATGGATGACCTTTCCTCCATCGGTACTGCCCTTAATCAAGGTGTCGCCGAGGCAATCGACGCCCGGCAGTGGTTACTTGATAATGCAGGTCAAAGTCGAGATGTTGCCGGTGCTGCGGGAGTCAACTTCCTGATGCTGCTCGGCTATGTCTGCGGCGGCTGGATCATGGGCGCATCAGCATTGAAGGCAGCCAAAATCCTGGCGGCTGGCGGCGGTGACAGGGCTTTCCTTGAAGCCAAGCTGGTGACCGCGAAGTTTTACTGCGACCACTGGCTTCCGCGTGCCGGCGCTTGCCTGGTTTCGGTCAAGGCAGGCCCGGAGAGCATGATGGAGATGCCCGTCGAAGCATTTTAAGAACTTCGCTTCAGAGTCCGGAAAGCAGGATCAGCGCTATTGAAACAGGCGCGACCCAGCGCAACAGCCAGAGCCACGTCTGAAACAGGGCGTGGTTCTGCATTTTCAGTTCGTTCCTGATCGCCGCAGGTTTGATTCTCCATCCGACGAATACCGCGAGCAGGAGTCCGCAAAACGGAATCATGATGTTCGCGGTCAGGTAGTCCAGGATTTCGAAATAGCCGAAGTTGGCGTAACGTTCGATGGACGCCAACGGCCGCCATTCCGACCAGAGGTTGAAGGAGAACACGGTGCCGAATGCCAGTAGAAATACGGACAGGCAAACAAGCAGCGTGGCATTGCTGCGTTTCAGTTTGGAGCGTTCCTCCCACCAGGCGATCGACGGCTCGAGGACAGCAATGACGGAGGTAAGTGCGGCAAAAAACAGCAGTATAAAAAACAGGGTTCCGAACACCAGGCCGCCGCTAACACTGCCAAAGGCATTTGGAAGGCTGATGAAGATCAGCCCGGGCCCCTCGGCCGGATCCAGCCCCTGGGCGAAGACCACCGGGAAAATGGCCAGCCCTGCAATGATCGCGACCAGCGTGTCCATACCGGCGATAATCACCGCTGACTTGCCAATCGAAACCTCCCTGGGGAGGTAGGCGCCGTAGCCCATCATCAGCCCCATCGCAACGCCGATCGAGAAAAATGCTTGTCCCACGGCTACCAGTACGACTTTTCCATCGATAGCGGCCAGGTCGAAATCAAACATGAAGTGCAATGCACTGATCATGTCACCTTCGACAACCCCGTAGATCACCATGGCCAGGAGCAGGGCAAAAAGGGCGGGCATCAGGACTTTGACCGTGCGTTCGATGCCTTTCTGCAAACCGCGGAAAAGGATCAGCGTACAGATGGCCATGAAAATTCCGAGCCACAGGATGAGTTGTGACGGACTGGCCAGCAGGGTATCAAATTGCGAACTGATTGCAGCGGCGGTCTGGCCGGTGAAGTGTCCGCTTCCATTCTTGTAAATATAGGCCATCGACCAGCCTGCGATGACGCTGTAATAGGTTGCGATCAGGTAGCCGGCCAGCATGCCAAACCAACCGACAGAAGCCCAGGCTCCAGACCTTCCCTGGCTTCTCGCAACGTTCATCATCGCGTTTGGCGGGCTTTGATGGCCCCACCGGCCAAGGGCGATTTCGGCGATCAGAATGGGCAGGGCGACGAAGAGCACCGCCAGCAGGTAAACCAGCACGAAAGCGCCTCCGCCGTTTTGCCCGGTGACGTAGGGAAATTTCCAGATATTGCCAAGGCCAACCGCAGCGCCGATGGCCGCCAACAGGAAGGTTGCCCTTGAGGACCAGTTTTCATGTTTCTTGTAAACAGTTGCCACGATGCAACTCCGTCTCTCAGCTAATCATTCAGAACCACGGTCCGTGAGCCATTGTCGAAAACCCGGTGCTCGGCGTGCCAGCGAACGGCGCGGTTCAGCACGATACTCTCAACGTCCTGGCCCAAACGCTCGAGTTCTTTCGGTTTCATCGTGTGGTTTACCCTCACGACGTCCTGCTCGATGATCGGGCCTTCATCCAGGTCGGTGGTCACATAGTGTGC
>JAHEFT010000048.1 GCA_024640025.1 Chromatiales bacterium
TCATTGGGTGGAAATTCAATTATAGAGGAACCTGGCACAATCAGCCGGGTCTATGTTTTTGAGTCGCCGCCCGGTGAACTTCCCGGCATTACTTTGAGGACAATTTCGTGGCCGTGTTTTTTCGACCGAGAGTCTGGTTTTTTCTTGTCGCCGTCGCCTGTGCCGCAATGGTGGGGTATGCCCTCTACGTGCAGCATGTGGAGTTCCTGGAGCCCTGTCCATTGTGTGTCTTCCAGCGAATTGCCTTCATGTGGATCGGGGCGGTTTCACTCCTGGCCGCTCTGCACAATCCTGGAACCACGGGTCGCTGGGTCTATGGCCTGTTTCTGGCCCTGGGCTCGATCGCGGGCATGAGTATCGCCGGGCGCCATGTCTGGCTGCAGAACCTGCCGCCGGACCAGGTGCCGGACTGCGGCATGGGCCTGAATTACATGCTGGAGACCATGCCGTTCGGCCAGGTTCTGTCGGAAGTTTTTTACGGTTCGGGAGAATGCGCAGAAGTAGACTGGATGCTATTCGGCCTGAGTATGCCGGCCTGGACATTACTCTGGTATACCGGGTTCACAGTGGTTACCATCATCGTCTTGATTGCCGCTCAGAAAACGAAGGCTTAATCCCGAATGAAGAATACAGCAAAATCAGATCCGGCCGCGCCGGTGCGTGAAGTCAATGTGCCGAAAGACTGGAATCCGGAGTCCTGGAAAAATTTTCCGGCACTCCAGCAGGCAAACTATCCTGACAGGGAAGCATTGGACGCCGCACTGAAAAAACTGGCCAGTCTGCCGCCGCTGGTGACGTCCTGGGAAATCCTGTCACTTCGTGACCAGATAGCTGAGGCCCAGGCAGGCAAGCGCTTTGTGCTGCAGGGGGGGGACTGCGCAGAGAGTTTCGAAGAATGCTGTTCGCCGCTGATCACCAACCGGCTGAAGGTCCTGTTGCAGATGAGCCTGGCGCTGATTCACGGCCTGCAAATGCCGGTGGTCCGGATTGGTCGGTTTGCAGGGCAGTACGCCAAGCCGCGCTCGTCTGACCTGGAAACCCGCGACGGCGTTACGCTGCCCAGTTACCGCGGTGATATCGTAAACGCTTTTGAATTCAAAGAAGCGACCCGGATTCCGGACCCGCAACGCCTGCTCCAGGCGCATGCTTATTCCGCTATGACCATGAATTTCGTGCGCTCACTGGTTGATGGGGGCTTTGCGGATCTCCACCATACCGAGTACTGGGAACTCGGCTGGCTGGATCATTCACCGCTGGCCGATGAGTTTCAGAAACTGACCGAGAGCCTTGGGCAGTCCTTACGCTTCATGGAGACCATCACGGGCAGGGACGTCGGCAGTCTCAGGCGGGTGGACTTCTTCACCTCACATGAAGCGCTGCACCTGCACTACGAACAGGCCCAGACTCGCCAGGTTCCAAGACAGTGGGGCTGGTTTAACCTCGGCACCCACTTTCCGTGGATTGGAATGCGCACGGCAGATCTTGATGGCGCCCACGTGGAATATTTCCGTGGCATCAGGAACCCTCTCGGCATCAAGGTTGGCCCCGGCATGGACCGCGATTGGCTTTCAGGTCTCCTCGAGATACTCAACCCCGATCGCGAAGCCGGCCGCATTGTACTGATTCACCGCATGGGCGAAGAGAAGATCGACGAGTACCTGCCACCCCTGATCAGGGCTGTCGCAGACACCGGAAGCCCGGTCCTGTGGTTGTGCGACCCCATGCACGGCAACACCGAATCCACCGGCGACGGCATCAAGACGCGCCGGTTCCGCAAGATCCTGGGGGAAATGGAGCTGGCTTTTGAAATACATCTGGCCAACAATTCACGCCTGGGCGGTCTTCACCTGGAACTCACCGGCGAGAATGTAACAGAGTGCACGGGTGGCGCCCGCGACCTTTCGGATGAAGACCTGAAGCGTGATTACAAATCTACTGTCGATCCGAGACTGAACTATGAGCAGTCGCTGGAAATGGCGATGCTCATCGTGAGGAAGCATCGACAGGGCATCTGAGGGATATTGATGCTGCGAAGGTCTATGGTCACGCTTGTCCTGTTGGCATGCTTGCTGCCGCTGACCGCGGCTGCTTCGGAAGCAGTAGTCAGCCACTTTCTGAGCTTCCCGCATAAGAACAATCAGTTTGTCCATGTGACTACCCGTTTCGCCGTGTCGGCTGAACAGGTCGATTCGTATCTGCCTTCCTGGAATCCCGGCTCTTACCTTATTCGGGATTTTGCAGCCAATCTCGAACGCTTTGAAGCCTCCAATTCCAGCGGCAGACAACTACCGGTAACCAAGATATCCAAAAACCAGTGGCGAATTGACACGGCAGGTGTTGAGGAACTGATCCTCGACTATGACATCTGGGCGGGGCAGATCAACGTGTCCGAAAGCTGGGTCGAATCCGGGATGGCTATTCTGAACGGGGCCGGAATTTTTCTGTACAGCGAACAGACCCGGAGCCTGCCGCAAAGTGTCGTGATCGAGTTGCCTGACGGCTGGTCAGACGTTCACACAGCGCTGCCGGTGCGGGAAGACGGCTCCGGTTTCATGGCGCGGGATTACGATGAGTTGGTCGATAGCCCAATCCTGCTTGGCAACACCGTCGAGTATGAATTCTCAGTGGGTAATCATCCGTATGCACTGGTGCTGTCAGAGGAAAATTCCCTTTGGGAAGGGCAGGTTTCGGCGGATGACGTGGCCAAAATCGTCCAGGTTCAGCAGGAATTCTGGGGGGTCAACCCATTCGAACGGAAATACCTGTTCCTCAACGTGTTCATGGAGAAATTTGCCGGCCTGGAGCACGACTACAGTACCGTGATGATGTGCAGTCCGTGGCAAATGCGGGGCAGGGAAGACTACATCAAGTGGCTGGGGCTGGTGTCGCACGAGTTCTTTCACTCATGGAATGTACGACGCATGCGACCGCAGGCCCTGGCGCAATATGACTATCAGCAGGAAGTATATACGCGTGAATTGTGGCTGGCGGAAGGCCTGACGAGCTACTACGACAACCTGATGCTGTTCCGTGGCGGCTTGATTGACGTGGCAGATTATTTCAGTCTCCTGGCCAGGGAAATCCGGGATTACGAGACAACGCCCGGCCGCGAGATTCGTTCCGCCGAACTGGCGTCTTTCGACACCTGGATCAAGCAATACAAACCCGACAACAACAAGCTTAACAGCACCGTTTCATACTATCGAAAGGGAGCTCTCATCGGTTTCGTGGCAGACATGGAAATTCGACGAAGCACCGATGGTAAGTACAATCTTGATACCGTCATGCGGGACATGTATTCCCGTTATGGCCCGGACGGACCAAACCAGGGCGGCTATCCGCCGGGTTCATTCGAAAATATCGTTGAATCGACCGCCGGTCCGGAAGCAAGAAAGATCGTGGAGCAAATGCTGAAAACAACCATTGACCCGGATGTCGACCGGGCGCTTGACTGGTACGGCCTGGTGCTGAAGCGGGTGCCGGACGCCGCTCAGAACGGTCAGGCTTCGGGCGGACTGGGCGTTGTATGGAAAGTTTCCGGAGCGACTCTGCTGGCGGAGTACGTTCTACTGGGGCATACCGGTGCGGAGGCAGGAATCCTCCCCGAGGATGAGTTGCTTGCCATTGATGGTTTGAGGGTAACCACTGAAAACTACATGGGTTACCTGCAAAAGCTGCACCCGGGCGAGGTTGTCGAGCTGACCCTGGTGCGCCATGGGCAACTTTTATCGTTGCCGGTGGAGGTCGGAATCGAGATTCCGGAATTTTATTCGATTGGCGTAAAGCCGAAAATAAGCAGGCAGGAGAAAAAACGACTTGAGGCCTGGCTCGGCACTGAACTCAAATTTCCGGATTGAGGGTTGTTCCTGTTCTAATCTTCGGCTTTTTGGCGGCCTGCACGCTTGCGTTCGTGCTCCATGAGGTTGGTTTTACGGATCCGGATTGCTTTTGGGGTCACTTCAACCAGCTCGTCGTCTTCAATAAATTCCAGCGCCTGTTCCAGGGTCATTTTTTGCGGTGAGGCCAGCGTTACCGCATCGTCTTTCAGCACGGTACGGATATTGGTCAACTGCTTTCCCTTCAGGGGATTGACCGTCAGGTCATTCGCCCGGTTATGGATGCCGATGACCTGACCCTCGTAGACATCAACATTCGGTTCAATAATCATCCTGCCCCGATCCTGCAAGTTGAACAAAGCGTATGCCAGGGCTTTACCTGTACTGTTTGAAATCAGGACGCCATTGTTGCGCCGTGAAATATCCGCAGAGTGATACGTGCCATAGTGATCGAACACATGAAACATCAGGCCGGTACCGGCGGTAAGGGTCCTGAATTCGGATTGAAAACCGATCAATCCGCGGGCTGGAATGATGTAGTCCAGCCGCACCCGGCCTTTGCCGTCCAGCTGCATATTTTTCAGTTCGCCGCGCCGGTCTCCGAGGCGCTCCATCACGGCCCCCTGGTAGTCGCTCACCAGGTCAACGACCAGTGTTTCATAGGGCTCTTCCAGTCCGTCCTCGGTTTCATGAAGGATGACCTCAGGCCGTGAAATAGCCAGTTCAAAACCCTCCCGGCGCATCGTTTCGATCAGGATCGACAGGTGCAATTCGCCACGGCCCGAAATTTTGAAGCGTTCCGGGCTTTCGGTGTCTTCCACGCGCAGGGCCACGTTGTGACTGGCCTCGCGCAGCAGGCGCTCCCGCAACTGCCGGCTGGTCAGGAATTTTCCTTCCCGGCCGGCGAACGGTGAATTGTTGACGCGGAATGTCATACTGATGGTCGGTTCGTCCACGGTCAGCGCCGGCAGCGCTTCCGGCGCGCTGCGGTCGCAGAGCGTGTCGGAAATCTGCAGGTTTTCGACACCCGTAATGGCAATGATGTCGCCGGCCTGGGCCAGGGGTACTTCGATACGGTTCAGGCCGTGGAAGCCCAGCACCTGCAGAACCCTGGCGTTGCGCTGGCGGCCGTCGCAGTCGATCACGCAGATTTGCTGGGCGGGTTTGACGCTGCCCCGTTGCACGCGGCCGATGCCGATCACACCGACATAGGCGCTGTAGTCCAGCGTCGTGACCCGCATCTGGAACGGGCCGTCGATATTGACCGGCGGGTGGGCAACGTGATCCACGATGGTTTGGAACAGCGGGCGCATGTCACCGTCTCTTGTATCTTCGGTGAGGCCGGCATAACCGTGCAGCGCCGATGCGTAAACGACCGGAAAATCCAGTTGCTCGTCGCTGGCCCCAAGCTGGTCGAACAACTCGAATGTCTGGTCCAGCACCCAGTGCGGACGAGCGCCATCGCGGTCGATTTTGTTGATCACGACGATTGGCTTGAAACCCATCTCGAAAGCTTTTTGGGTGACAAAACGCGTCTGCGGCATCGGACCGTCCACTGCATCGACGAGCAGCAGCACGGAATCGACCATGCTAAGGATTCGTTCGACCTCCCCGCCAAAATCCGCGTGTCCGGGCGTGTCGACGATGTTGATGTCATAAATCGTCTCACCATCGTTCCACGTGATGGCAGTATTCTTGGACAGAATAGTGATGCCCCGTTCTTTTTCCAGTTCGTTGGAGTCCATCAGGCGGTCCGGCGTGGCGGCCCGGTCGCCCAGTGTGCCCGACTGCTGTAGCAATTGGTCCACCAGGGTGGTTTTGCCATGGTCTACATGGGCGATGATGGCTATGTTTCTGAGGTTTTCAATCACGTTGCGGTCCTTTCCGGCAGGCGCGCGCAATCTACAGGGTTTACCCTATCAAATCAATTAATTTACCAGTCTACTCCAAAACCTGTATTGTCCGGCAGGCGCGAATTTTCGGAATCTCCATGATGATTCGCATGTGTCAGTATCCAGCCGCCTGCCCGTCTTTGCGTGACTCGGAAGCACCAATGTACACACCGTATTGCGGGTGTTTCATAATGGCCTGGTAACCGCCGTAAGGGCCGAGGGCGAACTCAATATTGTGGCCACGGTTCATCAGTTCGCGAATCACTTCATATTCGAAGCCGGTCTCCAGGTTTACGATTCCACCGTCGTTCATGACTTCACCGGTGGGCTCGCTGGAACCCGAGTGGTGAATTCGCGGAGCATCACCTGCTTCCTGCAACCCCATTTTGAAATCGACAATATTGGCGACAATCTGGGCGTGCCCCTGAGGCTGCATTGCACCGCCCATCAGGCCGAAACTGATCAGAGGCTTTCCTTCCTGGGTGATAAATGCCGGGATGATGGTGTGGAATGGCAGCTTTCCGGGCTCAAAGGTGTTGGGGTGACCGGGCTGCAGGTTGAAAAGCTCTCCGCGATCCTGCAAAACGAAACCGAGCCCGGGAGGGGTCATCCCCGATCCCATGCCGCGGTAATTGCTCTGGATCAGTGAGACCATGTTGCCTTCGCTATCGGCCGTTGCCAGGTAAATGGTATCCCCGTCACGCAGCAATGCGGGATCGCCGTGGGGAAACTCATTCTTCGCTTGACTCATATCGATCAGACGGTTTCGGCTGGCTGCATATTCGTCCGAAATCAGTAGCTCAACGCTGACATCCATGAAGGCGGGGTCCGAGTAAAACCGTGCACGGTCCTCGAAGGCCAGCTTCTTGGCCTCGAGAAACAGGTGGATGTAGTCTGCCGAGCCGAAGCCCATCGCGGCGACGTCATGCTGTTCCATGATCCCCAGGATCTGGAGCGCAGCAATCCCCTGGCCGTTCGGCGGAAGTTCCCAAATATCGTAGCCACGGTAGTTGATGGACACTGGCTCCACCCAGGTGCTTCGGTGGGCCGCCAGGTCATCATAGGAAAGGAATCCGCCATTGGCCTGCATGTAGTCGCCGATCACCCTCGCGATGTCGCCCTTGTAGAAAACGTCACGGCCTTCGTTGGCTATTTGTTCCAGGGTGTTGGCAAGGTTCGGGTTTCTCCAGACCTCGCCGTCTGCCGGGGCGCGGCCATCTATGGTCATTTGCCCCAGGAATCCTGGGTAGGATGCGCGGTTTTCGATCGACTGGTTCCAGTAAAAGGCGATGGTCTGGTGGACCGGGTGCCCGTTGCGGGCATAGTCGATGGCGGGCTGCAAAATTTCGGTCATTGGCAATTTGCCGAACCGGCCGTGCAATTCGAACCAGCCGTCCACGGCGCCTGGAACAGAAACGGGCAGCGGGCCATAGGGCGGGATTTTCGTGATCCCGTTCTCCGCGAACCATTCACGCGATAATGACAGGGGCGAGCGGCCTGATGCGTTCAGGCCACACAAGCGTTTCGTCTTGGCGTCCCAGACGATGGCAAACAGGTCTCCGCCGATGCCATTGCTGGTGGGTTCCATCAGTCCAAGAGCGGCATTGGCGGCGATTGCCGCATCAATGGCATTGCCCCCTTTCCTGAGAATATCAACAGCGACCTGTGTCGCCAGCGGGTGACTGGTCGCAGTCATGGCGCTCGGTGCCATCACTTCAGACCGCGTGGCGAACGTTTTACCGGTAATGCGATCAGCAGCCATGGCTTTGATACTCGTTATGATCAGGAAATGGAATGCCAAATTCGAGACGATGGTTCGCGATCGGACCTTCGATACTATTACTCCCGGATAAGGAATTTATTAACTTTTGAAATAAACGGTATGGGTGCATTATCGGCTACAATGGTGAAGATATGTTTCGGGTTTGCACGCGGGCCCGGCATGGCTAACAAGGTAATTGCTAACTATTGAAGGAGTCACTAATGAACCGTCCTGTTCGAGTCGCCATTACGGGCGCTGCTGGCCAGATAGGCTACCAACTTTGCTTCAGAATTGCAGCCGGAGACATGCTCGGGCCTGACCAACCGGTCATTTTGCAGTTACTGGAAATCACTCCTGCACTCGGCGCGCTTAACGGCGTAGTCATGGAGCTTCGCGACTCAGCCTTCCCGCTACTGGTGGATATCGTGGCCACAGACGACGCGGAAACTGCCTTCCAGGATACTGATTACGCCTTGCTCGTCGGGGCCAGGCCGCGTGGCCCGGGTATGGAGCGCGCCGACCTGTTGTCCGCCAACGGAAAGATATTTGGTCCGCAGGGCGCGGCCATGAATAAAGTGGCGAGTCGGGATATCAAGGTTCTGGTGGTTGGAAATCCGGCCAACACGAATTCCCTGATCGCTCAGGCAGCGGCCCCCGATCTCAATCCGCGTAACTTCACCGCGATGACCCGCCTGGACCACAACCGTGCTTTGGCGCAGCTGGCCGGCAAGATCGACACGCATCACTCGAATATTTCGAAAATGGTGATCTGGGGAAACCATTCTTCTACCCAGTATCCGGATATCCGGTTTACCGAAGTTGATGGCAAGGCTGTTGTTGGTGACGTCGAACAATCCTGGTACAAGGAAACCTTCATACCGGACGTTCAACAGCGCGGCGCCGCGATCATCAAGGCCCGTGGTGCTTCGAGCGCCGCATCTGCCGCATCTGCGGCAATTGACCACATCAGGAACTGGGCATTGGGTACGCCGGCCGGTGACTGGGTTTCGATGGCCGTCCCGGCTGATGGCAGCTACGGTATTGAGCCCGGCATTATTTATTCTTTCCCCTGCACCTGTGAAAGCGGAGACTACCGGATCGTTCAGGGCCTGGAGATTGATGAGTTCAGCCGTGGCCGGATGGACGCCACAGACGCGGAATTGAGGGAGGAGCGAGGCGCAGTCATAGATCTGCTTTGAATAAGCGACAGGTAAAGCCGGTGTCGCCGTCCCAGGCGTCACCGGTATTGAATCAGC
The DNA here is from genome assembly GCA_024640025.1 of Chromatiales bacterium. Taxonomy (GTDB): domain Bacteria; phylum Pseudomonadota; class Gammaproteobacteria; order Xanthomonadales; family SZUA-36; genus JAHEFT01. Next base: position 8,747 of record JAHEFT010000048.1, read on the forward strand.
GCTTCATGAAGTTGAAGAACTCTTCATTGGTCTTGGTGGATTTCAACTTGTCGAGCATGAATTCGATGGCCTGGGCTTCGTCCATCGGGTGCAGTAATTTACGGAGAATCCAGACTTTCTGCAGTTGGTCCTGGCCGATCATCAACTCTTCGCGGCGCGTGCCGGAGCGATTGATGTCGATAGCCGGGTAAGTGCGTCGTTCCGCGATCCGGCGGTTCAGGTGAATTTCCATATTGCCGGTACCCTTGAACTCTTCATAGATCACTTCATCCATCTTGGAACCGGTCTCGACCAGCGCGGTTGCTATGATGGTAATCGATCCGCCTTCGGTGACGTTACGGGCCGCTCCGAAGAAGCGCTTGGGGCGCTGCAGGGCATTTGCGTCCACGCCACCCGTCAAAACCTTGCCGGAAGACGGAGCTACCGTGTTGTAGGCGCGGGCCAGGCGGGTAATGGAATCCAGCAGTATGACGACATCATGCTTGTGCTCGACCAGGCGCTTGGCGCGCTCGATGACCATCTCGGCAACCTGAACATGCCGTGAAGCCGGTTCATCAAACGTGCTGGAAATGACTTCCGCATCCACGTTGCGCTGCATCTCGGTGACTTCCTCCGGACGCTCGTCGATCAGCAGAATGATCATCTTGCAGTCTTCGTAGTTCGCCCGGATGCTGGTTGCGATATTCTGCAGCATGATGGTCTTGCCGGCCTTCGGCGGCGAAACCACCAGGCCGCGCTGACCCCGGCCGATCGGGGAGACCAGGTCAATGATACGGGCAGTAATGTCTTCGGTACTGCCGCTGCCGCGCTCAAGCTTGAACTGCTGGGTCGGGAATTCCGGGGTCAGGTTCTCAAACAGAATCTTGCGCCTGGCCGCATCCGGAGATTCGTAGTTGAGTTCCTCAACCTTCAGCAGGGCGAAATATCGCTCGCTGTCTTTTGGCGGCCTGATCTTACCGGACAGCATGTCTCCGGTTCGAAGGGCAAATCGTCGAATCTGGCTGGGTGACACGTAAATGTCATCGGGGCCGGCGAGGTATGAACAGTCAGCGGAACGCAGGAAGCCGAAACCGTCCTGCAGGATTTCCAGTACGCCGTTTCCGAAAATTGCTTCGCCATTCTTGGCATGAGCCTTGAGAATGGAAAAAATCATGTCCTGCTTCCTGGATCGCGCGACGCCTTCCAGGCCCATTTCATCCGCAATTTCCTGTAATTCGGAAGTTGGTTTTTGTTTCAGTTCGGTAAGATTCATAGAGGGGTTTTCTGATTTATGGGCTGTGCCCGTTCAGTAGTAATAGATCGCTGTTGATCAATCGATACGACGTTCGTTCAGGCTAAAGGGCCGACGGTCAATATAGGGAGTGTACAAACCGGATGGGGGGACCCGGTTACAGATGGTACAAAATTAGCACGAATGTGCCAAAGCGTCCAGTGATTCGCGATGATTGTGAAAAACGGGGTCTGGCCCGGTCAGAGCCAAACCCCGAATCGGGTTCAGACGACCTCGTCGACAAAAGCTTTCAATTGCCCTTTGGTCATGGCGCCTACCTTGGTGGCCTGGACTTTTCCGTCCTTGAAAATCATCAAGGTCGGGATACCCCTGATGCTATACTGCTGGGGTGTCATCATGTTGCTGTCAATGTCCATTTTAGCAACGGTAAGGCGGTCGCCGTATTCATTGGCAATTTCCTCGATGATTGGCGCGATCATTTTGCAGGGACCGCACCATTCTGCCCAATAATCGACCAGCACGGGACCGGCGGCACTCAGGACGTCCTGGTCAAAACTGCCGTCGGTGACGTGTTTAATTTTATCACTCACTATTCTTTCTCCAGAATTCGCGGGGCCTTCTTACTGGAACATGGAAAGCTGCGCGGTTACTATGGTTAATTCAAGGGCCCGGAAAAAACCGTTAACGGGGCCATTATTTCAACTGAACTGTCCAACGATTTCAAGGCGCCGGCAGCAAATTTCAAGCCCCCTGCTTCCTGAAAAACATATTAATTGACCTAGGTCCGGCTAAAACAGCTGCAACATCAAAGTGATCCCATAATGTCCGAAAACATTTCAAACAACGCCTTGTCCGAAATTGAGTTCTCTTCACTGAACCTGCTCCCCGCAGTCCATGAGGGCCTGCAAAAGGCAGGTTTCACCCACTGCACGCCAATCCAGGCGCTGACTTTGCCGCCGGCGCTCAAGGGTAACGACATCGCCGGTCAGGCGCAGACTGGCACCGGGAAAACGGCAGCCTTTCTACTGGTGATTTTCCAGCGCCTGTTGAAAAACCAGGATGGGCAGACCCGACGGCATCCGCGTTCGCTGGTGCTGGCGCCGACCCGGGAGCTTGCGCTGCAGATCCACAAGGATGCATTGCTGCTGGGTTCCGGAACCGGCATGAAATTCGGGTTGGCATACGGCGGGGTGGACTACGAAAAACAGAGAAAAAGCCTGGAAGAAGGCGTGGACGTCTTGATTGGCACCCCCGGACGCATCATCGACTACTACAAACAACATGTGTTTAACCTGAAGCAGATCGAAGTGATGGTGCTGGATGAAGCAGACAGGATGTTTGATCTGGGGTTCATCAAGGACATACGTTACATGCTCAGGCAGCTTCCCCCGCGTGAAAAACGCCAGTGCCTGCTCTTTTCAGCAACCCTGGGCCAGCGAGTTCTGGAGCTGGCCTATGAGCACATGAATGAGCCCGAACTGCTCAAGGCGGAAGCCGACCAGGTCACAGCCGACAACGTCAAACAGTCGGTCTATTATCCGGCCAATAACGAGAAGCTCCCCCTGCTCGTTGCCTTGCTGCGTGAAATAAAGGATGGTCGGGTACTGGTGTTTGCCAACACGCGCATCGCGACCGATACGGTTGAGCGAACTCTGAACGCAAACGGCATCACCGCAGCGGCTATGTCCGGACAGGTTCCGCAAAAGAAACGCCAGACACTGTTGAAGAGATTTCATGACGGCCAGTTGCCGGTGCTGGTGGCTACCGACGTGGCCGCCCGGGGCCTGCACATTCCCGACGTTACCCATGTTATCAATTTCGACCTGCCCCAGGACGCCGAGGACTATGTCCATCGGATCGGCCGTACTGCACGTCTTGGCGCAAAGGGCGAAGCGATCAGTTTTGCCTGTGAGCATTACGCCTTCCACCTGCCGGAGATCGAGGACTACATTGGTTACCCGATTGCCATTGAGCAGGCCGAGGCGGACCAGATGCCGGAAATTGAAAAGGTGGCCCCCAGACCGAGGCGCCCTTATAAAAAAGCGGGCGGTAGAAATGGCCCTCCACGCAGGCATAATGGTGGCCAGCAACGCCGGCGCGGAAAGTCATGACCGGGTGAGCAAGGGGTTAAAATTTCTGGTCTGAAATCGAGATGATCACTTTTGAGCAAGTAAGCAAACGTTACGAAAGTGGTGCCATGGCCCTGCGGGAAGTCAGCTTTCACCTGGAACCAGGTGAGATGGTTTTCCTGACGGGACATTCCGGTGCGGGTAAAAGTACACTGCTGCGTCTTATCCTGATGCTGGAAAAGGCTACGCGCGGCCAGGTCATTGTCGATGGCAGAAACCTGAGCAAGACTCAGTCCCGCCAGGCGCCCCGGGTGCGTCGCCGTATCGGGATGATTTTCCAGGACCATAAACTGCTTAATGACAAGACCGTCTTTGACAATGTATCCCTGCCGCTGATGATCGCCGGGGAGCGCTATCCGGATATTCGCAAGAAAGTTCGCGCTGCCCTGGACAAAGTCGGGCTGTCGGGCAAGGAGAAATCCTGGCCCATGCGGCTTTCCGGAGGCGAGCAGCAGCGCGTGGGGATCGCACGCGCGATTGTCGGAATGCCGCCGGTATTGCTGGCGGACGAACCGACCGGCAACCTGGACCCCGAATTATCCCGGGAGTTGTTCGGGCTGTTCCGGCAATTGAATTCACAGGGCGTGACCGTCCTTGTGGCTAGTCATGACCTGGCCCTGATCAGGTCCATGCGCCAACGGGTGCTGGTGCTGGCACAGGGGAAGCTGGCGGATGATATTTCCGGTTCTGATATCGCCGGGCCAGCGGCATGAACAGGGACAGTTTCCGCCGCCGGTCACGGGCCTGGGGAAGGCGCCAGTCGTACAGTTTTTTCTCGAGCCTGGGAACGCTTTTGAGTCACCGTCTGGGCACACTGATGACTGTGCTGGTCCTGGGTATCGCTATGGCATTGCCGATAGGCCTTTATGTCACGGTGAGCAATCTGCGAACACTGGACCTGCAGCGGGAACAGTGGGGCACTATCACAGTATTTCTCAATAGCGAGGCCGCAGAGGCGCAGGTCCAGGAACTGGCGAAACTCATTAACCTGGATCACCAGGCCAGCGTGGAGGCAATTTCACCCGGCCAGGGCATGGAGCAGTTTCGGGAAGCTTCGGGTTTCGGTCAGACGCTTGACCTGTTCGAGGACAATCCTTTGCCCTGGGTCTTGCTGGTAACACCCCGGTTGTCAGATGGCGAGGACCTGGGCGAAGCCGTTGCCCGTCTTGACGCATGGTTGCAGGAAAGGGCTGAGGTAGACCTGGTGCAGATTGATTTCAAGTGGCTGCAGCGTCTTGCCGGACTGCTCGAGCTTGGGCAGGCGCTCGTCTCGGTTCTTTCGGTCATGTTTTCTCTTGCGGTTGTCGTGGTTGTGGCCAATACCATCAGGCTCGATGTTGCAAGTCGGGCTGAAGAAATCGAGGTGTTAAGCCTGGTGGGTGCAGGGAACGGCTTTATCAGGCAACCCTTTTTGTATTCAGGATTCTGGTATGGGCTGCTCGGCGCCATGCTGGCGCTGGTGCTGTTCAACCTGGGACTGTATTACCTGCAGCAACCACTCGAGCGGCTGCTTGATTCCTATGGAAATCAATTTGAGGTCGTGAATATCGGTGGTTCGGGCCTTGTGCTGATTGTATTTGCAGGGGGTTTCCTGGGATTTCTCGGTGCCTGGGTGTCTGTGCAGCGTTACCTCCGCCAGCTGAGGAAAAGCGGCATGCTCGGCCGGCTTTGATAAAACCTTTGGGTGGGGTGGAACATTTCGATTCCCGGTTGGTCCAACCCTGCAGCTGATGAAATACATGGCGGGGGCGCCGAGCTTGTCCCCGGAAAACCCAATGGGGTTTTTGTTGGTTTACGACAGCAAAAATGTGATAAACTATCCCGCTGCCCAGGAGGATAAATGAGCAAAAATCTCGTACCAAGTCATTTACTGGTTCCGGCCGGTACCGGAAGCCTGGATGCCTACATCCAGGAGGTCAACAAGATTCCGGTTCTCACGTTCGAAGAAGAACAGGAACTGGCGCGCCGTTATCGCGATGAAGATGATATTGAAGCGGCCCGCCGGATGGTGCTTGCACACCTGAGGTTCGTGGTTCACGTGGCCAAGGGATACACCGGGTACGGGCTGGCCCTGGGCGACCTGATCCAGGAAGGAAATATTGGCTTGATGAAAGCAGTCAAGCGCTTTGACCCCGACCATGGCGTTCGCCTGGTTTCTTTTGCCGTGCACTGGATTCGCGCCGAAATGCACGAGTTCATCCTCAGGAACTGGCGCATCGTCAAGGTTGCCACGACCAAAGCGCAGCGGAAATTGTTTTTCAATCTCAGGAAGTCGAAGAAGCGGCTGGGCTGGTTGAATTACGCAGAAGTGAACGCCGTCGCCAAGGATCTGGGCGTCAAGCCTGAAGTCGTGCTGGAAATGGAGTCGAGATTGTCCGGCCAGGATGTGGGATTCGATCTCCCGCCTAACGCGGATGATGAAATACCCTATGTCGCACCGGTCGCTTACCTCGAGAGCAAGTCCCGGGATCCGGAATTGGAACTCGAGTCTTCAGACTGGACGGAACACAACAACACCCTGTTGTATGCCGGACTTGACGAGCTGGACGAGCGCAGCCAGGATATTATTCGTTGCCGCTGGCTGCAGGATGGCAAGATGACTTTGCAGGACCTGGCAAATCGTTACGGGGTTTCAGCTGAGCGTATCCGCCAGTTGGAGGCGAATGCATTGCGAAAGATGAGGGCGTCAATCACTGCCTGATTCCGCAGCACGCCAATGATTCAGAAACGGCCTCCCTCGCGGAGGCCGTTCTCGTTTGGAGAGAGTATCTATGGAAAGTGAAAATGCCCGCACGTGGGTCGTTATGAAATTCGGCGGCACCAGCGTCAGTTCGGCTGCTTGCTGGGAAACCATTTGCGCTCAGGCCAGGGAAAATGTCACCGCGGGTCAACGGGTCTTGATCGTTGTGTCGGCATTATCGGGCGTGACCGATTTGCTGACGCGTTTGTCTGGGGGGCCCGGGGCCGCGGAAAAACAGTCGATCCTTGCCGAACTTGAGTCCAGGCACCGGGGGCTCATCGATGAACTGGGACACGTGCCGTCGGCAAGATTCAAGGCGCATTGGAGCCGTCTCGTCAGCCTGGCCGAAGAGCTGGGAACGAAGCCGTTGCCCGAACAGCGGGCGTTACTGCTGGCTCACGGCGAGCTGCTTTCAAGTTCCATTGGTTGCGAAGTGCTGGCTTCCGCCGGCCTGCAGCCGTGTTGGCAGGACGCCCGCAGCCTTTTGGATGTCACCCCCGATTCCGCCGCCGAGGTGCTCGCCGCGCGCTGCGGCAATCACACCGATGAGGAATTGCAGCGCCGGCTGTCCAGGGAGGGTGCGGTGCACATAACCCAGGGGTTTATTGCAGGGGGCCCTGATGGCGCCACCTGCCTGCTCGGGCGCGGTGGGTCGGATACGTCCGCCGCGTATCTCGCGGCACGTTTGCTCGCTTCGAGGCTTGAGATCTGGACCGACGTACCGGGAATTTTCAGCGCGGACCCGAGGGTTGTCCCGGAAGCGAGGTTATTGCGTCAACTGGGTTACAGCGAGGCTCAGGAATTGGCCTCGATGGGCGCAAAAGTGTTGCATCCGCCAAGTATCCAGCCGGCCATGCTGAATGATGTGCCGATTGACATCAAGGATACTAACCGGCCGGCGGAGCCGGGAACCCGTATCGGAACTCACCCGGTGCAGGAAGATGCCCAGGTGAAGGGCGTGGTCAGCCGCGAAAACATCACCCTGATCAGCATGGAGAATCCGGCCATGTGGCATCAGGCGGGTTTCCTGGCTGATGCGTTTGCCGTATTCAAGCAGCACGGATATTCCGTTGACCTGATATCGACTTCCGAGTCGACCGTCACCGTCAGCCTGGATCCCCAGGTTCCGGCCCATTCCGACCAATCCCGCATGACTGCCTTCCTTTCAGACCTGGAAAAGCTGTGCGGGGTGCAGGTGCATAAAGGTTGCATGTCGATTAGCCTGGTGGGAAATTCAATCCGCACGATCCTGGGGAGACTGTCCGCGGCGCTGGATGTGTTCCAGGACCGGCATGTACACATGATGACCCAGTCCGCCAATGACCTTAACCTGACCCTGGTGGTAGACCCCGAACATGCCCTGAGCCTGGTCCGGAAGTTGCACCAGTTGCTGATAACATCGACAGCTGACAACCGGCCAGAGTTTGGACCCAGCTGGAAAGACCTGACCCGCCTGGTGGATCCTGCTGAAGTCAACGAACCCTGGTGGAGTCAGAAAGCCGATCATTTGATACAGATGATGAACGGGCAGGAAGCTGCCTACGTGTACGACCTCGACACGGCACGCCAGGCGGCCCGGCGCATCAAAAGCCTGGATGCAGTCAGCCGGGTTTTCTACGCGGTGAAAGCCAATGACCATGCAGATTTGTTGCGGGCGCTGGCTGTCGAGGGGTTGGGATTTGAATGCGTTTCAATGGAGGAGGTGCGGCACGTTCTGTCTGCTGTTCCAACTGCCCGGCCGGGTGACCTGCTGTTCACTCCCAATTTCGCTCCCCGCAGCGAATATGAAGCTGCACTGGCCATGGGTGTCCGTTTAACGGTCGACAACTCATGGGCTATTCAGCAATGGCCGGAAGTGTTTGCGGACCGGGATATTTTTCTTCGGCTGGATCTGGACACCGGTTACGGTCACCACAAGAAGGTCATCACTTCCGGAGCGGATTCCAAGTTTGGAATCTCATTTGAGCACCTTGATGACGTGCGGGCAGTATTGGAATCGAGGGGCGCACGCGTGGTTGGCCTGCATGCCCATACCGGTAGTGGTGTTCACAATGCCGAAGTCTGGCGCGAACAGCTGGAACGGTTTCTGGATATCCTGCCATTGTTTCCGGATGTGAAAGTTCTGGATCTCGGCGGCGGGCTGGGCGTGCCCGACCGCCGTGGTCAGGCTGGATTCGACCTTGACCGGATGAATGAGCTCCTGGCGGCAGCAATCAAAGGTCGCGGCGTGGAAATCTGGCTCGAACCCGGCCGCTATCTCGCCGCGGAATGCGGCATATTGCTGGCCCGGGTAACCCAGCTGAAAACCAAGGGCCGTTACCATTACATGGGAATGGCCACCGGGATGAATGCCTTGATTCGCCCTGCCTTATACGGCGCCTATCACGACATTGCCAATCTGACACGCCTGCAGCAGCCGGCGGAAAGGATTTACCGGGTGGTTGGTCCCATCTGCGAATCCGGGGACGTGATGGGTGAGAGCCGTCTGCTTCCGCTCAGCGAGGAAGGCGATATTCTGCTGGTCGCCAATACTGGCGCCTATGGCAGGGTGATGTCATCCCACTACAACCGACGTCATCCGCCGCAGGAACTCACAATCTGACTGCCTGAATGCCGTTGTACGTAACCTCGAAAGGCCGACGTGCGGGATCTCACTCCTCGCCGTCAGACACCCAGGCTTCCGGAGGCGGGCAGGAACAGACCAGGTTACGGTCACCGAAGACATTGTCGATGCGGCTGACCGGGGCCCAGAACTTATCCTGGTACAGGCCCGGGACAGGATATGCCGCCTGTTGCCGGTCATAGGCATGGCGCCAGTCGGACGCCAGGTCGGCGGTCGTATGCGGCGCATTTTTCAGCGCGTTATCCGTGGCATCCTGCAGGCCCTGTTCGACTGCCCGTATTTCCTCGCGAATGGTCAGCATGGCCTCGCAGAACCGGTTGATTTCAGCAAGTGATTCGCTCTCGGTCGGTTCTATCATCAGCGTACCGGGCACGGGGAAAGACATGGTTGGGGAATGAAAACCAAAATCGATCAGCCGCTTGGCGACGTCTTCCTCGGAGATGCCGCAGGTTTCCTTGAAAGGCCTCAGGTCAATGATGCATTCGTGGGCCACGCGGCCATTCCGGCCGGTGTACAACACGCGATAGGCGCCGGCCAGTTTGCGGGCTATGTAATTCGCATTGAGAATCGCGACCTGGGTGGCTTTTTTCATGCCGTCCCGGCCCATCATCGTGATGTAGGCCCACGAGATGGGAAGTATGCTGGCGCTGCCCCAGGGAGCGGCGGAGATAGCGCGGTTCTTTTCAGATTTCCCGGGCATGGAAACGATGGAGTGTCCAGGCAGGAAAGGCTCCAGGTGTTTGCCGACACAAATCGGGCCGACCCCCGGCCCGCCTCCGCCATGCGGGATGCAGAAGGTCTTGTGAAGGTTCAGGTGCGACACATCGGCGCCAAATTTTCCGGGTGCGGCGCAACCTACCAGCGCATTGAGATTCGCGCCGTCCAGGTAAACCTGTCCGCCGTGCCGGTGAATCACCTCGCAGATTTCCCGGATATCCTCCTCGAACACGCCATGGGTGGAGGGATAGGTGATCATCAGGGCGCCAAGCCGGCTGCTGTGCTCGGACGCCTTGTTGCGCAAATCATCGAGGTCCACGTTGCCACGCTCATCGCACTTGACCACGATGATTTTCATTCCGGCCATCGCGGCGCTGGCGGGGTTGGTGCCATGTGCGGATGACGGAATCAGGCAGATGTCCCGCTCCGTGTCACCGCGCGATTCGTGGTATCCCTTGATCGCCAGCAGTCCGGCGTATTCACCCTGGGAACCCGCATTTGGCTGCAATGACACCGCGTCGTAGCCAGTACAAACCACCAGCATTCTTTCCAGCTCATCGATCATCTGAAGATAACCTTCGGCTTGCTGCAGTGGCGCAAACGGATGGATATCGCTGAATTCCGGCCAGGTAACCGGGATCATTTCGGTCGTGGCGTTGAGTTTCATCGTACAGGAACCGAGCGAGATCATGGCATGGGCCAGTGAAAGATCCTTGTTCTCCAGGCGCTTGAGGTAGCGCAGCATCTCGGTTTCGGAATGGTAGGAGTAGAACACGGGATGCTGAAGAAAATCACTCTTCCTTTGCAGCGCAGCGGGAATGGCGGTCCATTTGCGATCCAGGTCACGATCCAGCTCAGATGCCGTCCGCACCTTGCGGTCTCCGGCAAACGCCTCCAGCACGATGTCGATGTGCTGGCGTGAAGTCTTTTCGTTGATGCTCATACCCAGTATGCAGGAGCCTTCCCTGCGCAGGTTCACCCCACCATCGAGCGCTCTCCTGTAAATGGCTTCAGCATCAGCCTCATCCAGGGTGTAGCTCAAGGTATCAAACCAGGCTTCCGAGCTGCCTGAATAACCGAGCTCACGCAGTCCGGTCGCCAGCAGGCCGCTCAGGCGATGGATTCTCCGGGCAATTTTTTTCAGCCGTTCACGGCCATGCCATACGCCGTACATTCCGCTGATTACTGCCAGCAGAGCCTGCGCCGTGCAGATATTGCTGGTGGCCTTGTCCCGGCGAATATGCTGTTCCCGGGTTTGCAGAGCCATGCGCAGGGCCGTTCTGCCTTTGCTGTCCTGTGAGACACCAATAATCCGTCCGGGCATGGAGCGCTTGTAATCCTCGTGAGTGGCAAAAAATGCGGCATGCGGACCGCCGTAACCCATTGGAACACCAAACCGCTGAGCGGACCCCACAACGACATCAGCGCCCATTTCGCCGGGGGGGGTTATCAGGACCAGGCTCATCAGGTCGGTAGCCACCGACACGAGGGCATTGTTGTCGTGTGCGGTCGAAATGACCGACCGGTAATCACATACGCGGCCGTCAAGGCCGGGGTACTGCAGCAGCACACCAAAATACTCGCCATCCTGCAGCGCTTCAGCGGGATCGCCCACCACCACTTCAATCCCGAAGTAGCGCGCCCGGTTCTGCACGACGTCGAGCGTCTGGGGCAGGACATTGCGGTCCACCAGGAAACGCATGGATTTTGATTTCCGGTTCATTCTCTGCAACAAGGTCATTGCCTCAGCCGCTGCAGTCGCTTCGTCCAGCAATGACGCATTGGCGATCGGCATGCCGGTCAGGTCGATGATCATCTGCTGGAAATTCAGCAATGCCTCGAGCCGGCCCTGAGAAATCTCCGCCTGGTAGGGTGTGTAGGCGGTGTACCAGCCCGGATTTTCCAGCACGTTTCGCTGGATAACCGCCGGCAGTATGGTTTCGTGATAGCCCATGCCGATCATGCTGTGTTGGACGCGATTGAGAGAAGCCATTTCACGCAGCCTGGCCAATGTGTCCAACTCGGTTTTCGCCGCGGGCAGATCCAATGGTTCACTGATCTGGATTGAGGGCGGCAGGGTACTCTCAATCAGCTCATCCAGCGACGAGGCTCCGACTTCCTGCAGCATGACTTCGACGTCTTTATCCCGCGGTCCAATGTGCCGCATGATGAATTCACCATGGTCCTCCAGTCCGTACAGTGGTGAGTCATCGATAGGGGCGGGCGTCTGTTTTGTCATATTTCGTGGTCTCTGATTGGTGGAGCTCTAAGCCGATATTCTATGTTTAAAACGTGCGGGATAACACAGGCCTAGCGCATGATCATCTGGAGAAAATGGTCAGCCAGCAGAAAAATGAACAGAACCATGAGATAGATCACGGAGTAGCCGAAAGTCTGCATGGGCAGCCTCTCGTCATTATCGCTGAGCAGGCGGTAGGCGTACCAGAGGAAACCCAGGTTCAACACGGTCACACCGGCAAGATAGAGCATATCGCTCATGCCGGTCAGGTATGGCATGGTGGTGACGAGCACCAGCAGAATCGTGTAGAACAGGATATGCCAGCGGGTGAACCGGGGCCCATGAGTTACCGGCAGCATGGGTATGTCCACGGCCGCATAGTCATGCCGCCGGTGAATCGCCAGCGCCCAGAAATGAGGCGGGGTCCAGACATAAATGATCAGGAACAGGACCAGGGCATTGGGGTCTATCGACCCCGTGACCGCAGTCCAGCCGAGCACGGGCGGCGCAGCTCCGGCGGCGCCCCCGATGACGATGTTCTGCGGCGTGGCGCGCTTTAACCAGACCGTGTAAATGATCGCGTATCCGATCAGGGACAGGAAAGTCAGAACGGCTGTAAGCGTATTGACCCAGACCACCAGAACCGTCATTGAGATGACGCAAAGAATCAGCGCGAATGTGAGTACCTGCCCGACTTGCAATTGCCCGGAAGGGAGCGGGCGGTTGCGCGTGCGCGCCATCACGGCGTCGATGCGCTGGTCCAGCAAATGGTTGATGGCAGCCGCGGACGATGCGGCCAGGCCGATGCCGATGGTGCCGAAAATGAGCGCGCCAAGCGGCGGCCAGCCCGGCACGGACAGGACCATACCGACAACCGCGGTGAATACGATCAGCATGACCACGCGTGGTTTGCACAATTCGTAGTATTGGCTGGCTTTCGACGGCAAGGGATCAGTCCTGGCGCGCTGTGGAACGGTGCAGTACCCAGAGCATCGCGGCCAGCAACAGCGCTCCCATGCCGTTGTGCGCGACCGCGTTGACCAGTGGCAGCTGCAAAACGATGTTCTGGATGCCGATCGTAATCTGTGCCAGCAGCAGGGCGCCCAGGATCAGGCCTTCCTGCCTGGACGGCGGCCGCTGAATCAAACGAATGGCCAGGAACCCGAGTAAAAAGAAAACCACGACGGCGCCGCTGCGGTGCGCCATCTGGATGGCCATGCGGGAACGCAGATCAAGAACGCCGCCTTCATAGTCGACGCCGACTTCCCGCAACAGCACAAAACCATCACGGAAGTTTGCTTCCGGCCACAGCTCCCCATGGCAGGTTGGGAAGTCAGGACAGGCCAGCGCCGCGTAATTGGCGCTGGTCCAACCGCCAAGTGCGAGCTGGATCACCAGCACGGCAAAAGACACCAGGATCACCGGGCGCAATTTTCGGAACAAGGCCCCGCCCGTGGTGGGGAGCCGGTCTGAGGTGCTCCAGGCAAGCCAGAGCAGCAGGCAGAACGTGGCGAGGCCGCCCATCAGGTGTCCCATCACGACAAGGGGCAACAGCTTGAGTG
>JAHEFT010000049.1 GCA_024640025.1 Chromatiales bacterium
CTCCTGGCCGGGATATATTCCGGTCCCAGTTCCCGGTGGTCGGAACCGGCCCTTGCGTACAGCATGGGCACGCCTTTGCGGGCAAAATTGAAATGATCCGAGCGATAATAGCCGCCGCGTTCCGGATGCTCTTCGGGTTTGACAAACCGGTGCTGTTCGCCGGCTTTCAGAATCAGGATGTCTTCGAGTTCCGAACTTCCGTAGCCGACAACCACGACGTCATTGGTAGGCCCGTACACCAGCATCGCGTCGATGTTGATGCCGCCAGCGGTCTGCTTCATCGGAATGGGCGGGTTATCGGCGTAGTACGCGGAGCCAAGCAGGCCGGATTCCTCGGCGGTTACGGCCAGTAAAGCCACGCTGCGGGCCGGGGCACGGGGCAGGGCGGCGAATGCGTAGCCCAGTTCCAGCAGGGCGGAAGTGCCGGTGGCGTTATCCACGGCGCCGTTATAGATTCCGTCCGCGCCTTCGGGGGCGAGGGTATCGGTTCCCAGGTGATCCCAGTGCGCTGTGTAGATAAACAGTTCGTCGGGACGTTCGCTGCCCGGAAGGATGGCGCCAACGTTGTAGGACTGGCGGCGGATGATGCGGTTCTCCACGCTGGCATCCAGGGTGCTGCCCAGTTCTACGGCCTTGAATTCGGGTGAGAGCGCCGACTGTTCCAGTTCGGCCAAATCCAGTCCCGATCCCGCAACCAGCTCCTCTGCGACGTTTCTCTGGATCCAGGATTCTATGGCCACGCGGTCCATATTGTCGTTGTCCCGGTGCAGGTGAAATTGCGGGCCGGACCAGCTGTTACGAACCACTTCCCAGCCGTAGGCGGCCGGCGCCGTGTCATGGATAATGATCGCGGCGGCGGCGCCCTGGCGGGCTGCTTCCTCGTACTTGTAGGTCCAGCGCCCGTAATAGGTCATCGCATTGCCTTTGAACAAGGACGGGTCCTGCGTGGCGAATCCGGGATCATTGATCAGGATCAGTACGGTTTTGCCTTCCACGTCGATGTCGGCATAGTCGTTCCATCCATATTCGGGCGCCACGATGCCGTATCCGACGAAAATGATTTCGCTGGCATTCACCTGCGACGCGGGCACGACGCGCATGGTGCCCGCGACCATCTCGTCTTCGTATTTCACCAGCCTGTCCTTGCCGTCCATGTGAAAAGTCATCCGGACCGAGGCAGGGTCGGCTTCGATGGATACCAGCTCCACTGCCTGCCGGTAACTGTCGCCAAAAAGCGGATCCAGCCCCATCTCCCGGAATCGGGTTTCCATCAGGTCCAGGGTCAGGCGTTCGCCTTCAGACATCGGTTCACGGCCGCCGTATGCGTCCGAAGACAGTTCCATGATGTTCGCCATCATGCGGTCGGTGTCAACGGCAGCTTGCGCGTCATCCAGGCTGACCGGCAACGGGGCTGACCCGGCAACAACGACGGGCGTTTCAGTCTCCGGGGCAGGCTTGCAGGCAAAAAGTGCGAGCAAGCAACAGGCTGATAGCGCGGTGAAAACTCTGGTCATGGGTAACTCCGTTGATCAAGAAGCAAAATTGATAATCCTGGGTTCGGGATCGAGCAGAACACCGAATTTCGAGTGAACTGAGGCCTGGACTGTAGTGGCCAGTCTGAAAAGATCCCCGCCTGACGCCGATCCGTGATTGACAAGAACCAGTGCATGCCGGTCAGAGACTCCGGCGTCGCCCACACGATGTCCTTTCAGCCCGCAATGCTCGATCATCCAGGCTGCCGAAATCTTGATTTGGCCGCCAGGCTGGGGCCATGCCGGCAGTTCCGGATAATGGCCGGTGAGTTTACTCGCATCGTTCCGGCTCAGTATGGGGTTCTTGAAAAAACTTCCCGCATTGCCAAGGATTTCAGGATCAGGAAGCTTGTCCCGGCGCAGCCGGACCACTGCATCGCTGACCTCGAGTGCGGTCGGTTTTTCGATGCCGGCCCGGGTGAGTTCCTCGCGCAATCCTGAATAATCCAGTTTGGCCTCGAACTGTGTGTCCAGGCGCAGGCGGATCGATGTAATCAGGTAACGCCCCGGTTCCGCGGACTTGAAGCGACTGTCGCGATAGGCCAGTGCACAGCTCTGCAGATCGAATGCGGCCCAACAGTTACGCACCAGGTCCCAGGCAGTGACGGATTCAAGCACCGAGGCGAGGTCGACCCCGTATGCGCCGATATTCTGCATCGGCGCTGCACCCGCCTGGCCGGGAATCAGTGACAGGTTTTCCAGGCCGGAAAGACCCTGCTCGAGCGACCAGCGGACGAGATCGTGCCAGTTTTCACCGGCGCCGGCTTCAACCCATGCGTGACCGTCGGCGCGTTCTACGATCGCCTTTCCGGTTAGCCTGTTGTGCCACACCGTCCCGGGAACATCGCCCACCAGCAGGATATTACTGCCACCGCCCAGTACCAGGTCACGGTCCGGGTCGAAAGGCGGCAAAGATAAAAGGTCTTCCTCCTGTTCCAGGATGAGCATTGACCCGGCAGCGGCTTCTACTCCGAACGTGTTGAAGGCCTTGAGTGAAGGGTGTTGCCTGACCCTCATGCGGACTTGCGTTTGGCAATCGCTTGCAGACATTCGCTGACCAGTTCCGGTCCGCGATAAACCATGCCGGTATAAAACTGGACGAGGTCAGCCCCCAGGTCGAGTTTGTCGACAGCGTCCTGTCCACAGGTAATTCCGCCGACTCCGATCAATGCAATCTCGCTGGGCAGATTCGACCGGAAAGCGGCCAGCACCTTGTCAGCTATCGGTTTTAGTGGCGCGCCGGAAAGGCCGCCGGCTTCGTCTGCGTGTTTCAGACCTTGTACGCCATCCCGGCTGAGGGTCGTGTTGGTCGCGATTACCGCATCCATGCCGTGCTGCACGATCACATCGGCGACTACCGGCAGGGCATTCTCTTCCAGATCGGGCGCCACTTTGACAGCCACGGGTACGCGTCGCCCATGCTGATCGGATAGCGCTGAGCGCCGTTCACTGATTTGGGCCAGCAGGCGGTTCAGTTCGTCCTCGCCCTGCAATTCCCGGAGGTTTTTCGTGTTCGGGGAAGAGATGTTGATCGTGATGTAGTCTGCATAGGGATAAACCTTGTCAAAGCAATGGAGATAATCTTCCGCCGCATTTTCAATAGGAGTATCGAAATTCTTGCCGATGTTAATCCCCAGGATTCCCTTGAACCGGTGGTTTTTGACTCTGCGCACCAGGTGATCGACGCCCTTGTTGTTGAAGCCGAGGCGATTGATCATGGCCCGGGCGTCGGTCAGACGAAAAACCCTGGGTTTGGGGTTGCCCGGCTGCGGTCTGGGTGTAACCGTGCCGATTTCCACGAAACCAAAGCCGAGGTCGCCCAGCGCCTCGAAACAGTCGCCATTCTTGTCCAGGCCGGGCGCGACGCCGACCGGGTTGGGAAATTCCAGCCCCATGCAGGTAATCGGCTGGCTGCGTTCCTTGCACATTAGCCGGGTGGCGCCGAGCATGTGGCCCAGTCGCAGACCTTCGAGGGTTAACTCGTGCGCGATTTCAGGATCTGTTGCGAACAGGGCCTTCTGGGCCAGCTTATAAAACATGCGTCGGTTCCGGTGCTTGCATCAAAGGTCGAACTTGATGCCCTGTGCCAGCGGCAGATCCTTGCCCCAGTTGATGGTGTTGGTCTGGCGCCGCATGTAGACTTTCCACGCATCCGATCCGGATTCGCGGCCCCCGCCGGTTTCTTTTTCACCGCCGAATGCGCCGCCAATCTCGGCTCCGGACGTACCGATGTTGACGTTGGCGATTCCGCAATCCGAACCCACGGCCGCCAGGAAAAGCTCTGAGTGACGCACATCCGTGGTGAAGATCGCCGATGACAGCCCCTGGGGAACTTCATTGTTCATGCGGATGGCGTCTTCGATGCTTGTAAACGGGATCACGTACAGGATGGGGACGAAGGTTTCTGTCTGGACGATTTCCCAGTCATTTTCGGCCATGATAATTGTGGGTTCGACGTAAAAACCGGCGCGCTCAATGCGTGAACCACCGGTGAGGACTTTGCCGCCGGCCGCGCGGGCCGCGCTTATGGCGTTCTCGAAATCCTTCACTGCGGTGCCGTCAACCAAAGGCCCCATCAGGGTATTCGGATCCAGCGATTCACCGATTCGAACCTGTTTATAAGCGCTGACCAGCAATTCGGTCACTTTGTCCTGTATCGACTCGTGAACGAACAGGCGACGGGTCGTGGTGCAGCGTTGCCCCGCTGTTCCCACGGCTCCGAATACGATGCCGGGAATGGCCATCTGCAGGTCGGCCGTCTCATCCAGGATGATCGCGTTGTTGCCGCCGAGTTCCAGCAAACTGCGGCCGAACCGTTCCGCCACGCGCGTGCCGACACTTCTGCCCACCCAGGTGGATCCGGTGAAGGAAACCAGTTTTACCCGTTCGTCATCGACAAAACGGTTTGCCAGGTCATGTCCGCTGGCCATGAAGCTCAGGAAAATGGGCGGAAACCCGCCTTCTTCCAATGCCTCGTTGCAGATTTTCTGCACGGCTGTGCAGCACAAGGGGCACTTGGATGAAGGTTTCCAGACCGTTACGTTTCCGCAAATGGCGGAAAGCAGTGCATTCCAGGCCCACACCGCGACCGGGAAATTGAAAGACGTGATGACCCCGACTATTCCCAGCGGGTGCCATTGCTCGTACATGCGGTGTTGCGGTCTTTCCGAATGCATCGTGAGGCCGTACAGCATGCGCGACTGGCCCAGGGCGAAATCCCCGATATCGATCATTTCCTGAACTTCACCATCACCTTCAGCTTTGATTTTACCCATTTCGAGGCTGACCAGGCTGCCGAGCGCATCCTTGTTTTTGCGCAGGGCCTCGGTGCACAAACGAACGGCTTCTCCCCGCTGCGGCGCAGGAACCAGGCGCCAGGCTTCAAAAACCGACTGGGCCGTAGCCATGACCCGGTCATAGTCCGCCCCGGAAGCGCCATAAACGCTGGCGATCAATTCTCCATTGGCCGGGTTGAACGATTCGATGATTCCTGAATCACGCGTTGCGGACCATTCATTGTTGCCAAAATACGCACCGGGATTGAAGGCTTCTATTCCGAGGGTTTTCAGAAATTCCATGATGTTTTTGATGCCTTTGTGAGAGGTTGAAGTAAAGACCTGGGTCAATAGAGTATTATCGCATCCGCTCCTGTATCTTGCATCATGATAAAAAGTTCATCTCAGATGGAACTCCGATGCCGGGGCTGTGTCTTATCGATCAGTGGGAACAATGCTCGTGATATGCTCAACGCAGGGAGTCGGCACGAATGACGGCCGTATACAAATTACAAGCTGTAAAGACCGTGGCTGATACGGATAGCGATGTCCTGCAGTCCGCTCTGCAGCCAGAAAAGACAGAGGCAGAGCGTGCACGCATGAGTGAAGCGCAGGTTGATCAATTATTGGTAGAGCGGGTTCAGAAAGGCGATAAGAAAGCCTTTGACCTGTTGATCAACAAATACCAGCACCGGATTATCAGCCTGGTGACGCGCTATGTTTCGGACCAGACTGAAGCGCTCGACGTAGCGCAGGAAGCATTCATCAAGGCCTACCGCGCCATTGACCGGTTCCGCGGTGACAGCGCGTTTTATACCTGGCTGTACCGGATTGCGATCAACACGGCAAAAAACTGGCTGGTTGCCAAAAAAAGGCGGCCGCCTGCCAGTGACATCGATGCAGCGGACGCCGAGCAATACAACATGGACAGCCGCCTGAAGGAGCAGGGTACGCCGGAAAATGAACTGATGCGCGCGGAAATCCGGGCCACGGTATACGACACGATTGCCGAACTGCCGGATGACCTGCGCACGGCCATCATGCTGCGCGAAATGGAAGGCATGAGTTACGAAGAGATTGCGGTAACGATGGATTGTCCGATCGGAACTGTCCGTTCAAGGATATTCCGGGCTCGCGAAGCCATCGATGAAAAGCTGAAACCCCTCGTGGAAGGGATCTGAAATCTATTAATTACGGAATGAAAATGAGTAAAGAGACTCGTGAACATCTTTCGGCCCTGGTTGACGGAGAAATCAACCGGGAAACCAGCCGTTTTCTCGTCAGGCGCCTGGGCGCTGATGGGGAACTGCGTGCCACCTGGACACGGTATCATTTAATCCGGGACTGTCTTCGCCACCAGGACGGCGCAATTGCGGGTGACGACCTTTGCTCCCGGGTCAGCCGCGCCCTTGAAAGCGAACAGCCGGTAAAAACGACAAGGCTGCGTCCGGCCAGCTGGCTGAAGCCGGTGGCCGGTTTGGCCATTGCCGCGTCCGTTGCCCTGATGGCTGTTGTCGCTGTCGGACCCGGGATGCCGGGTGCGCCACAGGCCACCAGTGAAGTGGCAAGCGATGTTCGGCCCGAGGCTTTTGTCAGTCCCAGTGGTTTTGACATGTCTCCCAGCTCCAGCCAGGCCAGCTTTACCGGCTCCAATGCGAAGATGAATTCATACATGCTGCGCCATTACCAGGCCGCCGGTACGACAGCCGGAAAAGGTTTCGTGACCTTTGTTCCTATTGTCATTACCGGCTCCAGGGCCCGGGTTGAGCCTGAAAAAGGCGAAGACGCGGTCAGCCCCGAAAACTCAAGGGACGAAGAATCCGCGACGAAATGAGGCCCCTCGCCTCCACATGTTTGCTGGTGGCTGCACTGACGTGGGCGGCCGGTTCCGTGTCAGCGTCGGATGCGGATGAACCCCACCTGATGCTCGAGCGCATGAGTGCGGCGATGAGCCAGATGACTTACCAGGGCACATTTGTTTATGTCCAGGGTAACGATGTCGAGACGATGCGCATCACTCACGTTTCCGATAAGCACGGGGTGAGGGAACGCCTGGTGGCACTTTCGGGAGCGCCACGGGAGATGTTGCGGGATTCCAGCGGCTTACGCTGGGTGCTGGCCGATGATAACTCCGTGTTCCAGGACCCCGGCTTCAGCCTGTCCTTCTTTCCGGATTTGCCGGTCGACCAGAGTGGGCTGACGGAACAATCCTACTCACTGAAACCCGGGCCTATGGCCAGGATTGCCGGACAGCAGGCACGCAACCTGAGGGTCGTTCCGCGTGACAAATACCGTTACGGCTACTCGCTGTGGTTGGAAGAGAATTCCGATCTGCTGTTGAAGTGGGAACTGGTCGATACCAATCAAAAGACCATTGCCAAGCTGATGTTTACCGACATCCGGCTCGGCTCGGAAGTTGATCTGAAGGAGTTGAAACCCGCCGGCCACCTCCAAAAGTACAAAACCGTAGACTCTCTGCTCCCCTCTGGCCGCGGAATCCCAAGCCCGACGCCGAGTTGGCGGCCTGGTTCTTTGCCGCCCGGCTTCAGGCTGACGGCTCACCGCTACTTCAATGAGCAGGGACAGGGGATTTATGAGCACCTCGTGTACAGTGACGGCCTGGCAGCTGTCTCTGTATACATAGAGACCATCGATCCGGACAGCAAGCCGCAGACCGGATTGGGCAGGATGGGAACGACCCATGCATTTTCACGCACGACAGACAATGTGCTGATCACCGTCGTGGGTGACGTACCTGCGAATACCGTCAAGTTCGTTGGTGAAGCCGTTGAATTGGCTTCCCACTGAGGTACGGATAGCGCCGCAATGATCGAGCAGCAGGGCAAAGTCGTCGCCGTCGCGGGGAACCTGGCTGACGTCAGGCTGGGAGGAACCACCGGATGTATACGCTGTGATGCGGGCAAGGGATGCGGCGCGGGCGTGTTCGGGCGCCTGTTGAAACGCAAACCTGCCGTCGTGAGCCTTGCCAATACGGTGAGTGCAAAGCCGGGGCAGGCTGTGATGGTGGGCATTCCGGAAACCCTTTTTTTACGGCTGGCGGCCAGGTTTTACCTGCTTCCCCTGCTGGCAGGGGTTGCGGGAGCGGCCGTCGGACACTATTTATCAGTGTTGAGTGGAATCGCCCCGGCCGGTTCGGATGCCATCACCCTGTTGTGTGGACTGACAGCCGGCACGGCGGTTTTAGGCTGGAACAAAACAGATACCCGGGAATTTCCCGAGTCGGTTAGTGTCCATCTGTTGCGTGTAGTCGAAGTTTAAATAACCGAAACTGAAGACGAGGAAGAAATTGTGACCAGAAGAATTATCATCAGTATCTTTGCGCTAGTTGTATTTCAGTTCGCGAATCCGTTGTTTGCCAGGGTGGCGGGATTGCCTGATTTTACCGAGTTGGTGGATAAGACAGGACCTGCCGTGGTGAACATCCAGGTGACCCAGTATGGTGAAAGGGCTCGCGGCGGCCCCGACGCCATGGAGAACCCGCATGATCAGCAGGACATTCCCGAGTTCTTCAGGCGCTTTTTTGATGTTCCCGGAAATCCCGGTAATCCCGGGGGCGGGAGCCCCGACCGGCGCGGTGCCGGTTCCGGCTTCATTATTGAATCAGACGGCTACATCATGACCAACCACCACGTGGTTGATGGCGCCGACCAGATCATCGTCCGTCTCGCCGACCGGCGGGAATTCGAGGCGGAGCTGATCGGTTCCGATCCACTGAGCGACGTGGCCCTGCTGAAAATTGACGGAAAAAATCTGCCGGTCCTGAAGATCGGTGACAGCAAATCATTGCGGCCCGGCGAATGGGTAGTAGCGATCGGTTCGCCGTTCAATTTCGACCAGTCGGTTACGGCCGGAATCGTTAGCGCCAAGGGGCGGAGCACCAACCAGCAACAATATGTCCCGTTCATTCAAACCGACGTTGCGATCAATCGCGGCAACTCAGGCGGCCCGCTGTTGAACATGGATGGCGAGGTTGTCGGGATCAATTCCTGGATTCTCAGTTCCGGCGGCGGCTATATGGGCCTTTCATTTTCGATACCGATTGAAACCGCAAACCGGGCGGCCAAACAACTGCGTGAACACGGAAAAGTCTCCCGTGGTTTGCTGGGCGTGCAGGTCGGCGCCGTGAACCGCGAAATGGCAGAGGCTTTCGGGCTGGAGCGACCCGTCGGTGCGCTCGTGAATGATGTTACGGAAGGCAGCGCCGCCGAGACCGCCGGGATCCTGCCGGGTGATGTCATTCTTGCGTTTGATGGTGAAGAAATCGAATCATCGGGGGATCTGCCGCCGCTGGTAGGCGCCAATCCGCCAGGGACGGAAGCCGAGGTCCTGGTCAGCCGGAACGGCAAGAAAAAGACATTCACGGTGATTCTGGACTCACTGGACTCTGACGAAGACGGCAATGTTTTCGCATCGAACCAGGGTGGCGGGCAGAGCAACGCCCTGGGAATTGTGGTCGAATCGATTAATGAAAGCCGCCGTCGCGCGCTGGGCGACCCGGAAGGCGGGGTCATCGTTTCCCGAATTGAAAGTGACGCGGCATTCCGTGCCGGGTTGAGAGTCGGAGACGTCATCCTGACCATCAACAACCAGGGCGTTAGCGACACCGGGTCCTTCGATGATATCGTCGGGGAACTTCCGGAAGATAAAGCCGTGGCCCTGCGCGTGATGCGCGATGGAGTCACGCGGTTCATAGCCTATTCGCCAACGGTTGAAGAATAAGCAAGGACAGTTAAGTTATAATAAGCAGTTGCGAAACCGGGCCATTCGTTTCAATGGAAGCGAATGGCCCTTTGATATGGGCCGAAGGCATGCAGGCAAGCGGGTAATGGACCAGGATCGTATTCGAAATTTTTCGATCATTGCGCACGTTGATCATGGAAAATCGACCATCGCGGACCGGTTTATCCAGATTTGCGGCGGATTGACCGAGCGCGAGATGGAAAACCAGGTCCTGGATTCCATGGACCTGGAGCGTGAACGCGGAATTACCATCAAGGCGCAGAGTGTGACCCTCGACTACAAGGCCAAAGACGGGAGAGTCTACAAGCTGAATTTCATCGATACCCCCGGGCATGTGGATTTCTCATACGAAGTTTCCCGTTCCCTTGCGGCCTGTGAAGGGGCCCTGCTGGTTGTGGACGCGGCCCAGGGCGTCGAAGCGCAAAGCGTGGCCAATTGCTACACGGCCGTAGAACTGGGCCTGGAAGTCATCCCGGTGCTCAACAAAATCGATCTTCCTTCCGCAGAACCAGAAAAGGTCAAACAGGAAATCGAGGACATCATCGGCATTGCAGCATCCAATGCGCTTTGCGTCAGCGCGAAGACAGGGGAGGGTATTGCCGATGTCCTGGAAGCCCTGGTCCATGGTATTCCCTCACCAAAGGGGAATGCCGACGCTCCCCTCAAGGCGCTGATTGTTGATTCCTGGTTTGATAATTATCTCGGCATCGTTTCACTCGTGCGTGTTGTCGATGGTTCGGTGGGAAAGGGTCAGAAGATAAAGGTCATGTCATCCGGAAACCAGCACCAGGTGGAGCAGGTCGGCGTGTTTACGCCCAAACGGCAGGTTCGGGACAGGATATCCGCCGGAGAAGTGGGTTTCTTCGTGGCGGGGATCAAGGAAGTACACGGGGCCCCTGTCGGTGACACGATTACGTTGGCCAAAGACGGGGCATTGAAGCCTCTGCCTGGTTTTAAAAAGCTTCAGCCAAGGGTGTTTGCCGGCCTGTTTCCAACCGATGCCGAGGATTACCCTGATCTGAGAGAAGCCCTTGATCGACTGCAGCTGAATGACGCGGCCCTGCAGTTCGAACCGGAAACGTCGGAAGCGCTGGGTTTCGGTTTCCGTTGCGGCTTTCTCGGCCTGCTGCACATGGATATCGTCCAGGAACGCCTGGAACGTGAATACAATGTCGACCTGATTACGACCGCGCCCACGGTCATTTACGAAATCGAGCTTAACGACGGCGAAGTGATCAGCCTGGAGAATCCCGCCAAGCTTCCCGACGCCGGAAAATTGTTGGAAATCCGCGAGCCCATTATTGAGGCAAATATCCTGGTGCCGCAGGACTATGTCGGAGCGGTGATTGGCCTGTGCGAGGAGAAGCGGGGGGTGCAGAAGGCCATGCAGTATGTTGGAGGCCAGGTATCCATCCGTTATGAATTACCGCTATCGGAAGTCGTCCTGGATTTTTTCGACCGCCTGAAGTCGGTGAGCCGGGGTTATGCCTCTTTTGACTACTATTTCCGGAGGTTCCAGGCCGGGCCATTCGTACGCGTCGACGTATTGATCAACGGTGAAAGAGTCGACGCCCTCTCGTTGATTGTGCATCGGGAGCAGGCCCAGAGGCGTGGACGCGACCTTGCCGTGCGCATGAAGGAACTGATTCCGAGGCAGATGTTTGATGTGGCCATCCAGTCCGCCATTGGTTCCCAGGTGATTGCAAGGACCACGGTGAAAGCTCTGCGCAAGAATGTGACCGCCAAGTGTTATGGCGGCGATGTCACCAGGAAGAGAAAACTCCTGGAGAAACAGAAAGCCGGCAAGAAGCGCATGAAGCAGGTAGGACGCGTGGAAATCCCACAGGAGGCGTTTCTCGCCGTGTTGCAACAGGATAACAAGAGATAGGATAGCCCGATGAAACCCGATTTTTCGCTGTTATTGGTCGTTCTGACAGCCCTCACCGGGCTTATCTGGCTGCTGGACAGCCTGTTTTTGAAAAGGCGCAGAATGGACCGTGCGGTTCAGAAAAGCATTGAGCGTCCCCGCGACCCGGTGCTGATCGAGTACTCAAGGTCCTTGTTTCCGGTGTTGCTGATCGTCCTGCTATTTCGTTCATTCCTGTTCGAACCGTTCAAAATCCCGTCGGGTTCAATGATTCCGACGTTGCTGGTTGGCGATTTCATCGTGGTGAACAAGTACGCTTACGGCCTCAGGTTGCCGGTCGTACACAAGAAGATAGTGCCGATAAGCGACCCCAGGCGCGGCGACGTGGTGGTGTTCCGCTATCCGGTCGATCCCAGGGTGAACTTCATCAAACGGCTGGTCGGGCTGCCGGGTGACACGATAAGCTACAGAGACAAACGCCTGTTTATCAACGGCGAAGAAGTATCTGCCCAGCAGCAGGGCCACTTCGGTGGCGCCGACGTGAAATGTTCAACCCCCAGGCCAGACGCCATGCGAATGACCGAACAACTGGGCGACGTCAGTCATGATATCCTGCTCCATGGCGGTTCCGGGAGCAGGAATGGCCAATGGGTGGTGCCGGAAGGGCACTATTTCATGATGGGCGACAACCGCGACCGCAGCAACGACAGCCGCGAGTGGGGTTTTGTGCCGGAGGAAAACCTGATGGGAAGAGCTGTTGGAATCTGGCTGAACTTCGACTACACCAAGGGTTGTGGAGACCTTTCCCGCGTAGGTGATGGAATCCACTGATCAATCTTCGTTTTTCCAATACACCAGGAAGCGCTATAGTATGCGGGTCCACTTAACAAGGAAGCAGGTGAATCGACATGAAAATTCGTAATCACAGTGGTCTGACACTAATCGGTTTTCTGATCGTGTTGGTCATCACTTTGTTTTTTGCCTATGCCGCAATGCGGGTCGTCCCGATGTACCTCGAGTACCATGCGCTGGGAAACGCCCTTGAGTTACTGCAGAAGGATCCGAATTCATCTTCTCTGCCTCCAAGCAAAATAAAACAGAAAATCCAGATGAGCCTGTGGGCCAGTTATGCGAGCGATAACATCAAGGATAAGAACGTCAAAATTTCCAAGAAAAGCGACGGTGTGAATGTCAGGGTTGTTTACGAAGTGAGAAAGCCGTTTCTGGGCAATATCGACATCATCGGCCACTTTGACAAGTCTGTTATTCTGAGAAAATGATGTGAAAGACTCCGTGGCCGGAATCAATTACCGGTTCACTGACCCCGGATTATTACAGGACGCCCTCACGCATCGCAGCGTGGGCGCCCGTAACAATGAAAGGCTCGAGTTTCTTGGGGACAGCGTCCTTAACCTGGTCATTTCATCCCGTCTTTACGAGCTTCGTCCCGATGCGCAGGAAGGTGATTTGAGCCGGATGCGGGCACGGCTTGTCAGGGGTCTCAGCCTGGCTGAGGTTGCCTCGGGTATCGGTCTTGGGAAACAACTCAACCTGGGTGAAAGCGAGCTGAAGTCCGGGGGGTTCCGCCGTTCTTCCATCCTTGCTGACGCCTTTGAGGCCCTGCTCGGGGCTATCTATATTGAAGGCGGATACGAGGCCTGCCGCCTGGTCATTCTCGATCTTTTCGATCCACTGATTGCGAACCTGCCTGATCCCGAAGAGCTGAAGGATCCTAAAACGCGTTTGCAGGAATGGTTGCAGGCCCGCGCTCGACCGCTGCCGGAATATGCCTTGTTGCGGGAGGAAGGAGCCGACCATGCGAAGCAATTCCATGTAAGTTGCGAGATTCCTGATGACCGGACTGCGGTCGAGGCTACCGGCAACAGCCGGCGTAAAGCCGAACAGGCGGCTGCTGCAAAAGTGCTTGATTTGCTCGGGGACAAAAACCGTAAATGACTGACATTCCGCCTGCAGAAAACCAAGATCAACCCGCAGATTTCCACTGCGGATACGTGGCGTTGGTGGGGCGCCCCAACGTCGGAAAATCTACCCTGATGAACCGCATACTGGGGCAAAAGCTCAGTATCGTCACGGCCAAGCCGCAAACAACGCGGCAACGGATCGCTGGAATCAAGACTACCCGCGACGGGCAGGTCATCTACATTGACACACCGGGTATCCACCTGGCGGCAGAGCGCGCCCTGAACCGGTACATGAACCGGGTGGCCCATGCCGCCTTTCACGAGGTCGACCTGATACTGTTGCTGATCGAAGCGGGGCGCTGGAGCAAACAGGACGAACATGTTGCCCGGTCGCTTGAATCCGTTGAAGCCCCCGTCTGGTTGGTGGTGAATAAAATTGACCTGGTTCCGGAGAAATCCCGTTTGCTGCAGTTCCTGGAGCAGAAGGTCCGTACGGACCGGTTCTCCGAGGTGTTTCTGGTTGCCGCAAAAACCGGTGATGGTGTCGATAGTCTGGAAAACCGGGTCAAGAAGTTCCTGCCTTTTTCCCGGCCGTTTTATGACGAGGATCAGTTCACGGACCGAAGCGAACGGTTTCTTGCGGCCGAACTGATACGTGAACAATTGATGCAGCGGCTGCACCAGGAACTGCCGTATTCCCTGACGGTCGAGGTGGAGGAGTTCAAACGGACCGGCGGATTGATCCGGATCGGAGCGATTGTCTGGGTTGAGCGTGAAGGACAGAAACAAATTGTGATCGGGAAGGGCGGTGACGTGCTTAAATTTGTCGGCACCCGCGCCCGGCAGGCACTGGAGGCGCTGTTCGACGAGAAAGTATTTGTGCGTCTTTGGGTAAAGGTCAGCCGTGACTGGTCGGATAACGAGCGGGCGCTGCGGCAATTCGGGTTTGACGAGCAAAACTGAATTCCCATGCGAATCTCGCTGGAACCCTCATACGTATTACACAGCCGGCCTTACCAGGAGTCCAGCCTGTTGCTCGAGGCCCTGAGCCGCAGCCATGGCCGGGTCGGTTTGGTTGCCCGCGGCGCCAGGGGCTCACGGTCACGCTGGAAAGGCCTTTTGCAACCGTTCAGGCCATTGCTTCTTGGCTGGAGTCAAAAAGGCGAACTGGGAACTCTGACCGGGGCCGACCAGGTCGCTTCGCCGCCCCCGTTGGTTGGTGAAGCGCTTTTTTGCGGTCTCTATGCGAACGAGTTGACCACCCGGTTCCTGCAGCGATCGGATCCGCACCCTGGTGTTTTTGAACGTTACCGCCAATTGGTAGCGGAACTGGCCGCCGGCCAGCCGTCCCAGCCGGTGCTGCGAATGTACGAAGTGCAGTTATTACAATCTGCCGGTTTCGGATTGCAGCTGGAGCATGAACACGGCACATTGGATCCTATTCGCGGCAATGCCTGGTATTCCTATGTGCCCGAGTCCGGACCCATACCCCGGGAGTACACCAGGGAGATGTCTGGCGAGCTGGTATCAGGGGCAGCACTTCTGGCGTTAAAATCAGGAAGGATCGAGGATGAGCATTTGAGAGAGTTGAAAGCATTGATGCGGTCATTGATAAGATATTACCTGGGAGACAAGCCTCTGAAATCCCAGTCACTTTTTTACTGAAAAACGGATGGCTTATTTATGGCAGTACTGCTGGGCGTAAATATCGATCACGTGGCAACGGTCCGGCAGGCCCGGGGCACGAGATATCCCTCGGTCATCGAGGCGGCTGAACTCGCTGAAAATGCCGGTGCGGATTCCATTACCGTGCATTTGCGGGAGGACCGCCGGCATATTCAGGACGAGGACATCCGCTTACTTTGTTCGTCCACCCGGACACGGATCAACCTGGAAATGGCGGTAACGCCGGAGATGCTGGCTATTGCACTGGAACGCAAGCCGGCCGATGTGTGCCTTGTTCCGGAAAAACGCGAAGAACTGACGACCGAAGGCGGGCTTGACGTGGTCGCGCATTTTGCGGCGGTCTCAGAAGCCGTGAAAACACTGGACCGGGCCGGTATCCGGACTTCACTTTTTATCGATCCGGAACCGGAACAACTGGAGGCGGCTCGGCGGGCGGGAGCGCCCGTTGTTGAGCTTCATACGGGAACTTACGCCGACGCCAGTGGAGCCAGACAGGCTGATGAACTGAGCCGTCTGCGCAATGCCTGTCTGATCGGACATGAGGCCGGTTTGATCATCAATGCCGGCCACGGTCTCCACCTTGGAAATGTACAGGACATCGTTCGCCTGCCGCACATGAATGAATTGAATATCGGTCATTCAATCATTGCGAGGGCCATTTTTGTTGGGTTGAAAAAGGCGGTCAAAGAAATGAAAACACTCATCGAGACTGCTTGAAAATGACCCCGCGTACGGATTCCAGCAATTCGTGATAACTGCGCGCCATGGCAATGGGGGAGCCACCCTGCCGGCACAACGTATCCAACGATCTGAGGCTCGATTCCAGACGGGTTTCACGGGTCATGGCGGCGGATGCGATCAGTTGGTGCAGTATTCCGGCCACTGCACGGCGGTCCAGCAGGGACAGGCTTTTGTCCAGTTCAGGCAATCTTTGATCCAGTTCAGCCCTGAACAGCGCTTGCATTTCGCTCCGGTCCTCGCCGGTTTCGGGTTTGCCGCTCCCGCTTGTATCCGGGTGCCCGATGACCTGTCTGAGCTGACGTCCGGTGATCGGTTTGACCAGCACATGATCGACGTGCAGGGACGTGACGTCTTCCCGGTCTATTGCTTTGGCGTCTCCCGTTAAAACAACAATCCGGGGTGCGGGCCTGTCAACCGGCCAGTTCGCCCTGATTTTCCGGATCACAGCGACGCCGCCGATATCCGGCAGATGCAGATCCATGCAAATAATTTGCGGGTACCAGCTAAACGTCAACTTGAGCGCCTCCGAGGCGGATCCGGCCCTGCGGACCTGCCCGGGGCATTGACTCAGGACTGAAACAATATGCCGGCCGCTGATGGCGTGATCATCCACCACAAGCGTTCTGGTTTCGCCGCTTTCCGGCTTGTGTGTCATTTGTGCCCCTTTTTAGGCATCATGAGATCATGATCCCTGACCTTTCAGCCTGTTCCTGCAACAGCATAGCCGAAGACTGGCCGCGAACAAAATTTCGTATATTGGCTAACCCGCACCTGGTATTGCTCGCGCTGTTGGTATTTTCTTTCTACCTGGGTTCTGCTGAAGCCTCGTTTACCGGGATTCGATTCAGCGCCAATTCCCTGGAATATGAAACGGTTCGCATGCAGGCCGTTCGGGCACAACTTGCCACGGACGGCGCAGTCGAAATTTTTCTTCACGACGTGTCCATTCTCGAAGAAACCCTGGATTTAGTTGATATATCAGTGATCGGAACGCTCCAGCAAGCAACATTCGGCGAAGGTGGCGTAAAAATACTTGCCGAGCTGCAAACCGGTGTTTTCAATGGCGTTTTTGAGTATTCCCAGGGGCCGGATGCGACCAGCATTGTATTGACTTTGCCGGACCACGATCTTCTGCAACTCGGAGATTGGCCGGTATTGCCTGCCCAGTGGGGTTGGCTGAAAGCAGGGCTCATGGATGCAGAGTTGCGTTACCACGAGGTTGGCGATGCACCGCCGGACCTCACTCTTGAGCTCAATTTAAGCGGCCTGGGTTTCGATTCTCCTGATGGCCGTTTTGCGGGTGACTCACTGGCTCTCGATCTTGAATTGACAGCACCATGGGATCAATGGTCGGCTCCATTGATTCACGGGTCGTTAACGAGCGGTGAATTGTTGCTGGAGGATTTCTACCGGAATTTTGGAAAAGGTGAAATACAATTCGCGTTAAGGCCTTCCTGGAATGATGATTCGTTACAAATCCGATCTTTCAGCCTGACCGATCAAAGTTCGGTCTCCATTGAAGGAAAGGCAGGCCTTGATTTCGACGGCGGCGAAGATCCCTGGCGAGTGGAAATCAGCAGCCTGGAATTGAATTTCCCGGGAGCCTATGACCGTTATATGGAACCGATGGCTGCCGCCATGACGCTGGATGGACTGGGCGTCACCGGAAAGGTGACCTGGAATGGTGAATGGGATGGTGGTGATTTTCAATCAGGGGATCTCACCGTCAGCGATTTGAGTGTTGTCGATACCCGGCGCAACCGGTTTGCTTTCACGGGTCTCGATGCCCGGATGAGGCCAGGTGATCACACGTTCAACTCGCGACTCAACTGGCGCGGCCTGCTCCTTGGCCGGATAAACCTGGGCTCCGGGGAACTCGCCCTGGATTCCGAACCCGGCACGTTCGCGATTGTCCGCCCGCTGGTGCTGGACGTCCTGGGAGGCCGGCTGGAACTGAAGGAGCTTTCGGTCCTTCTGCCCGGCAGATCTGAAAACGCCGGCGGTGAGCCGGATATCAGGCTTAAAGCAGACATCGATAACCTGGACATGGAGCAGCTGACCCTGGCGTTTGGCTGGCCTGAATTCAGCGGAAAAATCAGTGGACACATACCCGGTGTCAGTCTCGACGAGGGTGTTCTGGATATTGAAGGAAAAATTCTTTTCAATGTGTTCGACGGATTGCTTTCACTGGAAGATCTGCGCATTG
The DNA here is from genome assembly GCA_024640025.1 of Chromatiales bacterium. GTDB lineage: Bacteria > Pseudomonadota > Gammaproteobacteria > Xanthomonadales > SZUA-36 > JAHEFT01. The sequence continues at coordinate 17,991 of JAHEFT010000049.1, forward strand.
AACGTGCTTTTGGAGTTCTCCCTAGCCTGGCGGCGAACGTGGAGGCGGTGGGACTCGACCTTGAGCAGCTGACCGGAACATTTTCGTTCGGCCAGATTTCCGGACGGGTTGACGGATATATCCGGGACTTGCGCATGCTTGACTGGAAGCCGGTCGCTTTCGATGCATGGTTCGGTACGCCGGAAGGGCAGAAGGGCTCGAGGGATATTTCCCGCAAGGCCGTCAACCATTTGACCACCCTGGGTGGCGGTCGTGCCACGACGGCGCTGACCGGCCCGGTCATGAAACTTTTCAGCAATTTTTCTTACAAGGAACTCGGTCTCGGCTGCCGGATGCAGAATAATGTTTGCGATATCCGGGGGGTGAGCGAAGATGACGTCAGCGTATTGATCATGGAGGGCGCCGGGGTGCCAAAAATAACCATCCGGGCATTTAATCGCCGAGTCGACTGGCCGCAGCTGATGGCCCAGCTGTTGGCGGCCTCCGAGGGTGAGTCGATCAAGATCGGTGATTGATTGATTAATGAATTAGTTTCACCAGTGTGTGGTCTGATAATATGGCGACCCGGGTTCCAGCAGAGGAGCGAATGATGAAAAAACTCAACGCAGTAGGGATATTGGGCGCATTTCTGGCCCTGACAGCATGCGTCACGATCAACGTGTATTTTCCGGCGGCGGCAGCGGAGCGTGCTGCCGAGAAATTTGTCGGCGATGTGCTGGGAGAGCCCAAGGAAGAAGGCTCGCTGCTCAACCCGTTTGAGCCGCCTTCCGGGGTTGTGCTGATGGCGGCGGCCGGATTGGTGGATTTTTTCATTGCTGACGCTCATGCGCAGCAGCCCGAGATCGACATCAACACGCCGCAAATCAATGCCATCAAGGCGCGTATGGCGGATCGGCAGAAAAAGCAGTTGGATCCGCTGTTTGATGCGGGAGCGATCGGTTTCAGTTCGAACGGACTGGTCACCATACGGGACCGCGCGGCAGTGCCGCTGAGTGAACGCCGAACGCTCGAAAGCGTCGTTGCCGACGAAAACCGGGACCGCGAAGCCGTCTATCGCGAAATCGCTGTGGCAAACGGGCACCCCGAGTGGGAACAGGACATCCAGGAGACATTTGCAAAAGAGTGGATCAGGAATGCGCGCCGTGGTTGGTACTACCAGGGTTCCAACGGCGCCTGGCTCCAGAAGTAAACCCGACCAACAACAACAGCGGCCGGGCCACATGACCCGGCCGCTTTTTTTAGGAAGCCGTATTGATGGGCCGTAGCAGAAGACGAGCAATCCCCAAAGAGCCGTTCGAGGCCAGAATCGTGGATTTGAGCCACGACGGCCGCGGCGTTACGGCGCACGGTGAGAAAGTGGTATTTGTCCACGGCGCCTTGCCCGGTGAACTCGTCAATGCGCGCATTACAGACCGGAAAAGACGGTTTGACGAGGGTGAAGTGATCGAAGTGATCGAGCCTTCACCGGACCGGATCGACCCGCGCTGTCCGCACTTCGGACAATGTGGCGGCTGCTCTCTTCAGCACCTGGCGCCCGCCGAGCAGATTGCATCGAAGCAAAGAACACTGGTTCAGAACCTGGAACGAATAGGAAAAGTCACGCCGGAGGAGATCTGGGAACCGCTGACCGGGCCGGAATGGCATTACAGGCGCAAGGCCAGGCTCTCGGTGCGCTATGTCCACAAGAAGGAACGTGTGCTGGTCGGCTTTCGTGAACGTTATGGGCGATTTGTCGCCGACATGCAGGAATGTCACGTTCTGGATCAGCGCGTTTCATCCCGGCTGGTTAATCTCTCTGAGCTGATTCACTCCATGGACGCCAGGCAGACCATTCCACAGATCGAAGTATCCTGTGGCGACGATGTGTGTGCTCTCGTATTCCGGCACATGGAGCCATTGAGCGATGCGGATGTGCAGAAACTCCAGAAGTTTGCGAGCGGTTCCGGACTCGCCGTGCTTCTTCAACCCTCCGGCCCGGCCAGTATTCACTGCCTGGAACCCTCCAGCGTCGAGTTGGGGTATGAGCTTCCGGAGTTTGGAATTCGCATGGTCTTTGGTCCGTCCGATTTCATCCAGGTCAACGCGGCGATGAACCAGAAAATGATTCACCGCGCGCTGGAATTGCTCGCGCCCGGTAAGGACGACCGCGTACTGGACCTGTTTTGCGGCCTGGGCAACTTCACCCTGCCCATTGCGACCAGGGCCGGTGAAGTCGTGGGGATCGAGGGCGATGCGGAACTGGTGAGAAAAGCGGGCGATAATGCGAAAAGCAATGGTGTGAACAACGCCGTATTCCACGTCGCTGACCTTGGCGAGGACCCGGGTTCCGCGCCGTGGCTGAAGCACCACTATGATAAAATCCTGGTTGATCCGCCACGATCCGGAGCGGAATTCATTCTGCCGCATATTGCAGCCAGCGGAGCGGGTCGCGTGGTTTACGTATCCTGTCATCCTGCCAGCCTGGCCCGCGATGCAGGCAGCCTCGTACACCAATTCGGATTTCGTTTGTTGGGAGCCGGCGTCATGGACATGTTTCCCCATACCGGTCACGTTGAATCGATAGCACTCTTCGAGAGAAAGGTTTAAGTTCACGCAATGAAGCCCGGCCCCATCCTGATCGGTATTCCCGGCACACGGCTTGATAAAGAAAGCCGGAAACAACTGGCCCATCCGGCGGTTGGGGGCGTCGTACTGTTTTCGAGGAATTTCGAAGACGGTGAGCAACTGGATGTCCTGATTTCCGATATCCGTGCGGCCCGTGATCCCCGGCCATTGATTTGCATTGACCAGGAAGGGGGAAGGGTGCAGCGCCTGACCGACGGTTTCACCCGGCTGCCCCCGCTCGGGGCCCTGGGGACACTGGCATGCTCAGACCCGCAAAAGGCTCTGGACATGGCATACCGCCATGGGCGGGTAATGGCGACAGAAATGCTGGCCTGCGGTATCGACCTGAGTTTCGCGCCGGTTCTCGACCTGGACCAGGGCAGCCACGTGATTGGAGACCGGGCACTATCGGGCAGCCCTTCTGAAGTCGTCCGGCTCGGGCGCGCCTATCTCGCCGGGATGCACGATTCCGGTATGAAAACGACCGGAAAACATTTCCCCGGGCACGGTTCGATCGCAGCGGATTCACATATCGCCGATGTCTGTGATTCACGCACCTATGATGAAATCTTACGTTCCGACCTGCTGCCCTTCATGGAACTTGCGCCGGAGCTGGACGCCCTGATGATCGCCCACGTCGTTTATCCGGACGTCGACCCGCTGCCGGCCGGTTACTCGAGCCGTTGGCTCAAGGACGTGCTGCGCGGTGACCTGGCTTACCGTGGCGTGATATTTTCCGATGACCTGGGGATGCATGCAGCCAAGGCAGTCGGCGGACTGGTCGAGCGCACGCGTTTGTGTCTCGAGGCAGGTTGTGACCTGGTGCTGGTCTGTCAGCCTGAGGATGTCAGGGAATTGCTCAGCGTGCTGGATGACGGGCTGGCTGACGCCGGTGCTGCGATTACCCGGCTCTACGGCCGGCCCACGGTCAATCGCGCAGAACTGGTTGAAGTAGAACGGGAAGGCATCAAGGAATGGCGGCGCTGGCGGCAAAGCCTCGAAGAACTGGGATACCAGGAGGAAGCAAATGGATAATATCGACCCCCGTAAACTCCTGGAAAACTCAACGCTGCTGGCCGGGAAAGAGCAGGTTGAAGCTGCTGTCGAACGGATGGCGGAGGCCGTAAACGCTTATTATGGAGACAGGGAGATTGTGCTCCTGATCGTAATGACCGGCGCCATTATGCCTGCGGCATGGCTGGCATCGAAGTTGAAAATGCCACTGCAGATGGATTTTTT
>JAHEFT010000002.1 GCA_024640025.1 Chromatiales bacterium
ATTGTGACCGAATTGAATAATCACATAGTCGCCAGGCTCCAGATCATCGAGAATGCTGGCCCATAGACCTTCTTCAATGAAGGTTCGGGTACTTCGACCATTCCTGGCGTAGTTTTTTACTTCAGTATTTTCGTTAAAAAATGTCGCAAACGGAACACCCCAGCCGGTTTCCGGAAAGTCCTTAACCTCTTTTATCGACATGGTGGAATCACCGGCCATGTGGACGGTGATCATTTCTTCTTCGGCACAAAAAGCCAGGTTGAAAGCGAACAGGCCAATTAAAATTACGGATAGTTGCTTTTGCATCGGGCTCTCTTCCAGGTATTTCAGCGCTGCACGCGTCCCGAGCCGTCACCACCCATCAGTTTCTCAACCTCGGCCACGCTGACGCGATTGAAGTCGCCAAGGATCGAGTGTTTCAGGCAGCTGGCCGCCACTGCAAACTCCAGCGACTGCTGACGGTCCCCGTACGCGTTCAGGCCGTAAATCAGCGCCGAGGCAAAGCTGTCACCGCCCCCTACCCGGTCGATGATGTCGGTGATCTCGTATTGCCGCGACAACCGGAATCCCTTTTCGTCCCGCAAACAGGCTGACCAGCCGTTGGTGTCCGCACTGCGGGATTCACGCAGCGTGATAGCTATCACCGACATGTTGGGGAAAGTCTCCAGCACTTTCTCGCTGAGCGCCTCGTATTTCTTCGTGTCCAGTTCACCGCTCTCGACGTGAACGTCCGTCGTGATGCCCAATGATTTCTGGCAGTCTTCCTCGTTGGCGATGCCCACGTCGACATACTTCACCAGTTCCGTCATCACCTCGGGGGCTGACTTGCCATATTTCCAAAGTTTGCCGCGGAAGTTGAAGTCACACGAGACCGTCACGCCACGTTCGTGGGCCGCTTTAACCGACTCCAGGCTCAAATCCGCCGCCGACTGGCTCAGCGCCGGCGTGATCCCGGTGATGTGGAACCATTCCGCGTTTTTGAAAATAGTGTCCCAGTCGAAATCTCCGGGTCCGCATTCACAAATCGACGAACCGGCCCGGTCATAGACCACTTTCGAAGGCCTCTGGTTAGCGCCGGCTTCCAGGTAGTAAATCCCCACCCGTTCGCCGGAGCGCCGGATCATCGTGGTATTCACGCCGAATCGCCGTAACTCGCGGATTGCGGCCTCGCCGATGTCGTTGTTGGGCAGCGCGCTGATAAATGCGGCTTCGACGCCGTAATTGGAGAGCGCCACCGCGACGTTGGCCTCACCGCCGCCGAAGGTCGCTTCAAACGAAGGGGACTGGAAAAAACGTTCGTGGCCCGGCGTTTTCAGCCGCAGCATGATTTCCCCGAAAGAAAGATATTGAGCCATGGTTAACCTCTGACTGTTTTTGCAATGGCGACCGCCTCGGTCGCGAGTTGGGAGACAGTATCGTAATTGCCTTCCGCAATCGCTGCTTTGGGCGTCAACCAGCTGCCGCCGCAGGCCAGCACACTGGGCACCGCAAGGTAGTCGGCCAGGTTGGCCGCCGAGATACCGCCGGTGGGCATAAACGACATGCCGCCGAACACCGAGCCGAGGGCCTTCAGCATCGGTACACCTCCGGCCAGCGAGGCCGGAAAAAACTTGACCGAACGAAGGCCCAGGTTCCAGGCCGTCTGTGCTTCGCTGGCGGTAGCCACGCCCGGGAACACCGGCAGTTCAGCCGATTGGGCAACCCGCACGACGGGTGAATACAGGCCGGGTGACACAATGAACTGCGCACCGGCAAGCAGAACCGCTTCTGCCTGCTCTTCGCTCAGGACTGTACCGGCCCCTACGATCGCATCGGGTACGGAACCGGCAATGGCTTTCAGACACTTGACGGCGGCCGGGGTGCGCAGCACCACTTCAATCACCGTCAGGCCGCCGGCAACCAGTGCCCGGGCGGTACGGACGGCGACATTCGGATCATCCGCCTGGATCAGGGGGACAACCGGTGCATGGCGAAGCCGGTCAGCAATGGTTTCCGAATGATTCACTTGGCTTCTCGCATCAATTGCTCAGGATAAGATATTTAACCACACCAGGAGAAGAACAGGCCGTCTTCAGTCCATCAATTTCTGCATCAGGAAAACGATCTGCAGGCTGTCCATGAAGGCGCGCTGGGTCAGGTCCGATGAGCCCGCGTGGCCACCTTCGATATTCTCGTAATACAGAAACGGATGTCCCAATTCGCGCATTTTGGCCGCCATCTTCCGGCCGTGACCCGGGTGGACCCGGTCATCACGCGTGGAACTGTAGAAAAGCACCTCCGGATAAGCATCCCGTTCACCCATTTTCTGATAGGGCGACCACTCGCTGATATAGGCGGCCTGTTCCGGTATATCGGGATTACCGTATTCCGCGATCCAGGACGCTCCAGCCAGCAACAGGTGATAGCGCAGCATGTCGAGCAACGGTACGCCGATGACGATGGCGTTAAACAACTCCGGGCGCTGGGTCAGCAAGGCGCCCATCAGCAACCCGCCGTTGGACCGGCCCATCGCGCCCAGGCGCCGCGGATTGGTTAGCCCGGTATCGATCAGGTCCTCAGCGACCGCGATCATGTCGTCGAAAGCGACTTGCCGTTTATCCTTGAGCGCGGCCTGGTGCCATTTCGGCCCGAACTCCCCTCCCCCGCGGATATTGGCGACCACCAGCGTTCCGCCGGCTTCCAGCCAGGAGGTCATGTTCGGTGAATTGCCGATCGGGAACGTGTAGCCCGGTGTGGATGAATTGTTGAAGCCGCCATAGGCATACAGCAGGGTGGGTCTTTCGCCGTCAAACTCGAGGTCTGCGGGCCGGACCAGGAAATAGGGAATCTGCACACCATCGGGCGCCGTAGCGAACTTTTGCTCGGTAACGAACCCGGCCGGGTCAAATCGTTCCGGCAGGGCCTGCACCAGGCGGACTTCGCCGTCCTCCATCACGCGATAAAGGCTTTCCGGTTGCAGGAAACTCTCAAATGAGACAAAGACGTCGTTGGCGGTGTCATCGGCTGCCCGAACCTTCAGAGAACCGTTCCCCGGAAGCGCCACTTCGCTGAGCGCCCAGCCCTCGCCGATGGCTTCAGCCGTGATCAACCGGCCTGTGACGTTTGACAAAAGCGCAATATAAATGCGGCTTTTGGCCACAGTTACGCTTTCCACACTGCTGACATCGTCCGGCGCAAAAACGTTTTGCAGGCTGGCCTCCGGTTTGCCGTCCACCAGGTCCTGGACGTTGACCGCGACAACAGTTCCCGAGGTAAAAGTTTCATCGCCCACAACCCAGTCCGAGCGCAGGGAGGCAACCAGGCGGTCACCGATGAAACCCTGTAAAGATATGTCCTGCGGCAGCGGAAGTTGCGTCAAAGCCCCATCTTCGCCCAGTAAATGCAGTGTCTGGGTGAAAAAATCCGGTCCCTGCAGGACCAGTGCGTACGTGCCGTCACCGCGGTGACTGACGACCGGGAACTCGAAAGCGTCGGTGGCCGGCCCTTCAAAAATCAGCTTCGCTGCAGACAGCGGCGTACCCCGCTGCCAAAGCCGGACCTGGCGCGCATAGCCCGAGGTGTTCATGCTGCCGGGACCGAAATCCGTTGCAATCAACAGGGAGTCCGCGTCCAGCCAACTGCTGTTCTGCTTGGAATTGGGTGATTCGAACCCGCCTTCGACAAACCGGTTTCCCCCAACTTCAAATTCACGCAACACGACCGAGTCGGTTCCGCCGTCAGACAACTGCACCATGCAGCGGCCGGCAGACATCAGGCAGCTGCGGCCCTTGTAAACCCAGTTGCGGTCTTCGGCCTTCGACAGGGCGTCGATATCGAGCACGGTTTCCCAGAGCGGTGAACCGGCCGCATAGGCTTCCACGCTGGTCTTGCGCCAAACACCGCGCACATTCGTTTCATCGCGCCAGAGGTCGTGCATTTCCTCACCCATGCGCTCTGCATAGACGATCTTGTCCGTTGCGTTGTAAATCCCGAGGGCGCGCGACTCAACCGCGGCAAAACGCGGGTCTGTTTCCAGGACACTGACCGTTCGGCCGTTTTCGGTCTTGACCCAATCCAGGGCATCCTCGCCAAGGACGTCCTCCAACCACATATAGGGATCTGTAGCCGTGTCCGGGGCTTCCACCGTTTCCATCCTGGAATCATCACTATTCGTAGTAACTTTGGTTTGCATTACTTCGCGCTCCCCGCGATCGCAGGCGGCAACAAGCAGCCCGGTCATCGCCAGGCTGATAAGACCGGGAATGAGCCGGCAAAGCGATTGCATCGCGGACATGAATGCTCCAGCAAAAAATTAAACGAATCGGCAATTATACCGGCTCCGTAAAAGAAGTTGCATTTGCATCGACCATTCGCGATGCTGGATTCACTGCGCCATTGGCGCAACCGGAACTGTGAAGAAACTTTGAGCTTACCCAGCATATTCAACGACGTACTCGGCCCCGTCATGCGCGGACCTTCCAGTTCGCACAGCGCGGCGGCACAACGCATCGGGCGGCTGGCCCGCGATCTGGCGAACGGCCGGCTGCAAAGGGTCGTGGTGGATTACGATCCGTCAGGATCCCTGGTTACGACCCACCGCACTCAAGGATCCGACCTGGGCCTGGCCGGCGGACTACTGGGTTGGGAAGCCGACGATGAGCGCCTCAAGGACTACCCGGGTGAACTGAAGAAAGCGGGTATCGAAGTTGAAGTCCGCTACCTGGACTACGGAGCGCAGCATCCGAACACCTATCGCCTGGCCATTCAGGGCGGCGAGACCACTCGCAGCCTGACGGCAATTTCAACCGGCGGCGGCATAATCGAGGTCCAGGAACTGGATTCCTTCCCGGTTTGCCTGCACGGTGATCTGCATGAGCTCTTCATCCTGGGACACGGCGCCGGTGACGGCCTGGTCTCTGACCTCGCGAAACACCACGACGTGGTCGAAATCGCCCGGCTCCCCGGTGAACACTCCGGCTGGCACCTGCGCAGCCGTTCGCCCTGGCAGCAGGATCAGCTTGAAAGACTTTCCGCATTCGAGGTCCATGTCCTGGATCCGGTCATGCCGGTGCTGGCAGCCGATGCGAGCGCACTTCCATTCCTGAACGCGGGCGAGTTTCTGGTGCGGATGGATTCCACGACGCCACTCTGGCAATGGGCCCTGCAATACGAATCGGCCCGCAGCGGCTGGAGTGAACAACAGGTCTTTGAATACGCCTCTTCGATCCTGGCCACCATGCGCCGCAGTCTGGAACTGGGGCTGCAAGGCCGCGAACTGCCGGGGCGGTTGCTGCCAACCCAGGTTAAATCATTCGAGCGGGCCGAGCAGGAACGCCGGTTGGTAGGCGGATCGATCCAGAACCGCATGATCCGCTACGTGACCGGGATCATGGAAGCCAAGGCCGGCCTGGAGACGATTGTCGCCGCCCCCACTGCAGGTTCCTGCGCGGTGCTGCCGGCCACACTCCTCGCGGTTGCCGATGAGAGTGATCTTGAGGATGAAACCCTGGTTCGCGGATTACTGGCCGCCGGCCTGATCGGCATTTTCATTGCCGAGGGGGCAACTTTTTCCGCCGAACTGGGCGGCTGTATGGCCGAGTGCGGCTCCGCGGCCGGCATGGCGGCGGCCGGCCTGGCTGAAATGCTGGGCGGTAGCCCAACCGAAGCACTGGGAGCGGCTTCTTTCGCCCTGCAGAACATGCTCGGCCTGGCCTGCGACCCCATTGCGAGCCGCGTCGAGGCGCCTTGCCTGGGCAAGAATGCCATGGCCGCGAGCAATGCCATCAACAGCGCCAACATGGCGTTGGCGGGCTACCTGCACCTGGTTCCGCTGGACCAGGTCATCTCGGCGATGAATGAAATCGGCCAGGCCATGCCGCGGGAAATTTGCTGCACAGCCCTCGGCGGCCTTTCCATCACGCCCGCATCGAGGGCGCTGGAGCTGAAGCTGAAAGATCAGGCAGGTTTGTGAACGGCCCGAAGTAAATCCTAATCAGACCCCATGAACCGGTCGGCCAGCGAACTGTAACCGGGCCTGACTGGAGTATTCCTGTTCGATGATGGATTCCTCGTCTGGGACTGCGCAGACTCGCTTTGCGGCTTCGCAGACTGGTTGCGGCCATTCTGACGGCGTTGGCCGTTACGTCCCTGCGGCTGGCTGTTGTTACCTGTGTTCTTGCCGCGGCCATTCCGGCGGTCACCCTGGCGGCCGTTTTCAGCGCCACGCGCCGGCTGCTGCCGGACCGGCCCGATGGTTTCGTAGCCAGGCAGCAGTTGTTTTGGAATTTCGCGATTGATCAGACGTTCGATGTCTCTCAACAGTTTCTGTTCCTCGGCCGATACCAGCGAAATAGCGGTTCCCTCATTGCCGGCGCGGCCAGTGCGGCCGATCCGGTGGACATAATCCTCGGGTACGTTGGGCAGCTCGTAATTCACCACGTGCGGTAGCTGATCGATATCGAGGCCGCGCGCCGCGATATCCGTTGCGACCAGGACACGAACAGAACCTTTCTTGAAATCAGCCAGTGCGCGCGTTCGCGCTGCCTGGCTCTTGTTGCCGTGTATCGCGGTGGCGCTCAGTCCATCCATGACCAATTGCTTGGCGAGGCGGTTCGCGCCGTGCTTGGTGCGGGTAAAGACCAGCACCTGGCGCCAGTTTCCTGCACCGATCATGTGGCTGAGAATTTCCCGTTTGCGGTTCTTGTCCACCGGGTGAGCCAACTGCTCGATCAATTCAATCGGTGCGTTGCGGCGAGCCACTTCAACCAGTTCAGGATGATTCAGCAATTGATGTGACAATTTTTTGATTTCGTTAGAAAACGTAGCGGAGAACAGCAGGTTCTGACGCTCGCTCTTAACCGGCAGTAAGGCCATGATTTTGCGAATGTCGTGGATAAAGCCCATGTCGAGCATGCGGTCTGCTTCATCCAGCACCAGCATTTCCACCGTCGATAAATCGACTGTCTTCTGGCGCGCGTGGTCCAGCAGGCGGCCCGGTGTCGCCACCAATATATCCACGCCGCGGCGCAGCTTGTCGATCTGCGGGTTGATTTTGACACCGCCAAAGATCACCGCGCTGCTCAGCGGAAGGTGGCGGCCGTAAGTGATCACGCTTTGTTCCACCTGGGCAGCCAGTTCGCGGGTTGGTGTCAGCACCAGCGCACGCACGGGACGCTTATGGCTATCCACGGGCCGCGAATTCAAAAGCTGAAGCATGGGTAAAGTAAACCCGGCGGTTTTGCCGGTGCCTGTCTGGGCTCCGGCCATGATATCCCTGCCCTCGAGGATCAGCGGGATCGCCTTGATCTGGATGGGTGTGGGTTCGTTATAGCCCTGTTCGTGCACAGCACGCAGGAGTTCGGCCGAAAGGCCGAGAGAATCAAATGACATTTTGGAAAGTACTCCGGTCTTGCCCTTTCAGCACCTGGCAATCAGGCGTGAATCGGTACGGGGAAGATGTAGTGGGAAATTGCAGGCCAACCGATGCGGCCAGGATGCCGGGAGTCTAACAGAAAATGCCGCAGCGGGGCGATTTTGTTTCAGGCATTACACCAGGTCGATGGCATATTCCTTCAGACTCTTGAGTTTGATGACCCGCAGAGCGGCCGCATGCGTTGCCTGCAGAACCACGCGGGGCGCGGCGCCCGCCTCCAGCGCCTCCTGCCAGCGGGCCGCGCACAGGCACCACTGGTCGCCGGGCTTGAGTCCCGGAAAACCAAATTCAGCATGTGGTGTGGTCAGATCGTTACCTCTTGCCCGCGAAAATTCGAGGAACTCAGCGGTCACGCGCACGCAAACCGCATGCAGGCCGAAATCGCTGCTGTCGGTATTGCAGCAACCATCGCGAAAAAAGCCTGTCACCGGATCATCGGAACAGGGCATCAGGGGTTCACCCAGCACATTGAGTTTTGCTTCCACGTTATGTCCTTTTAATCCATTGGTCGTAGGTTCGGCTCCTAAACGGCCTATACATTTCGATGTTTGAGAGGTGGATAGTGTCGCGCACCGTTAGGGCTCCTGTCCTTTCAGTTCAACCGTATTGCCTTCCGGGTCTTGCAGATAAATCGAAGGCCCCTGTCCCCTGGCCCCGTAGCGGGATTCTACCGGACTGAATGCTACCTCGTGTTTTTCCAGGTGCTGGATGATCAATTCAGCGTTCCAGGGTTCGATTTGCAGGCAGAAATGATCCATGTTCGGTGCCTGCTGATCAGGCGGCCCGCCTCCTTTTCGGCCAAGCGGGCCGCTGGCCTCTACCAGGTCGATCAACGACTGCCCGGCCCTTAGCTGAGCCAGCCGGATCTCACCGGGACCACGCTCCAGACGGCAGCCGAGCACTTCGGAATAGAAGGTCACCATTTTTTCGAGGTCATTTGCGCGAACGACCACGTGGTCGATGAGCCGGATATTGATGGGGTTGGCTGGATTCATAGTTTTGGGGTCCAGTTTCCAATGGTTTCATGAAACGCCACAAGTTTTTAGTGATGTGTTGTACATGCTTGTGCAACAGCGGCAACGGACTTCCCGGTATTTGATTGAATAATAGCCCGTCAAAATTTTCTTAATTCGGGCTTTCAATATCCGCCGTCACCGTCCGCGACGCCAGTAAAAAGTGAGTAATGGCCCAGATTTTTGCCGTCAGCGCCGTACCGATAATAGCGTACCGCAACCCGTTTGCATCACCAAACGAAGGCCGCAGCAGGTCGGACAGGGAGCCGACGATCAGGGGCCCCAGTCCAAGGCCGATCAGGTTCAGAATAAAAAACAGCGCGGCCGAAGCAACCGCCCTCTGCCTCAAACCTACCATTGAATGGGTTACCGCCAGCGACGGCCCCAACCACATGGCGCCCAGGACCACGTAGGGTACATAGGAAAGGAACATGCTGCCCGGGGTCAACGCGGAAAAAGCCAGTATCGTCAGCGGCAGCGTCAGGATCAGTGCGATCGCCGGCGTCAGCACATACCACTGGTCGCCCCGGCGCGCCATCCGGTCGGCAATCCAGCCGGAGGACACAACACCGATCACGCCGCCGATGCCCATCACCAGGGCCAGGCGCCAACCGACGTCGCCAATGGTCATCTCATGCGCCCGGATGATGAAGGATGGCACGAAATTTCCAATGCCGTAGCCGGCCAGTGACTGCAGGCTGGCGCCCAGTGCGATATGCCGGAACGATTTACGGGACCACAACAGGCGCAGGGTTTCGCCGAATGAAGGCGCTGCAGCGGTGCCGGTTTCCATCTCCTGTTCTTTACCGCCGTTTTCTATCCGCTCCGCCAGGCCACGGGGCGGTTCCTTGATCGTGATCGCCACGATCAGCGCCACCAGGATTCCGGGAAGGCCGACCACCACGAAGGTGGTTCTCCAGCCCAGGCTCTCGGCGACCCAGCCGCCAAACCCATAGGCGAACAGGTACCCGATATAGACACCCATCGAGAAAATCGACAGCGCCAGCGCTCTGCGGTGGCGGGGAAAAATGTCCGAAATCATTGAATGGGAGGGTGGACTGCCTCCCGCCTCGCCGATGCCGACGCCAATGCGCAGTAAAAGCAGCTGAATGAAGTTCTGCGTAGCCCCTGAAAGCGCCGTCATCAGGCTCCAGAACGCCAGGGCTGTTGCGACCACCCGCTTGCGTCCGACACTCTCTGACAAGTGTGCGATGGGCAGGCCCAGCACCGAGTAAAAAACAGCAAAGACAAAACCCGACAACAGGCCAAGCTGCCAGTCCATCAACCCCAGGTCAGCGCGAATCTGCTCCTGCAGAATCACGATGACCTGGCGGTCAACGAAGTTGAAGGTATAGACCAGCGTCAGCAGAGCCAGCACATACCAGCGGTATGCGGGCTTGAGGTACTGCGCCGTATTGTCGGGCTTCAATTCAAGCGTAATTTGAAGCGACGAAATCCCAGTTCACCAGCGACCAGATTTCATCCAGGTACTTGGGACGGGCGTTCCGGTAGTCGATGTAGTAAGCGTGCTCCCAAACGTCAATCGTCAGCAGGGGCTTTTTGCCGTTCCGCATCGGGTTGGCCGCGTTCGAGGTATTGACGATTTCCACAGAACCATCGCCGTTTTTCACCAGCCAGGTCCAACCGGATCCAAAGTTGCCAATGCCCGACTTGATGAAGGCCGCCTTGAACTCATCGAACGAACCAAACGCTTTGTTGATCGCCTCGCCCAGTGCGCCGGTTGGTTCACCGCCACCGTCGGGACTCAGGCCATTCCAGTAAAACGTATGGTTCCAGACCTGTGCCGCATTGTTGAAGATGCCGCCATCAGACCTCATCACGATCTCTTCCAGGGTCGCATGTTCAAATTCCGTCCCGGGCACCAGGTTGTTCAGGTTGGTGACATAGGCCTGGTGATGCTTGCCGTAGTGAAAGTCAATGGTTTCAGCCGAGATAACCGGCGCCAGTGCGTCCTTGGCGTAAGGCAGGGCGGGAAGTGTATGAGTCATGGGTGGTCTCCTTTTGTTCTCAATGAAAGATATAGTCTACACGCACGTACATTGGGACGCTGACCACGCCTGTAAAGAGGGAGAAAACATTTTTTTTGGATGGTTAGGTAAAATGCCGGGCACAGACAATGAACGGCGCTTGCTAAGGAAAGGCCTGGTTGCGCAGCAAGCCGCCGGACCGGTCGGCCGGCGGCCTAATCCGGATCAATAAATATAATTGTCCGAATTCTTGCCGAACTCTTCCCAATCATTCAGCTGTGAATAGAGTTTCTTGCTGTCATTGCGACGCTCGATTTTTCGGCGGGCGCTCACCCGCTTGTCGCCATCGTCGTCATCACCCCATTCCGTGCTGTGAATATCCCTGGACAGATCGTGTGCGTCGAATTCGTCATCAAACAGGTCGTCGAAATCGTCGTCTTTTTCGATGCCCACGTTGCGGTAATTTTTTCGGGCTTTCTTACCCATTTCCAAGTCTCCGTAAGAAGGCACTACGCCTTCAAAGCGGAATTTAATTTCGAATTACCTTTATGTCAAGATAGCGGGCGCAAAAAACAGGAAAAGTAAATCCGGATCAAAACGATCAGGCAAGCTGTGTAGTATCTTCTATCCGGACAGGAGGAATAACAAATGCAGGATATAAAGGTGGATACCAGGGACCTCATTCGCTCGGCGCTGGAGGGCGAAGCAAAGCAAACCGAGCTGGACACCCTGCTCGACACGCTGGACTCAGCAGACCTCCTTCATGCCGTATTTCGCCTCAGCGAGGATGAACAACGACAACTGCTTTCCACCGTCTCAACGGAACGGGCGGCCGACATCATCGAAGACCTGCCGGACAGTCATACCGCGGAACTGATGGAAGAAATGACCGCCCGGGAATCGGCGACCATCCTCGAAGAATTGGCCAGTGACCATCGTGTCGACATCCTGTCGGAACTCGACACGGAAGACGCAGAAGCCATCCTGGAACTTCTGGATGAGGAAGACGTTCAGGAAATCCGTGACCTGATTTCCTACCCCTCGGATTGTGCCGGCGGCCTGATGATGACGGAATTCGCCAGTTACCCCAGGAGGGCGACAGTGCGCGAGGTCGTTGAGGACCTGACCGGACGAGAAGGCGATTATGAATTCCTGACCGTTCACTATGTCTACGTGGTCGCCGGGCACCGGGTTCTGATTGGTGTCATCCGGTTACGGGACCTGGTCTTCGCTGACCCTGATGCCAGAATCGGAAGTGTCGCGCGGGAGGCAATAACCGTTTTGCCGGAAACGACGCTGCCGGAACTTGACCAGTTTTTCGACGATTACGACATTGCAGCCGTACCGGTAGTCAACGAGCGCAAACAACTGCTGGGCATTGTCCGCCGCAGGGCCCTGCTGGAGGCATTAACGGAAAAAGCCGAATCCGACAGCATGAAGGTCGCCGGTATCATCAGCGGTGAAGAGTTGCGCAGCATGCCCGTATGGGTCCGCGCCAAGCGCCGGCTGTCCTGGCTGAGCGTCAACATCGGACTGAACATCATCGCGGCCAGCGTAATTGCCCTTTACGAGGACACCCTGAGTGCGGTCATTGCCCTTGCGGTGTTTCTGCCGATCGTTTCGGATATGAGCGGCTGTTCCGGCAACCAGGCCGTGGCGGTGAGCATGCGCGAACTCACACTTGGCGCAGCGGAGCCCAAGGATGTAGCCCGGGTGTGGGGCAAAGAAGCGGTCGTGGGCGTGATCAACGGCCTGGCGCTCGGCCTGCTGCTCGGGCTGGCTGCCTGGGCCTGGAAAGGCAACCCGGTCCTGGGCGCCGTCGTTGGAGGAGCGCTGGCGCTGAACACGCTTCTGGCGGTATCCATTGGCGGCACCGTGCCGTTGATTCTGAAACGGTTCAATGTAGACCCTGCCGTGGCATCCGGCCCCCTGCTCACCACCATGACCGATATGTGCGGTTTTTTCCTGGTGCTGAGCCTGGCCAGCCTGGTGCTGCCCAGATTATTGTGAGCTGGCCGCCTCCTCCCAGACCCGGCACAGCTCGATGATGACTTCGACGGCTTTATGCATATCGTGGGTTGATATCCATTCGTAACGCGAGTGGAAATTGTGTTCACCGGCAAAAATATTGGGCGTGGGCAAGCCCATGAAACTCAACCGTGAACCGTCTGTACCGCCGCGGATAGGTTCAACTACCGGCTCCAGCCCGGCCCGGCGATACGCCTCGAGCGCCTTTTCGAACACTTCAGGATGTTGGTCCAGCACCTCTTTCATGTTGCGGTAGTTTTCCTGCACGTCGATCTCCATCCGTGACCCGGGATGGGCGGAAACTGCCTCGGCAGCAATCTGCTCGACGAGTTCCTCCATTTCCTTCAGCTTTGCGGTAACGAAATCCCGGACCAGCAGCTTGACCGAGGTTTGCTCAACACTGGCGTCGATCACGTAAGGGTGGACGAACCCCTGGTAGCCTTCCGTGGTCTCCGGCGACAGGCCCTCGTCCGGCAGGCGGGTGATGAAATCCGCCGCCACCTTGATGGCATTCACCATCTTGCCCTTCGCGAATCCGGGGTGGGTATTGAAGCCATGGAAGGTCACTGTAATCGCGTCCGCGGAAAACGTCTCAACCTGGAGTTCACCCAGGGTTTCGCCGTCCATGGTGTAGGCGCAATAAGCGCCGAACCGTTCTACGTCGAAATATTTTGTGCCGTTACCCACTTCCTCGTCGGGCGTGAAGCCGATACGGATGGGGCCATGGGGGATTTCGGGATGAGCCAGCAGGTATTCCACTGCTCCCATGATCTCCGCCACGCCGGCCTTGTTGT
The DNA here is from genome assembly GCA_024640025.1 of Chromatiales bacterium. Lineage (GTDB taxonomy): Bacteria > Pseudomonadota > Gammaproteobacteria > Xanthomonadales > SZUA-36 > JAHEFT01. The sequence goes on from JAHEFT010000002.1 coordinate 13,235, forward strand.
CGGCGCCCAGCAGGGTCGTTCCCGAGGCAGTAATAATGTCATGGCCAATCTGTTTCGCCAGCTGAGGGTTGTCCCTCGCTGAAATCGCGGCCGCAGGGTCGTCCGGAAAAACCAGGTCGCCGCCATCGTAGTTCTGATGCACAATCGCCTTCACCCCTGCACCGCTCATTTCCGGCGAGGTATCCACGTGTGCCAGGAATCCAATCACCGGTACTCCGTCCTTCGCGGTCGTTGATGGAACCGTGGCGAACACGTAGCCGTATTCATCCAGGGAGGCGTCTTCCAGGCCCAGCGCCAGCAGCTCATCGCGCAACCGCCTCAAAAGATCGAGTTGCGAAGGCGTGCTGGGAAAGGTTTCTGAATCCTCGCACGACTGAGTATCCATTTTCACATACTCGAGAAACCGCTCCACGCAGTTTGTTGCATATCTTGGTGAGTTCATTTGAGCAATTCCTGGTCTGGTGACACTCTGAATTCCATTTTAACCCGACGGCTTCTCCAGGGAGAAAATTTCCGGGGATACCAGGGGTGAAGATGTGTTGTAATTCAACTTTAGACTCCGAATTCCAGCTTATGAATAGAAGTTTCTTCCTGTCGTTGCTTTGCCTCTGGTTCGCACAGGCATCGGTTTGCGTGGCCGGTAGTTCCAGGGCCGGGGATGCGCCGCACATGGGTCGCTCCGACCGGGTTTACCAATTGGATTACGAGGTGAGTTTTTCACCTGAGGAAGGCCTTGCTCACGTGGCCGTCACTGTGCGCCAGCCGCGCAATCTTCTGCGCAGCCTGAGCTTTCAATACGATCCGGCCCGCTATGACGGTTTCAGCGGGGACGGCGTGATCGACGACACCGGAAACAAGCTTACCTGGGATCTGCCGGATGTCGGTGGCACCCTGAAGTTCAGCGCGGTGATCGATCACGCACGCGGCGAGGCCGGGCGATACGACAGCCTGGTGCAAAACAACTGGGCTGTCTTCCGGGGAGACGACCTGCTGCCGCCCGCCAGCGCCAGGGCACTGAAAGGCTCAACCTCACAAGCTCGCCTGCGCATGACCGGCCCGCCCGGCTGGTCCTTCATCAGCGCCTATCCCCGGTCTGAAAGCGACCCGGACTGGTTCGAAGTGGACTGGGCAGACCGGAAATTCGACCGCCCGGTTGGCTGGATGGCCGCCGGAAAGCTCGGAGTGCGCTGGGGAGACAGGGCCGGGATACGGTTCGCCATCGCCGGCCCGATGGGCCAGGGCATCAGATACTCGGACATCAAGGCATTCCTGCGCTGGAACCTGCCGACGCTGGTGACCATTTTTCCTGACTTTCCCAAGCGTATCCTGCTGGTTTCAGCCGGCGACCCCATGTGGCGCGGAGGCCTGTCGGGACCCCACTCCCTCTACATTCATGCAGACCGTCCACTGATCAGCGCCAACGGCACGAGCACCCTGTTGCATGAACTCGTGCACCTTGCCCAGGGCTACCGGGCCGCACCCGGGCAGGACTGGATCGTAGAGGCAGTGGCTGAATACTATACGCTGGAGATCATGCGCCGTTCCGACACACTGTCCAGCATGGACTATAAGCGAGGCCTGGAAAAACTCGAGGCCTGGGCCGGAGAGGAAGACATACTTGAAGCGGATGAATCGTCAGGCCCGCGCACGGCGAAAGGCGTTGCGGTCATGCAGGCACTGGATGACGAGTTGCGCGAAGTGACCGCGGGGCGCTACAGCCTGGACAACGTGGCGGGACAACTTTCCCGTGACGGTGTACCGGTGAGCATGGAGCAGTTACGCCAGGTGGCAACGTCACTGGCCGGCCAGCCGCTCGAGTCCCTGTCTCCTGAGCGCCTCGATACCGAGTGAGTTTTTCGCCAGTTCGTCGCGGGCGATCGAGGTGAGTCCGTGGTCCCGCAGAAAATGAATCAACTTCAGGGTGCGGAAGGCGTCAAACCAGGTTTGCATCTGCCGGGTGAACTGCTCCGTGTCACTGCTTTGCCGGAAAGCGTGTTCAAGCGCCTGGCTGGCCCCGGCTTTCTCCAGCCCGGCTACTAATAGCTGCCGCTTGTCACTCTGTACCCTGTCACGGGAAGATTGTTGCAGGATGACGGCAGAGAAGTCGCTGGACCCTGATTTCCAGATTGCGGGCCAGCTCGCCAGCCAGGCTTTGAGCAATTCGAATACCGCGGGATTGTAGAACCTGAAATCCGTGACCGGATCGGCCAGCCCGGAGATCGTATTCACGGCGGCGCCGGTACCAAACGGCACGCGGTCGGAACGGCGCGCCTCTATCCGGATGGCTTCACAATTCGATCCCTCCTGCATTTCCACAACCGTGCCGACCTTGGCCAGCTTGTTGAGCAGGTAAAAGTCCTCACCGGCCTCACGACGGGGGAAGCCCCGGACTTTTGCATAGTGCAGCGCATTCACCGCCATCGTGCTGCCGATGGTGTGAAACGCATAAGGCGAGCCGGCGAACTTCATGCCGGCGACGTAATAATGCAGTGAAAGTTCATACAACTCCGTCGCCAGGATGACTGCTTCCTGGTCTGTGCCGTCCCCGGCGCCGGCGTGGCGAAATGGATAGACCAGCGCTGCGTAATCAGTATCAGCATATCGGCTTCTGTTGCTGCAATGAAAATAGGTGTCGGGCAGCATCACATCTGCATCGCTGCAGTGTATCCAGGACGAGTGAATGCGCTTCAGATGGATCAATGCGGCCGCCAGGTCTGCGCCCACCTTGCGGGCATGCCCTACGCCGCCCCTGGCAGGAAGTTTTCGTCCTGCGCTGAACCGGTCTACCAGCAGAATATCCCGCGGGCTTGCCGGGTCGCGCAACAGTTCCATACCGTAGCCCGCGCTCGATTCAGGTGAGCCGCCGTCGATCCGGCCATGGGACTCGAATTTCGCCCGCACCGCCGTTGCCAGGGCCCGGTTGTTGGCTGATACCTCAGGAGAGGACGAAACGGGCTCATTGATCACCAGAATTAACAGGCTGCGCCTCTTGCACGGGGGCGGCGGACGAAGAAACCGTGGGGCCTCGTTGCAGGCGGGAATCACCAGGACATTCGACCACGGTTGCTGACCGGGCAACGCTTCCAACAGTCCGTCCAGTGAATTAATTTCGGGTTCAGCGTAGTGACGCAGGTACTTTTCCATGATCTTCCGGTTCAGTGCAGCGCAACCCGGATCGGAAGTTCACTGACGATTTCGGCTTCCGTCACGAGCAGGCTGTCCAGGCGCAGCCGGACTTCCGCCGGGTCAAAATACAAGTCGGCAAGTTCAAGGAACAGATCCTGGTGGGCCTTTTCAGAGCGCGTGATCGAACGGTAAAAGCGTTTCAACCCGCCTGCCGGCAGGGCGTCAGCCACCAGGCCAAAACGTTCCGCGCCGCGGGCCTCGACGATCCCGCCAACCAGCAGGCGGTCCATGAAATAATGCTTTTTCCCGTCCCGAAAAGTGCGGCGTAAGGCATTGACATATGGGTCCTTCTCGTCCGCACCCAGGGTGAGACCACGTTCCTGCATCAGCCTGACCACCGCACGGAAGTGGCTGAGTTCTTCCAGGGCAAGGTCAATCATGGCGGTCACCAGTTCGGGTTTATCCGGATAATGCGCAACCATTCCCATCGCCATGCTGGAAGCCTTTTTTTCAGCAGTCGCGTGATCGGGCAAAAAGACGTCCATTGCGGCGACAACACCCTCGGCCCATGCCGGAGGTGTTTTGAATTTCAGCTCGATGCCGGACAGCGCGTCAGCCACCGGACACCCGCGTGATAGCCTGCAGCGCGAGATCCTGCAGCGCCGCCCCCTGCTCGTCACCGGCCAGCGTCGCATTGAAGTGCAGTGCGAGCAGGAAAGACAGCGTGTTGTGCCGCCTGGCGAGGCCGGCCTGGCTGGAATAGGAATCCACCCAGGACCCAAGGGAACCGGGGCTGGAAATGCCAAGGAACCAGTTTTCCCAGAATGAAGCTGGCAGGATTCCCCGGCTATAGCCATAGTAGGCTGCCCGGGCCAGGCGCGCCGGTTCGCCGTAAATGTAAAACATCTCCCCCGCAGGTGCGACCTGCAAAGCCAAAGACTCCATCAGGCGCTGGATCTGGGCGCCGTCGATTTGTGGATTAAGCGCCAGTTGCAGGACCAGGTCGGAACCGTGGGCAACGCCGTGCCGCCAACCCTCTGCTGCGGAAAACCCGCGGTAATCATCGACCCCGGCCAGGTAGGCCGCCGCCTCTGCCGCCAGTTCTTCGCGCATGGGGGGAGTCAGCACCGCCTCGATACGGTCGGCACGTGCGACTTCAGAAAGCAACAATGCTGCAAATGGCTGCTGGAAGCCCGCAATATCAGTTTCGCTGCTGAGTTGCCCCAACAAGTCGCCGTATAAAACCAGTATGCTTTCCGCGGATAACTGCTGGCCACGCAACCAGGTCGAGACTGCCTCGAACGCTACGCCATCGCGAATGAGCGGGTCCGGATCGGAATTACAGGCCACCAGGCCAATCGCAAGGGCGTTTCGCCGGGTTTCGTCCGCCAACTCGAAGCCGGACTCCTTCAACTTGAATAATTGCTCCCTGCTGTACCCTTCTGGGGGACAGTCTCCAGCCGACAGGCGCGGCGCCGCAGAAACTCCCGCGAGGATAACCAGCACACTGGCTATGGCCCACGAAGTCCGGTTCACGAACGGGTGTCTCCGTCATCAGCAGATACCTCCACGGGAGTTGCCATGATGATCTCCCGGTGGGGATAGGGAATCTTGATGTCATGTTCCTTCAATGTATCCCACAAAGCCAGCAACACCACGCCCCGAACGTTCGTCAACCCTTCACGCGGGTCGCTGATCCAGAACCGCAGCACGAAATCGATCGAGGAATCGCCAAAACCGGTCAGCCAGCAAACCGGCTTTTTGGCGCCATGCACGCGATTGCAATTCGCGGCCGCTTCAACGGCCAGGGCGCTGACCTGGTGCGGATCGGAATCGTAGGAAACACCAAAGTTGACATCGAGCCGGACCAGTTCGTCCGAAAAGGACCAGTTGATCACCTCGTGGGTTATGAAGTCCTCGTTCGGAATCAGGTATTCGCGGCCGTCTCGGGTCACTACCGAGACGAACCGGGACCGCAGTTCGCGGATCCAGCCGAAGGTTTCGCCCAGGGAAATGGTGTCTCCGGGCTTAATGGACCGGTCCATCAGGATGATGATGCCGGAGATAAAGTTCGAAACCACCTTCTGCAAGCCAAAGCCCAGGCCCACGCCGATGGCGCCGGAAAATACCGTGAAAATGGTCAGATCGATGCCGAGGCCTGACAAGCCGACCAGCGTGGCGCTGAAGATGAGGGCGATCTTCGCGACCTTGCCAAGCAGGACACGCAGTGATGGAGTGAGGTCTTCCGTATGCTGCAGGCGGTCGTCTATGAAATTGCCAGCAATGATGGCGAACCAAAGCAATAAACCCAGAAAAACAAACACCTTAAGAATCAATAGCAGGGATATCCGGAAAGTCCCTACCGAAAAGCCGGCCGCATCCAGCAGTATCGCGGCTTCATCAGCCACACCCAGCAGCACCAGGGCAACGTAGCACCAGACCAGGACCGCAACGACTCTACCGAGTGAACGGCTTCGAATCATCTGGGACAGTAACCCGATCACCAGCCAGGCCAGTGCGAGCAACAGAGCGGTCGAAACGACATACTCTGAACCCGGCCAGTCGAAGTGCTGCATCAGCAGCAGGGCAAGCCCCGCCAGTACGACGAAGAAAATCCACTCAAGCCGGCGCAGGCAAACAATAATGATGCGCAGCAGTTTGTGGTTTGGCGCCTGTATGCCGCGCACCAGGGCCTCCAGTTTCGGCTCGATTCGCCATGCCGCGACACGAGACACCAGCAGCAGCACCGCGACAACCGTCAATTGCTCAAGAATTGCCGTTTCGTTGAAGAAAACCAGCAGTTTCTGGCCGAATTCAACAACGCTTGCGATCAGTTGTTCGATGACGTCCTCCAAAGCTGGTTCAAACAGGCTGGAGCCCAAAGTATGCAGTATAAAGCACCGGTCCGCCGGAAATGACAAACTGCGATGCATCCCACGCAAAATGAGTATAATCTGCATGTTTCCAGGCCTTCCGGAAGACCAGAATTGACTTATTGCCTCACGATCAAGACTGACCAGGGTATTGTCTTTGCGTCAGATTCCCGCACGAACGCCGGCGTGGACCAGGTCAGTACGTTCAGCAAAATGCATACCTTTGAGGTTGCTGCCAGCCGAGCGTTCTGCCTGCTGAGTTCGGGCAACCTGGCCACGACACAGGCCGTCCTGCGCCAGATCCGGCGGGACAACGACATGGCCAGCGACACGTGCCTTAACAATGCGCAGGATATGGCGGAAGCGGCCGAGTACATTGGTTCACTCAGCCGGGCTGAACAGCGTAAACACAGCTCCAGGGGCGACGATAGTTTTAACCCGGAGGCCAGTTTCATACTTGGCGGCCAACTCGCTGACCGGCAGCACCAGATTTACCTGGTTTATCCGGAAGGCAATTATATCGTCGCCACCGAGCAGACGCCTTTTCTGCAGATCGGTGAACTGAAGTATGGCAAGCCCATTCTGGACCGCATCATCTCGAAAGATTTATCGCTGGAACTGGCGGCGCGCTGTGCACTGGTTTCGATGGATTCTACGATCCGCAGTAACCTGACCGTCGGCCCGCCGGTTGAATTGCTGATCTACAAGGCCGGCTCGCTGAAATTCGGCGAGCGCCTGGTGCTGCAGGAAGAGAACCCTTACTTCCACCAGTTGCGCCAGGCCTGGCAGGAAGGATTGAAAGCGACTTTCGACCGCCTGCCGGATGTGCCTTTCAGCCGGCCGGCAGTTCACCTTGTGGACGTAAAAGGCGATCAATAAACCCCAGCTTTTGCTTGACCGGTTCCGGTAAAAGGAAGGGATAGGGATCGTCCGAACCCAGGCTTCGGCTGATTTCGTTCAGCGTGATGGCCAATCCGATCCACGATTCAATCCAGTCATCCCTTTGCCCGGCCTCGGCCTCAGGCGCAAGGCGCCCGGCACGCGCTGATTCCAGCGCATCGGTGATGTGCAGAAAGTGGGCGAAAGTCTCGGCAAAATCTTCCGCCGGATGAGCCGAGGCATAGGCGCTGACGAAGTTCTCAGGCCAGTCCGCCGGCGGTCCGTTATCGTAGTAGGTCTGCAGCGCGCCATGGTAATCATCGCGCTCGTCGCCGAAATGCGTGCGGCATTCATCCAATAGAACCGGCTGAGCGGTCAGCGTCCTGAAATAAAAATGCCCGCTTTCGTGCCGCAAATGTCCCAGCACGGTCCGGTAGAGTTCATGCATCTGTTCACGCGCGGCGTGGCGCGCGGCATCGTCAGCTTCGGCGATATTGATCGTGATCGTGTTGTTGAAATGGCCGGTGGCGACAAACGATTCAAACACATCCGGGTTCCTTCGATTGTCCTCCAGGAACCGGAACTTCAGTGCATTTTCGCCGGTTAGCGGAAGCTTGAGTGCCAGAAGCGAGTAAAGCAACCGGCGTTTGGCCTCCTCCATGCGCGTCCACAGCTTCAGGTTATCGGGCCGGTCCAGCGCGGGAATCACCTCGTTCATGCGGCACGAGAAACACAGGTCTTCCGAATCTTCCCGGTGCAGCAGCCAGTTGCAGTTGTAGTAACGGTGAAAGTTGTTGCAGCGTCGATAGACGGCTCCGCCCGGCGCCGTCAGGCGGCCGTCAATATGGGCATCGAGGGCAATGATCTCCAATCGATCCGGTTCGAACCCGAGTTGACGTTCACAAACAACACAGGCGGTATTGTCGAAAAAGACCCGGTTGCCGCAGGTGCAGTGAAAGAGCTTCACGCGGCGCTCATCGGGTTTAGCCAGGTTTTGAAAATCACGCCATGAAGAGAGGCGAAATCCAGCTGAAGCTCGTCAACAAACTGGTGTACAACCTGGTGGTCAACGGCTTGCAGATCGATCCCCTTCAACCGGTCCTCGAGTGCGGATACCTGGTTCAGCGCCTTTTCGCTGCGGGGAAGTTTGTGAAGTGATTCCTCCAGAACCTGCACGCAATGCATGATAGACCGTGGAAAATCGGCGTCATGGAGAATAAATTCCAGCACATCCGGTCCAAGGATACGCCTGCGGACATATTGCCTGTACATCTGGTAGGCACTAAGCGCCCTCAGGACTGCTCGCCAGATGGTGCTGTCATGCAGGTGGATTTCGTCACGCCCTGCCAACAGGATGGCTGCGGCCACGTCGACAATGCGGGAGCTCATATCGGCGCGCTCCAGAGAACGGCCCAGGCGAATGAACCGGTAGGCCGGGCCATGGCTCATGGTGCCGTCCAGGATGCCGGTTATTTTGTGGCAGCGTCCAACAATCTCTGCTGGAACCGGAGAACTGGGCCGCTGAACCATAGAAGGCAGGTTCTTCACCGCGTACATATGCAGTTCATTGATGGTCCGCCAGGCTTCGCTCGGAACAATGTCACGGGTGGTGCGTGCGTTTTCACGCGCAAAGCTCAGCGATGCGAGCACCGATGCGTTGTGATTCTTGCTGGTCAGCAGAAATCCCAGCTCGCTTTCGGTCCCGCCAGTGCGCTGCCAGGCGTCCCCCATGCCCAGGATTTCCAGCGCGACCGACCAGTCAAGCCGCGCGTCTTCCGGCAGATCAAGCAGCAACTCGCTATACACAGCCACCAGGCGTGCGGCGTTCTCCACGCGCTCAAGGTAACGACTCATCCAGTAAACCCGTTCAGCGACGCGCGAGAGCATTACCCCACCACCCAGGTATCTTTGCTGCCGCCGCCCTGGGACGAATTCACGACCAGTGATCCACGTCGCAGCGCCACCCTGGTCAATCCGCCCGGTGTTACGTACATGCTCTCGCCCTGCAGGATAAAGGGCCGCAAATCCACGTGACGGGGCTCGAGTTCGCGGTCGATCACCGTGGGAACCGTGGAGAGGGTAATGACCGGCTGGGCCACGTAGTTACGCGGATTTTTCTGAATAATGTGTCTGAATTCCGCCCTTTCCTGCGCTGTTGATTGCGGTCCGACCAGCATTCCGTAACCACCGGATTCATTCGCCGGCTTGACCACCAGTTCCTCCAGATGATCCAGAATCCAGGGCAGGATCTCCGGGTTTGCGCACTGGTGCGTGGGAACATTGGCAAGAATCGGCTCTTCATCCAGATAGTAACGAATCATATCCGGCACAAAAATGTAAACCACCTTGTCATCAGCCACGCCTGTACCGGGTGCATTGGCGATCGCGACCTTACCGGCACGCCATGAACGGATCAGGCCGGGCACGCCAAGCAGTGATTCTTTTTCGAATACTTCGGGGTCGAGAAACGTCGCATTGATGCGTGAATAGATCACATCAACACGTGTCAGACCTTCGATCGCCCGCATATAGACGCAGTCGTCATCACCCACTACCAGGTCGCGGCCCTCGACCAGCTCGGCGCCCATGCGCCGCGCCAGGTAGGAGTGTTCGAAATATGCCGAGTTGTAAATGCCGGGTGTCAGTACAACCACTTCCGGATCATCCCCGGGCCGTGGCGACAGTGAAACCAGCATGTTAAACAGTTCGGCGGGATAGTCATCCACCGGCATGATGCTCTGGCGGGCGAACAATTCCGGGAAGACCTGCTTGGTTATCGACCTGTTTTCCAGCATATATGACACACCGGAAGGCACACGCAGATTGTCTTCCAGTACGTAAATGGTTCCGTCCTTATCGCGTACCAGGTCACTGCCGCAAATATTTGCCCATACTCTGTGAGTGGGCGTTGCTCCCACGCAGGCGGGCAGGAAATTCTTTGAACTTTCAAGGATTTCGCGCGGAAACCTCCCGTCCTTTACAATTTTCTGATCATGGTAAACATCATCGATGAAGAGGTTCAGCGCTCTTAATCGCTGCTTGAGACCCGCCTCTGTTGTCTCCCACTCTGAACGGCCAAGCGTACGCGGTACGATATCGAAAGGCCAGGCACGATCGATGTTCTGGCCCTCCGAGTAAACCGTGAATGTAATGCCGGTTTCAACGATGGCCTGTTCTGCGGCCAATTGCCGGTCACGCAGCTCTTTGGGGCTGAGGGCGCCCAGTTGGGCGGCAAGCTCACACGCCGCCGGCCTGGGACGGCCTGAACCATCCATCATGTCGTCGTAGGCCTGGCCCGGGTCGTAACTGGACCAGTCAATGGTGATGTTTTTAGTTTTGCTCAATGGTTTGATATATGCCTGGTGCCATCTCCTGCATTAGTATAAAGCAAGCGGTTTCTTGAGCGTGCCATAACTTAACTGTGCCCACGCCGGTTACGATGGTGCTGTCTGTGGCGAACTATGTGACGCTGCTTTGGAGTCACCCATGGCATACCGATTACATAGACCATGGCGCCCAGGGCTATTGCCATAATAGTGAGTACAAGAATGTGCCCGTTCATTTTGAAACCTCCTTGTTGGTTTTGGCTTCATCCTGATTAAAGCACGTGGCTTTAGAGTAAACATACTAATCAAAGGGCAAAAAAAAACGGAACCGAGGTTCCGTTTACTTTTTGGGCGAAAAACAACCGCCCCCCTTTTCTATTTGTTCTAGATTCTAACCCCGCTGGGTTCTGTTTCTCGATTCTAAGCGGGCTGAATCACGGTTGTGAATCGGGAGAATCCCTAAATCATAAAATAAACCTGTAGGGGTATTCCCTATTTCGAGTATTAATCACATAAATCCAATGTGTTACGGTAATTCAGGCGTTCACTGAAACCAGGCGCGACCTGACGGCCAGCCGGACCAGGCCGGGTAAATCATGGATTTCCAGCCGTTCCATCAGGTTCGCCCGGTGGGCTTCGACCGTCTTGATGCTAACCCCCAGGAGTTCCGCAATATCGCGCGTGGATTGGCCTTCGGCGAGCAACTGAAGTACTTCTTTCTGCCTTGGTGTCAGTACCGCCAGTTCAGCTGCGCTTCCCAGCTGCTCTTCCAGGGCATGTTCCCGCATCCCGCTGAGCCGCAATAACTCGCTGTTGCGCCGCTTGATCCTTGCCTGGCGTGCAAAATGTACAACCAGGGCAAGGAAAATCGCCGAAATCACAAGCAGCAGACGGAACCACCAGGTCATCCAGAAAGGCGGCACGACTTGCAGCGGCAAAACTCCGGTTTCACCCCAATTTCCATTGGCATCGCGGCCTCGCGCCTGGAACCGATACTGGCCCGGCGCGAGCCCATGGAAAAGAATCTGGCGCTGCAAGCCCAGCCCGATCCAGGGATCAGAGTCTTGCAGCCGGTAAGCAAACTCGTTGGCTGACTCGGCGAAATCCAGGACTGCCAACTCTACGGAAATGACATGCTCGAACGGCAGCTGCAGGCGGCCCTCTCCCCAGTCAGCCTTCTGCCAGGAACGGCCTGGCTCCGACTGCTTTACCGACGTGATCCGGACATTAGGCGCCTGCCTTTCTGTCAGTAGCGATCCTTTGGGAATGACGAGCAGTCCGCCGGTCGAGCCAAAATAGACGTAACGGTCATCGGCGCTGGCGGCGTTGGTGTTGAAATGACTGACCGGCAGCCCCGACGCCGTCACATAACTGATCACGCTGCCGGTCGATGGGTTCAGGCGGCTCAGGCCATACCGGGTGCTCAGCCACAGTGACTCGTCCAGATCTTCCTGGATCGCCATAATTCCATCATTCAAAAGGCCGTCTTCAGAACTCCAGTGCCTGAACCCTTCTACGCGTCCCGTTTGGTCCTGGAGGGCCAGGCTCAGGCCTCCACCGTCGCTCCCGACCCAGACCCGGCCGCGGCGGTCGCGAAACAGCGCAGTCACATTGGGGTGCCACAAACCGTCGTCGCTGTCGGACAAACCCGAAAAACGTTCACAGGACCAGCCATCGATGCGGCAGCGGTTCAGTCCATTCGAGCGGGTACCCACCCAGAGATACCCTCCCGGCTCATCCAGCAGGGCTGTAATAAAATTACCACTGAGCGATTCGGGCTTACCTGTTTCCTGACGAAATGCTGTGAATGACTGGGTCCGCGTGTCAAAGAAGTACAATCCGCTGCCGTCCATTCCGACCCATAACCCGGCATCACCGGCCCGCAGCAGGGAAACGACACTGCCCTCTCCTAATCCAGCCATAATGTCCGGATCTTGCTCGAATAACGCGACCTGAATTCCATCGTCGGTAAACTCATACAGGCCTTGTGTGGTAGCGGCATAGAGCCGGCCGTCAGCCGGGCCTGCCAGGCTCATCACGCCGGAATCACGCATCTGGTGGCGCCTCAACGGCTCGGCCAGCACCTTGCGGCTGACGATATCCAACCGTTGTGGACCGCCGCCATAACTGCCCAGCCAGGGCTGGCCGGGGTCATCCGTTGCCATCACGGCGGAGATGACATTGTTGGTCATACCGGCAGCGTTGCTCATGTTGATCAGTTCAAAATCATTTTCCTGCAAGGGGGTGCGATAGACGCCGCCTCCCCACGTTCCGATAAACGCCTGATAGGGACCAATGGCCAGACTCATCAAGGCACCGGGCGGCAAGGTGCCAGGTGTATTCGGCAGTCCCGGATCCGCCCGGCGCCATTCTCCCGTGTCACGGGCGAAGATCAATAGCCCACGCCGCATCGTTGTCAGCCAGAGCTGGCTGGGACCCACCGGTTGCACCGCAGTGATGACCGGCGGGTAGCCATCTTCCTCGCCCAGGTCGACATGGTCGGCCTGCCCTGCCTCCGGGTCCAGCCGGACCAGGCCTTCCCTGGTGCCAGCCCACAGTATTCCCCGTTCGTCTTCGTGCAGGGCAAGAACGTCATTTCTTTTAGGCGGACCGCCGCTAAGGGTGGCCAGGTCGTAGCGGGTGAAGTCTCGCGTATCCGGGTTCCAGAGATTGACACCGCCACCCAGGGTGCCTATCCAGAGACGCCCTGACACACCAGCAAATAAAGCGCTTGCATGGTCGTTTGCGAGTGACCGGGGGGCCCCGGGATCATGCCTGAAGTGTTCAAATTGGCCATTCGCAGGATCCAGCCGGCTGAGGCCTCTCGGAGTGGCCACCCAGATCGCGCCGGCTGGGCCCTCGACAATACCGTTGACGCTGTCGTCGATGAGGGATTCGGGGTCATCGGAGTCATGCCGGTAATTTTTGAACAGGCCAGTCGCGGGATCGTAACGGTCAAGGCCGCCCGTATTGGTCCCCACCCAGATGGCCCCGTCGCCAGCCTCAAACAGGCAACGGATATCGATATCGCTAATCGAACCAGGATTACTGCGCTGGGGCAGAAAGGTCTGCGCCTGGTACCCGTCATAGCGGAACAGGCCCTCGTGGGAACCCACCCAGAGAAATCCCTTGCTGTCCAGCAAGACTGCAGGCACGACCCTGGCCTCGAGACCGTTCGCGATGCCAACAGGTGTAAATAGGCGGGCGTGCACAACTGCCCCCCCGAGCAGCATAAGGAAAGCAACAGACAGACAAACCAACCTACGGACAAACAAAGCGTCCAGACTTCTCTCAGCCCACAAATACATGATTGACAGAATATCCCATTTAGCTAATGGGCAACAGAAGTCACAGCAGGTTGCGCGACGGAAGGAACGCGGGGGGACGGGAAGTACAGGAAGCGCCAAAAATAAAAAAGGGCGGAGGTAAGGGGGGACCTCCGCCCCGGGGTTGATTCACAGGAAAAGGGGGAACCTGAGAATCATTAATCACTCTATGGCCAAAAGGCCTGAAAGTCAATATTTAAAGGGGGTCCAGGATTTTTTCGCGTGCCTCAGGCGCGCGACATGTACTCGCCCGTTTCGGTATTGACCCTGATGACTTCGCCCTGCACCAGGTATTCAGGGATCTGGACTTCGAGACCGCCGGCCAGGGACGCCCGCTTGTTGCGCTTGGTGGCGGTCCCGCCTTTCAATGCCGGCGCGGTTTCGACAATTTCCAGGTCGACCGAGGCCGGTAGCTGAATGCCTGCGGCTGTTCCGTCAATGAGCGTGACAAAAATCCCCCGCAGCCCCTCGCTCAGGTACTCCAGCTGCCCTTCCAGGTCTGATTCATTGAACGAATACTGGCTGAAATCTTCATCATCCATGAAGACATGCAGGTCGCCGTCAAAATAGGAATAACTGGCCTGGCGACGCACGAAATCGACATCTCCGAAAAGGTCTTCACCTTTAAAGGTCTCATCCAGATTCTGCCGGGTTTGCACATCCTGCAGTTTCATCCGGTAAAGCGTGTTGCTGCCGCGGGACGAAGGTGTCCTGATTTCGATCCTGCGCACGGCGCAGACGCGCTCCCCATGGCGGACTATTTCACCTCTTTTTACTTCGCTGGCCCTGGGCATGGATGTGATCCTCTGAAAATTACAACGCCGGTGCAGACACAGGCTGCGATGCCCCGGCGCTATCCAGGAAGCCGATTGAACGGATCTCCAGCGCAAAAGCTCCCGGGGTCTTGTCCGCCAGCATGAAACCCGCCTGCCGGATATTGGCGGGCGCGACCGGGCCGGCCCCAGGCACGCGACGGCCGCGAAACACGGGAATGAACTGATCATAGGATAGTTCAATCGTCTGCCACTCTCCGCTGGTTGGGAATTCCGCACGCCAGGCGACACCGTCGAATCTATCATCCTGACGCAGGCGGAACTGGTAGGTCCGGCCGTCCCCGCGTAACTCCATGCGTACCGCAGTCGTTTTAGACAGATCCTGATCGACTTGCCGGCGGACCGAGGCAAAACCGCCGCTATTTTCCAGCGAAAGTTGCCCTTCGAAGCGCAGGCTGCCTCCCGATTCCGACATGCGCCCGGAAGAAACCCCGCCCATCACACCGTCATTGACAGACTGCCAGGGGCCGGGGTTCATTTCCAGGTAGATGGTCATCGCAAGCATGCCAAGAATCATAAACTATTACCGGGTCAGGCGATTTCGACCAGGCTGATTTCGAAATTCAGAGTCTTTCCGGCCAGGGGGTGGTTAGCGTCAACCGTTATGGAATCCTCACTCACCGAAACCACGGTTAACTGGATCGGTTGTTGATCCTGGTTTTGCGCCTGTAGCATCATCCCCTCCACCGGTTCAAGATCACTCGGCAAAGCGCTGATGGGAACATCTTGCACCGCCTGTTCATTGCGCGGCCCGTAGGCGTCTTCCGGCGCAATGGAAACGGTCTTGCTTTCGCCAACGGCCATACCCGTGACCGCCTGGTCGAAGCCTGGAATTACCTGGCCTGATCCGAGTTCAAACTCCAGCGGCTCTCTGCCCTCAGAGCTATCGAACCGGTTACCGTCCTCCAGTGTTCCCGTGTAATGAATTTTTACTTTGTCGCCTGTACTTGCCTGGCTCATCTGTTTCTCCTGAATAGCTAAAAAAATCGCCCTGGCTTGTAAAATTTCTGTATGCAGGACGAACTTTTTAAACATGGGCTCTTGATTTCCCGATTCAAGTGTCCGTCACACTGCTTTTTTCCGGCCCAACCGCCGCAACTCGTGATACGCTTTCCTGGTGCCGGAAACAGCGCGCACTGACCCGCCAGACAACACTCAACAGCGGACCTTCTTATGAACATCGTAATTCTTTCACCCGGCTATCCCGCGGAAATGGCGGAGTTCACCCGCGGGCTTGCCCGCACCGGGGCCAGCGTGATTGGAGTTGGCGAGCATCCCGCAGACACCTTGCCGGGCAATGCCCGCAATAATCTCGCCCATTACGTCCAGGTGCGCTCACTGGTTGACGAGGACGGCGTGTACCAGCAGCTGTCGCATCTTGCCAGGCATGTCGCGATCGATCGCCTCGAATGCCTGTGGGAACCGTTCATGCTGATGGCAGCGAACTTGCGTGAGAGACTGGAGCTGCCGGGCATGAATGTGGCGGCTACCGAGCCCTTTCGCGACAAGGAGAAGATGAAGCAGGTCCTTGATGCTGCCGGCCTGCGCACACCACGCCACCGCCAGGCCGGCGACTCCGAAGGCATTCGCGCGGCAGCCAGGGCCATCGGTTTTCCGCTGGTCATTAAGCCGCTCGCCGGCGCGGGCTCCGCCGATACGCACCGGGTGGATGACACGGCCGCGCTCGAACGCGTCATCGCCCAGGTGTCGCATGTACAGAACCTGAGCGTGGAAGAATACATTGAAGGGGAGGAATACACCTTCGATACGGTATGTGCCGATGGCAATGTGGTTTACGAAAACATCGCCTGGTATCGGCCCAAGCCGATGATCGGGCGTGCCGAGGAATGGATCAGTATGCAGACCGTCAACCTGCGCCGGGTTGACGATCCGCGACTGCAGTCGGGACGAAAGCTTGGCCACGCGGTACTCAAGGCCCTCGGGTTTCGCACCGGATTCACGCACATGGAATGGTTTCTGAAGCCGGACGGCGAGGCCGTATTCGGCGAAATCGGCGCCCGCCCTCCAGGGGGGCGCTCGGTGGACCTGATGAATTACAGCAACGACTTCGACATTTACACCGGTTGGGCCGAAGCGGTCACCGGCCGCAGTTTCTCGCAAATTGCGCAGCGCGCATACCATGCGGCCGCCATTTTCAAACGCGCCATTGGTCAGGGCCATATTCGCCACATCGAGGGGCTTGAAGTGCTGCGGCGTCGCTTCGGCGACGCGTTGGTGCATGTCGACCTGCTGCCGCACGGGGCGCCACGGCGTAACTGGAAACAAACCCTGATTTCGGACGGCTATCTCATCGTGCGCCATCCCGACCTGGCGACAACGCTGGAGATGGCGGATCTGGTCGGCACCGATTTGAAGATTTACGCGGAATAAGCCGCAAACCAACCCTCACTCCAAAGAAGAGTTTTACCCAGACACAAAATATTATGATTCTGGTCATTTACCTGGTGGAGCCTGTACCGGAGTATTGGCCGGACATACTGTAGCCGGAGGCACCATGTCAGCCAGAGTCGATATCTCCAAACTCACACTTATGGACGCCCTTGATCTCGCCAGTCTAATCGAGGTCGAGGCATTCCAGCGGTACACGCACTTCGCCGAAGCCATCGGACGCCGCCTTTCCAATGACGCCGGGGGATTCTTCGCATCGATGGCCGTCAATGAGAAAAAGCACGGTGATCAGCTCGCCGAGCGCCGCCGCGAACTGTTTGGCAACAAGCCTGCAAAAATCAGGCTTGAAGATATCTACGATGTAGAGGCCCCCGACGTTGGCGCACCCAGCTGGAACATGTCCGAGCTCAAGGCGTGCCAGGTGGCTCTGGCTGCCGAGCAAAAAGCCTACGCGTTCTATGACGCGGCCCTTCCCGGCGTAAAACAGGCGGACGTCAAGGCGCTGTTCGAGGAGTTGCGCGAAGAAGAGGCCGAACACATTCAAATGGTCGAGGCGATCATCGCGAAGTTGCCGCCGTCGGCTGCGATCGACCTTGAAGACGAGGATGCCGAATAACGCCCTTTGAAATCACGGGAAGCGCCCCGAATAGTACCCACAGAGGACCTGGCGTCCTATTTTCGATCACATATTACTCTGACCCCATGCTGGGACTGGCAGGCTTACAGTCTGTTGATCCTGTCTCGGAGCTTTGCGATCTCCCTGAAAACGTGTTGCCGCTGCTCACCGCTTAGCTCATTCAGGGTACCGGCAACGGCCCGGGCGACGATCATCATATTGTGATCGATAATTGACGTATATTGCGGCGGACGCAACTGTTTACGGTTCCTGTAAGCCAGTTTTACTGCTTCCTGCCACCCTTCATGCCGTTGCAACAGGGGAGCCAGGGTACTCAGCCAGGATTCCCGTTCCGCCAGCCAGGCGGTATCGAAGCGCTGCAAAGAATCAGCAGCCTGAAACAGGACCTGCTTCTGACCGGCATCCAGTCTCCCGGTAAACCGTTTCAGGAAGTCTTCAAGGTTTTCGTAACTGTCGTCAACATACTCCTGGTCACTGCGGTCCAGGAACTCCTCCTCGTATTCGCGTTGCTGTTCCCACAGGCTTTCCACGAACTCGTCCATCTGCTGATCACTCAGTTGTGCGCCAAAGTCCAGCGCCTCTGACAGCATGCGCTCCTCCACCCGTTCGGCAGCCAGGACGATGTCATCCACCCATCGCTGGACCTGGCCGGCGCTAACGTGCTGGCCGAGGTCGGACTCGATCCGATCGAGTATTTCAACGTAGCGGGACAATTCTTCCTGCTGATGCCATTGCAATGCAGGCCCCAACTGCTCCTGCAGCAGCCGGCGCTGATCGCGTGACAGATCCACATAGCCATCCACATACCAGGGGATAAGCCAGTCGAGATGCTTATAGGTAAAGGTCGCGGTGCAGCCCGCCAGTAAAACTGCACCCAGCAGCAGCACGGACAATTTTCTGCTTAACGAAGCGATCAAATCATTTTCCTTGTTGATAGACTATGGCCTTCATGATTCCAGACACATCAAAAAGCACGGTCCAGGTTCATCTCGAGCAGTTGACCCGAGGTTACACCGAAGGCTTACAAAGACACCAGGTCCTCGACCATGTCAGTGCTGACTTCCTGCAAGGTGAGTCCGTAGCGATCCGCGGCCGCAGCGGTTCAGGCAAATCAACCTTGCTCAACCTGATCAGCGGTATCGATACACCGGACTCCGGCCAGGTGGAAGTCGCGGGCCGCAACATTACCACGATGAAAGAGCGGGAACGCACGCTGTTTCGACGTGAGCATATTGGTTTTATTTACCAGTCTTTCAACCTGGTGCCTACGCTGACCGTGGCAGACAACATTCGTTTGGTGCTGGAATTGAACCGGATACCCAAATTGGAATCGGATCGACGCATCAGCGAATTGCTGGCTGCGGTGGAACTGCCGGATCGGGCCGACAGCTACCCGGATGTGCTGTCGGGCGGTGAACGCCAGCGCGTCGCTATCGCGCGGGCCCTGTGTCACGAGCCGTCGGTGCTGTTGGCTGATGAGCCGACTGGCAACCTGGATGATAAAACGGCCCAGGGAGTGCTCGATCTGCTGGACAGGCTGGTGCGGCAGGCCGGCCGCACGATGATCGTAGCCACCCACAGCGCGACTGTGGCCGCCTTCTGTGACCGGACGCTGGAACTGCACGATGGAAAACTGGCGCCGCACCAGGACGGCGCGGCAACTTAATGACAACCGCCCTGTCCCGCGCCAGTCTCGGTTACCTGCTTCGTCATCCCTGGCAACTTGCGCTGGCACTGCTGGGGATCTGTATCGGCGTGGCGGTGATGGTGGCTGTAGACCTGGCAGTTGAAAGCTCGCGCAAGGCTTTTGAGCTGTCGATGGATACGCTGACCGGCGCTGCGACACACCAGGTCATTGGGGGGCCCCGGGGTGTCAGCGAAACCCTGTACACCCGGCTGCGGGTTGAGCATGGCATTGACCGCATCGCCCCGGTGGTAGAAGGACGGGTGGAAATTGGCGGAACACCGGTGCATTTAATGGGCGTGGATCTGTTTGCGGAGCGGCAATTTCGTGTATTCAGTTTGGATGTCGAAAATGATCCCGGCAGCACAGATCTTGACACCGAGGCCTTGTTTAGCCGCATTCTGACGGACCCTAATGCAGTTTTGATGTCGCGCCAGATCGCCGGGAAGCTGGGTCTGGGTGTCAATGACCGGTTCGAAGTAAGGTCCGCCGGTGGTTATTTCGAGGGCGAGTTGCTGGGTATAGTCGGCGGGGATGCATCAGCATCTGCCGGTGAGCTGATCATCGTTGACATTGCAGTTGCCCAGGAATGGCTTGGCAAGGCCGGGTGGCTTTCGCGTATTGATGTCAACATTCCGCAGGAAGATGCGACCTTGCGGCATGCCATCGAGGCTTCATTGCCGGCAGGAACGCAACTGCTTGAAGCCTCCGGGCGCACACAGTCGCTGACCGAGATGAGCACGGCCTTCATGACCAACCTGTCGGCGATGAGCCTGCTGGCATTGCTGGTTGGGCTTTTTCTGATTTACAACAGCGTCAGTTTTGCCGTCCTGCAACGGCGCGGCCTGATTGGCGTTTTACGGGCACTGGGCGTCACGCGGCAGCAGATCTTCACCCTGATTCTCAGCGAAGGCGTGGTGCTCGGCCTGTTGGGCGCCATTGCCGGCGTCATGCTGGGTATCTGGCTGGGAGATTATCTCCTGGTGCTGGTTTCCCGCTCGATCAATGACCTGTATTTCCGCGTCAGCGTCACCGCGGTAACGGTCAGCCCGTTCTCTGTGGCCAAGGGATTGCTGGCAGGCCTGGGCGCGACGCTGGTTTCGGCGGCGATTCCGGCCATCGAGGCGGCATCCTACGCACCGAGGCTGGCTCTTTCGAGATCGGTGATCGAGCAGCGCAGCCGGCGCATCGTGCCGCTGATTGCGTTGATGGGTCTGTGCCTGGGTTTGCTGGCGCTGCTGTTGCTGAGGGTATCGGGCAGCAACCTGGTCGCCGGACTGTCCGCTGTATTTCTGCTGATTCTGGGGTTTGCCTTGTGCGTGCCGATAAGTGTCAGGGTCGCATCCGCGATCCTGGCCCCTCTGGCCAATCGACTGGGCGGCACCAGCGCCCGGCTTGCTGTCAGCGGCATCGGGGCCAATCTCAGTCGCACCGGGGTTGCCATCGTGGCGCTGGCGGTTGCCGTCTCAGCAACCATCGGTGTCAGCGTGATGGTTGAGAGTTTTCGCGGGTCGGTCAGTGACTGGCTGGACCGGACCTTGCAGTCGGATCTCTATATTGCGGCGCCGGGCGGCTCACTGGATGCTCCGCTGATTGCGCAATTGACGGGCACCGCAGGGGTCGAAGCCTTCAGCACCAGCCGCCGAATCTGGCTGGAAAGCCCGGAAGGACGGATTCGGCTGATCGCCATACAACTCGCAGCCGGCCGGCATCCCAGGTTGGAGCTGCTGGATGCCGGTCCGAACGAGGTCTGGCCTGCATTTGAAGCTGGCGAAGTGGTGCTGGTTTCCGAACCCTTCGCCTATCGCAGCGGGTTCGTGGCCGGTGATTCGATCACCCTGATAACCAATGCGGGTAATCGTGAGTTCCTGGTTGGCGGAACTTACAGAAGTTACGATGTGAACGCCGGCGCTGTACTTATCAGCCGAGCTGCCTATGACCTGTTCTGGGATGACCCGGAGATCGACTCGATTGGGTTGTTCCTGGCGCCGGACGCACGGGCCGATGATGTAGCAGAACGTCTGCGGACGACCCTGCAGGTTCATCCACAGGTCGTGATGCGCTCGAATGTAGAAATCAGGGATCTGTCACTGAAGGTTTTTGACCGCACCTTCATTATCACCGACGTCCTCTACTGGCTGGCGACGGGCGTAGCCTTTATCGGCATCCTCGGCGCCATGCTCGCCCTGCAAATGGAACGTGCCCGCGAACTGGCTGTCCTGCGGGCACTGGGCATGACGCCCTGGCAACTTGGCGGAATGGTGACGGCGCAGACTGCCACCATCGGTTTGCTTAGCGGCCTGGCCGCGGTTCCCCTGGGCCTGATCATGGCCTGGGTGCTCATCGACGTCATCAACCGGCGGGCTTTCGGCTGGCAGATGGACATCCAGGTATCCTGGCAGGTACTGGCTGTGGCTATCGGCTTCTCCGTCGGTGCTGCCCTGCTGGCGGGTATTTATCCAGCATGGCGGGCCGCCAGCAGCCCGCCGGCCCTTGCGATGCGCGAGGAGTGACCCGGTGCCGTTGACCAGAGCTATTTTGTGGATTGTTGCCATTATCCTGGTCGCGGGCGTTGCTGTTACCCGGTTCCTGGCCAACAGTGAGACCGTTCCCGCAGCGGGCGGAGTTTCACAAAGCAGTTCCAGGTTGGCCGAACTGCTCGGAAGTCAGCGATTAGAGGGATTTCCGCTTGCGACAGCCCCGCGGGTTTTCAGCTTTCCTCAAGATCATGGTCCGCATTCTGAATACCGTAACGAATGGTGGTACCTGACCGGCAACCTCGATAATCAGGATGGCCGGCGTTATGGTTACGAGCTGACCATTTTTCGTTTTTCCCTTGTGCCTGCACCGCCGGGCGAATCTGAAAAAGCGCCGTCGTCAGCCTGGAAGACCAACCAGGTATATATCGCCCATTTCGCGGTTACAGACGAAGCAGACAATAAGTTTTACGTAGCACAAAAATATTCCCGCGGCGCCATGGGCCTGGCTGGAGCGCAGGCGGATCCCTTCAAGGTGTGGATAGACGACTGGTCCATTCAGGAAAACCCGGATGAGGTCACGAACTTGCCGCCTGAGGAAACCTGGGAGCTCACAGCGTCCGGCGACGGCTTCAGCCTGATGCTGAACCTGGCGTCGATCAAGCCCGCTGTGCTCAATGGAACCGCAGGCCTTTCGCAGAAGTCCGCGCAGGCAGGCAATGCCTCCTATTATTATTCAATACCGCGATTACGCAGTGCAGGAAGCCTGCAGATTGGTGACACTGAGCATAGCGTAACAGGCTTGTCCTGGCTGGATCGTGAGTGGAGCAGCAGCGCGCTGGCTGATGATCAGCAAGGCTGGGACTGGTTCGCCCTGCAACTTTCCGATGGCAGCGACCTGATGTTCTATAACATCAGGAAAACTGACGGCACCCAGGACCGGCACAGCGCCGGCACCTTCATATTTGCTGATGGAACCTCGCAGCATCTGGATCGCGACGATGTGGTGCTGACGGTTACCGACCAATGGCAAAGCCCCCAGGGTGCTTTCTATCCCGCGCGCTGGAACATCGAGTTACCGGATTTTGATCTCAGGCTGTCGGTAAGCCCGGTTATTTCCAACCAGGAATTAGTAACCACCGTGCGCTACTGGGAAGGGGCTGTTGATGTCGTCGGCCGTCGCGGGGGACAGGCACTGACAGGCCGCGGTTACGTGGAGCTGACGGGTTACTGATGATTTTTAATGACCGGCCTGATTTCGATTAAAACGCTCTATTGCAACGGAATCAGTATCTCATTGCGGCGCATGAACCAGGGTTTGAACGGCGGATCGTAGCGTGCCCATACGGGCTGACCGTCGGCCTGCAGATCATTCAATTCCATCCATTGCTGCAACCTGTCCAGCTGCTTCCGGTAGTTTTTTTCACTCCAGGTTCCTGAATACCTGACAGCAGCAGCCCGGTAGGCCGGGATGTGACGAATCACTACCGCGGGGTCCTCCGGCACGGGAATGGTTTCCATTGTGTAGGAGGCGGGCATCATGAAAGCCACAGCCCAACCGTTGCCTGACTGACGCTGCCCGACGGGTGAAGTCATGGCTATTTTCTCGGAGCGTTTTTCCTGCGAGACCGGCGAGGTCATGGCGATTCTGTCCTGCTTGCTGTTGTCGCCGCTGATGTAATTGAATAGTTTCCTGAATGCCCGGCTGCCTGCATCCTCGAACTCATCTTCAACCAGTGTTTCCGCCACAATCGAAGGCTCATACTCGCGGATTTCGAAATCACCCGACTGACTGATCACCGAATACTTCGCCTCTTCAGTCGCGAAAAGTGAGTTTAACGGCAAGGCTGCCAGTCCGGCTGCCAGCATCAGTACATTTGTTCTGCTCATCGTTTTGCCTCGAATCATCTCTGCGGTGTGGGTGGCAACAGGCCTGCTTTGTCGAGCAAGGCTAAGACCAGGATCGTGGCGGAATGTTCCAAAGGCCAGTTCTCCAGCTTTAATTTCTGACGTTTGGGAACATTCGGCTTCTGTTATTATTCGTCCGTTTCGCACAGCCTGTGTGCTCAAAAAACAAGAGAGGTTCAGCCGTGTTCCGTCAAATAATCATTGCACCATGTTTCCTGTTTTTTCTGAGCCCGGGACTGGCTGTCTACGGCCAGCCTGATGTCCACTAGCAGCATTCCAACCGCCAGCACCGAACGGTTCGCCAGATTGTATGATTGGCCGAAGTACTGGGCCGAGTGTTTCGGTGTGGCGCCGTTTTTGCCCATGAGCCGGGCGGAAATGGACACGCTGGGCTGGGATTCCTGCGACGTCATCATCGTCACCGGCGATGCCTACGTGGATCACCCCTCTTTCGGTATGGCCATTGTCGGCCGTTTGCTGGAAGCCCAGGGCTTCCGCGTGGGCATCATCGCCCAGCCCGACTGGCAATCGGCTGACGCGTTCAAAGCCCTGGGTAAACCCAACCTGTTTTTCGGCGTGGCGGCGGGCAACATGGACTCCATGATCAACCGCTATACCGCGGAGCGCAAACGACGTTCCGACGACGCTTACACGCCGGGCGGAATGGGCGGCAAGCGCCCGGACCGTTGCTCCCTGGTGTACAGCCAGCGGTGCAAGGAAGCCTGGCCGGAGGTGCCGGTCATCCTGGGGGGAATCGAGGCTTCGTTGCGGCGCATCGCCCATTACGACTACTGGCAGGACAGTGTACGGCGGTCCATCCTGCTGGACGCCACCGCCGACCTGTTGTTGTACGGCAACGCCGAGCGGGCCCTGGTAGAGGTGGCTCACCGGCTGGCCAGGGGTGAAGACGTCGCCGGCATCACCGATGTCCGGGGCACGGCCCTGGTGCGCAAGGATACGCCCGAGGGTTGGTGGGAAATCGATTCCACCCGCATCGACCGGCCCGGCAAAATCGACAAGGTGGTCAATCCCTACCTCAATGTCCGCGAGATGGATGCAGCCGAGAAACAGCGCCGGGACGCTGCAATGTACGGGGTGCCCAACACCGCGTCGGAAAGTGAAGAGGCGTCGTTCATCCCCCACCCGGTTCGCGACCGTGACTGCACGGTTATCCGCCTGCCCTCGTTCGAAAAAGTCCGCAATGACGCGGTGCTCTATGCCCATGCCAACCGGGTGCTGCACATGGAAACCAACCCGGGTAACGCCAGGGCGCTGGTGCAAAAGCACGGCGACCTGGACCTGTGGCTGAATGCCCCGCCCATTCCCCTGTCCACGCGTGAAATGGACTACGTTTTCGGGATGCCCTTCGCCCGCGTACCGCATCCCGCTTACCAGGGCGCGAAAATCCCCGCCTACCAGATGATCCGGTTTTCCGTGAACATCATGCGCGGCTGTTTCGGCGGCTGTACGTTCTGCTCCATCACCGAGCATGAGGGGCGCATCATCCAGAGTCGCTCCGAGGAATCGATCATCAACGAGGTCGAGCAGATCCGGGACAAGGTTCCGGGATTCACCGGCGTGATATCCGACCTGGGCGGGCCCACGGCCAATATGTATCGCATCGCCTGCAAGAGCCGTGAAATCGAGGCCGCCTGCCGCCGGCCCAGTTGCGTGTATCCGGGGATTTGTTCCAACCTCAATACGGACCATTCGGACTTGACCCGCCTGTATCGCAAGACTCGCGAACTGCCGGGCGTGAACAAGGTGCTGATCGCCTCGGGCCTGCGTTACGACCTGGCCGTGGAGGACCCCGAATACGTCAAGGAACTGGTCACCCACCACGTCGGCGGCCAGCTCAAAATTGCACCGGAGCACACCGAGAGCGGCCCGCTTTCAAAAATGATGAAACCCGGTATCGGCAGCTACGACCAGTTCAAGAAACTGTTCGAGAAATATTCAAAAGAGGCGGGCAAGGAACAGTACCTGATTCCCTATTTCATCGCCGCCCATCCGGGCACCACCGATGAAGACATGATCAACCTGGCCCTGTGGCTGAAGCGTAACGGGTTCACCGCCGACCAGGTGCAGGCCTTTTATCCGTCGCCCATGGCAACGGCCACCGCCATGTACCATTCCGGCAAGAACCCCTTGCGCAAGGTCACCTACAAGTCCGATGAAGTGCAGCCGGTTAAGGATCCGGCGCAGCGAAAACTGCACAAGGCCCTGCTCCGCTATCACGACCCGGCCAACTGGAGCATGCTGCGCGAAGCGCTGAAGAAAATGGGCCGGGCCGATCTGATCGGTGACGGCAAGAATCATTTGATTCCCGCCAACCAGCCCGAATCCGGCCAGGCCTATCGGGCTGCGCGCAGGAAAAATACCGAGCAGGCGCACCGGCGGCGCACCGGCAAGAAAATCCTGACCCAGCACACTGGCCTGCCGCCGCGGGATGAGGGCGGCAAACCGGCCCGGCCGGGTAAAAAATCCCGGACGCCCGGATCATGATCTCATCGTTGAATTCGAGTGAGCTAAAGGATCGGGGACACCCACAATAAAACCAAAACAAACGCATAAACCGGGAAATATCGGTCAGAGGTCGCCGCCACAATTCAAGATAGTGCTGCGCCTGATGTGCAAACGATGTTTATTGCTATAATTCTGCGCATGTACAGATTAATTTATAAAAGCCGTAGTATCGGCCCGGTTGACTGGGAGCTGGTGAACCAGATTATTAGCTCAAGCGAAGCCCAAAATAGTCAAGACAACATTACCGGTGTGCTGCTGGCTACTGATAGCCACTTTTTGCAGGTCATCGAGGGTGAGTTCGAAGAACTCAATAATCTGTTCATGCGGATTGCACGTGACACCCAGCATGACAACGTGCAGTTGATCAGCTTTGCTTGTATTGAGTCGCGATTGTTTGGTGGCTGGGTTATGCACGGTATCGGTCTTTTTGATTTTAACGCCGAACTATCACAGCAGCTGATTGATAAGTGGGGTGAGGAGGACGGTGGTGTCCGATTTCCAGTGCAGGAGTGGCAAGCGCTCGCGTTGATTAACGATATTCGTAATGCACAGAATCAGAGTAAAGGGGCAGACTAACTGAACCGTTTGAAAAAAGGGGTCAGAGCCCCGGTGCTGCATCACGGGTAACCGTCACCGTCACCACCCGCTGATCAGCATGCCAGCCATGGCAGGATGTTGCGCCTTGCTATTCGGCCTTCTCTGCAGCGAGCATTTCCCAGGCATGCCTGTAAACGTCGATCGGGTTGCGGTGGAAAAACTCCTTTCCCACATCATCGTACATGTGTGAACGTTCGAATACTTCCTGGATAGGCTTCCTGAAGCGTGTAAACAGCACATCAATACCCGATTCCGTCAGGCGTTTGTAATAGTCACGCAGCATGCGGTCGCCCGATGAATCCACCTCGTTGATGGACACGGCGTCGATGATCAGCACTTTCAGGTGGGGAGAGGATGCCAGGAGTTTTTGTAACTGTTCTTCAAAAAATGCGACGTTGGCGAACACCAGCGAACCTTCAAACCGCATACGCACGATTCGTTGGTCATCGATCACGCCGGCGGCAACGGCCTCAGCGGGCATGAGCGACTCGGGGAGCGGAGGAAAGGCGACACGGGGTTTCATGATGCGGAAAAGCAGCAGCGCCAGGGAGAGCACCATGCCCAGGAGAATCCCCATTTCCAGGTCCGGAGCAAGCGCCAGCGTGAATACAAAGGTGACAAAGGCGACGATGCCGTCGTGATGATTGGCCTGCCAGGCGTGAATCATCGGCTTGAAACTGATCAGCCCAGAAACCGCCAAAATGATTACCGCCGCCAGCGTTGCTTGCGGCAGGTAATAGAGTAGCGGTGTCAGAAAAAGCAACGCCAGTGCCACAATGATCACGGTAATCACGGAAGAAAAACCGGTTACTGCCCCGGCATTGATGTTGACTGCGGACCGGGAAAACGATCCAGATACCGGATATGCCTGAAAAAAGGAGCCCACGATATTACTCATGCCCTGGCCAATGAGTTCCCGGTTCGGGCTCAGGTTTTGCCGGGTCGTGGCAGCCATCGACTTGGCGATGGAAATGGCTTCCATGAAGCCAATGAGCGAAATGGTGATCATCGCCCCGATCAGATGCATGAAGACGCTCCACTCGAATTTGGGCATGCGAAAACCGGGCAGACCACCTGGAACTTCACCGATGACTTTGGCGCCGGCCTGAAGAGTGACCACGCTGTCTTTGTAACCCTTGATGTACCAGGCCGGGCCGTAGTTTTCCTCCCCCCCTTCGGAAAGCTGGCTGCTCATTTCCTCGGCGGTGAAAAATTTCATCTCATCACCTTCCCCGGTGGCGTACAACGGCGTGTCGTACAACCCCTCGTGGTGGGTGCGTGACTGTTCCTGTTTTTGATTGAGCAGGAATTTTATCTGTTCGAGATCCTGCCGCCGTGTCAGCAACGTGGCGTCTTCATCCTCGGTTTGCCCCGCCTCGGCATGGTAGTCCTGCTGAACGGCGTGATATTTGTCCGTCAGGTTGGTGATGTGCTTGCTCTGCAGGGTATCGAGCATCAGGGCGGTTCTGATGTTCTGTGTGCCGATCTGATCCAGCCTTACACTGGTGTGCCTTTCAAAACCGGTTAGCCAGGCGAGGATCGTGGTGATGATCACGGCGAATAGAACGGCGGGCAACCTGGGATTGAACCTCCGGACAGCGATCATGATACCGAAAGCGAGCGCGGCCATGCCGAATGTCGGCCAATGAGTGTTGCCCATTGCCGCATGGATGGTGTTGATCATGAACTCGAAGTGATACTCGCCTTTTTCCGCTTCAACGCCGAAGATTTTGCCAAGTTGAGAGGTAGCGATGATGATGGCCGCAGCATTGACGAAACCGGCGATTACCGGGTGAGAAAGAAAGTTCAGCAACACGCCGAGCCGGAACATGCCCATCATCAGTTGGAACAACCCGACCATCAGGGAAAGCAACAGCGCATACCCGATGTAGGATTCTCCACCCGCCGTCGCCAGGGGTTCGAGCGCTGCCGCGGTCATCAAAGAAACCATTGCGACCGGCCCGGTAGCCAATTGCCGGGATGAGCCGAAGAAAGCGGCAATCATCGTCGGCAGCAAGGCTGCATAAAGCCCGTAATAAGGTGGCAAGCCGGCCAGTTGCGCATAGGCCATCGATTGCGGGATCAGTACCAGCGCCACGGTCAGGCCGGCCACGAAATCTGCCTTTAAAACAGCCTTGTCTCTTAATTCCGGCAGCCATTCCGGCAGGGTCAGCGGGTTCAGGATTTGTCCCAGCGTGTCCCTGGCCGCCCGAAAAACTCTTTCCTGTCTCACTTTATGCAGATTCAACCCGACTCCCGTTGTTCATGGTGATTGCATCCCGGCTTTTTAGCATACCTTACAAGAACCCGATAATGATCAATCCCGGCGCAATCGATCTGAAATGGCGATCGGGGTGGAGTAGTTCAGCACCACGATGTACGACGAAGCCAGCAGGGTAATAATCGTGGTCGCCTGGATCAACAGGGACGCCTGTTCGGAGATCACCGCGCTGGCCAGCGCGACATAGGCTATCAGCAGCGAAAATTCGCTGGCCTGACCGAGACGAAAACCCAGGTCCCAGCCCAGCGCGCGCTTCTCGCTGACGCCCTTGAGCAGAAAACGGAAGACCACTGGTTTCAGGGCCAGCACCAGAGTAGCGAGAACGAGAGCTGGTACCAGAACCTGGTTCAGCACGGCAAGATCAAATCGGGCGCCCACCGCGAAGAAAAACAGAATCAGGAAAAAGTCTCGCAGGGGCTTCAGGCTTATTGCGATGTATTGAGCGATCGGGCTGGTGGCGATCGTGATGCCGGCGATAAAGGCGCCAATCTCCTCGGAAAGCCCAAGCGCACTTGCGCCTTCCGCCAACCCCAGGCACCAGCCGATGGCGAGCAGGAAAATATACTCGTGGAATCGGTCGAAGCGGGTGATCAACGGGAGCAGGACATAGCGCACCACCAGCAGTGCGACGGCCCCCAGCAAAGGCAGGCTCAACAGCGAAATCGTCAACTCCCTGCTGATGTTCTCAAAACTGCCCGAGGAGGCACTGAGCAGCACCATGAGCACGATGATTGCAAGCAGGTCCTGAAGGAGTAGCAGGCCGATCATCAACTCACCGATATGGCGGTGGTGCAGCACCGTGGTGGGCAGCAACTTGATGCCGATGATGGTGGAGGAAAACATCATCGCTGCACCAATGATCAGAGCCTCCGTGGTGGAGTAGCCAAACAGGTAAGCCACGGCAAAACCTATGGCCAGGAATATTGCGGAGCTGAACACCGCAACCACCATTGACTTGCGCAGGGTGGACCACAGGGCCTGGGGCTGCATGTCGAGGCCCAGCAGGAACAGCAGGAAAATGATGCCCGTATGACCAATTTCCGATAACAGGCTGAGGTCAGTCACCATGGACAGGCCGTAGGGCCCGATGCAGGCGCCGAGGGCTATATAGGCGATGATCAGGGGCTGGCGTGTATACAGGGCCAGGGAGGCGAAGATCGCCGCCCCGGTAAAAATCACAAAGAAAGAAAAGGTGAGGCTACCGGTATCCATCAAGCGTCACCGGGGTTTGGAAACCCGGGGGTTTCACGGCCAGGACAGAGCATTCGATCTGGCTCAGAATCGATTCGGCGGTATTGCCGGTGATGAGGCCGGGAATGCCGGTTCGGGCCACGGTTCCCATCACGACCAGGTCGGCTTCCAGTTTCCGGGCCAAAGCAGGAATTTCCTTGCGTGGCCGACCTCTCAACAGGTGGGATTGGGGCTTGAGGTAGTCGAGCACTTCAGGCTCCAGGTCATTGGTCACCGTCTTCATCAGTTTCAGTAAGCCATCCTCCCGTTGCTGCACGAGCCTGGCGATGTACGCATCCAGCTTGGTCCTTGGCAGATACTCCAGGATGGCGGCCCTGGTGTCCTCACCCACCGGCTGCCAGGCATGCACGATATGCAACTCGGCGAAATCAGCCAGTGCAACGGAACTGGCCAGTTCAACGATCTGCTGATTAATTGATTGTCGTGTCTTTAATTCCTCTGGTGGAATTGCATCGTTTACATCGACTGCCGCCAGCACGGATCGGTATGATTTCTTCGGCCCTGGTCTCACCAGCCAGACCGGGCAGGGGCACTTGCGCAGGAGGTGCATATCCTCGCTGCCCACGCGGAGGCCCAGCCAGTCCTGGACTTCGGGGGCCTTGATCACCAGGTCGCGCTCATTACTCAGCACTTCCCGAATAACCTCCAGAAATTGCACCCCGACCAGGATCCGGCTGTGGATCTTCATCCGGCCGCGTTCAGGCTTTACCAGGCTTTCAAGCGCTTCCTTGCGGACGCTCAACGCGGCGGCCTGCAAGTCAACAGAGATTGGACCACCGTCTGGAATCCCCATTCCAACCGACACGGGCGTCATCACGCTGATTACCGTCAGTTCTGCCTGGTTGACTTCCGCCAGCGAGACGGCTCGTTTCAGGGCGTATTTACCCGAGCCTGTCCCGGGGACGACGCAAAGAATATTCTTGAACCTTTTCATTCCAGTCACCTCAAGCAGATTTAATCGCTATGCAAGCAGCCTGTCCACATTTTTCGATGCCCCACCGGGCTACTCTGCAGAATCCGCAATTCCCTGCTAAGCAAGTACAATTTAACTGACTTTTCGTGGAGGGTATCGCTCTTGGACCGGTACAACCACTCTCAGCCGGGAACCCTGATGCGGGTTATTTTTGGCGGCATTATTGCGTTGACCGAGTAAAAAGCACATGAAGTCCGGCAGGAACTCGAACGGCGGCGTCGCAAAGTCGGTGTGACCGCGGCAAGCGCCTGATCCAATATCGGCCAGGCGTTTTTTCTAGCCGCAGGCGATCAGGGATTCCGGAGGAGGGTTCACCAGCAATCTGACATCGGCAAAACTCATCGTGAAGTCACCTTTCGTAGCTATCACAAGGGGTGCCAGTATGTGGCCAAGATTTGCCCCGGCTTCTTCAAAGCAGCTCAGTTTCAGACTCATCCTGAACCATTGGCCTTCCGGAACTGCCTTGAATAATTTAGTCATATTCAAAGAGCCGGTGCAGGGATAGCCGCAATCCATTTTCAGGTCGACGGATTTTTTCGGTTTTTTATCAATCCGAACCATGATGCTCAGGGCCCCGCCTTGAGCGGCCAGATCAGTGAAATCGCGGGGTGTGTCACTCTGCCAGTAGACTTGGCCGAGGCCCCCGTTCCATTCGGCCTGGTAAGCGTCGTCTCTGGCTTTGTTGTCAACTACCCTTACGGTTATCACTTTGCTTTTGTACGAAGTGGTGACAGGTCCTTCAACAGGAACGCTCCAGTTACTGTTGCTGCCGACAAAAAGACGCCAGGGCGGTACATTGTTCCCGTCAAAGACGGCTTCGTCCTGCACAGTGTCAGCTGCTGAAAGAGCGCAGCTAACAAATAGCCCACTCATGATCAGTACCAGCATGCCGGCTTTTGCCGGGCGTTCGGATAAGAAGGTTTTCAGAATGGCCATCCGTTCGGCTCCTTTATTTTTAGTTTGCATAAGTCAGTCCGTATCCTGGCGGAAACAATGGACTGACGCGGTTTTTGTTCCGGTCAGTACCGTCACTGGCAAGATCCGGCCAGGAAAAGGACAGCTTGCCATGAAAATCATGGTCCCCGCTGTGAATATCGCCCATGCCTTCTGCGTAAGGCCGTTCACCGATGACGACAATCGCGATATCGTGTTGCTCCGGATCAGCATCAGCGCCACTTGCCTCGGTACTCAACGTCGCGCCGGTAGCTGCTTCGCGGATACCTTCCCAGACGGATGTGCTGCCTTCCACAAATTCGTTGCCGGAAGTACCTTGCCAGGCGATGCTGAATCCGCCGCACTGGTGGCCCCTGTTATGGGCATTCTTCCCGGCTACCAGGATTCGTGCATTCCTGTTCAGCGGCAGGACCGAGTCTTCTTTCTTCAACAGGACCAGCGATTTTGCGAACGGCTTCGCGCGCGATGGCGCGATGCTCTGCGGAGCCAAAACTTTCATGTTTTGACCAGGTTCGTTTTTCGGGACCCGGCTTTTCAAATAAACCGAACGCAATTTTCACGGCCAGGATCCGGCGAACGGCGTCATCTATCCGGTCCATGGCGACTGAACCGCGCTTTACGTGACGCCTGAGCGCAGCGATAAACTACCATGTTTCAGACACCATGAACATTTCGATACCGGCGTTAACCGCCAGTGCGACCGCGTCGAAATAATCCTCCGAAAGGTAGTCAACGCCATCCCAGTCAGAAACAATGAACCCATTGAAATTCATTTCTTTTTTTAAAACATCGGTCATTAAATATCTGTTTCCATGGCATTTATCACCGTTCCAGCTTTTAAAGGAGGCCATGACTGTTAGCACCCCCTCTGCGATTTCCTGTTGCTTCATTTTGGCGTTTGCGTACAGTTCACAGTACAAGAATCCTTTGAATAGCACAGTCGCCCTCAGGGCGGAGGAAAACAGAATGGCAAAGCAGGCGCTTAATCTAATTCTCTTCACAGTTTTGATCGGCACAACGTTGATCCCAACTGCCTGGGCGCAAGAAGAATACGACGAACTGATAGAAGAAATAGTCGTTACCGCCACCCGGCGTGAAACAGCCTTGATGGTAACGCCACTGGCCGTTTCTGCATTCGACCAGGACACGCTCAATCGCGAGGGCGTAGCCAACATCGTTGATATCGGCCAGTTGGTGCCAAACATGCAGGTTGGTCTGTCACCTTCGGACTCCGGCGTTCAGATTGCAATTCGCGGCATTACCTCAAATAACTTCACAGAGTTAGGCGATCCGACCGTTGGAATTCACATAGACGGACTGTATTCGCCACGCCCCCAGGGTGGCCTGGCCTTGCTTTACGACGTAGAGCGGATCGATATTCTGCGCGGCCCCCAGGGAACCCTGTTTGGCCGCAACTCGACTGCCGGCACGATTAATATCGTCACCTCGAGGCCTCAGTTTGAAGAATTCGCGGGTTCAGCAGAAGTTGAGTTGGGCAATTATTCGAATAAGGCATTCCGCGGCTGGTTGAACATACCCGCTACTGAATCCCTGGCATTTCGCGCATCGTTCATGGCTCAGAAAGCCGATACGTATCTGAACCAGGAAATGGATGTTTACGATCTTAACTGGGACGTTGATCTCGACGGTAATACCGATGGCCCATATGATGTTCCAGCCGATGGTATTCCCAATACGGATCAACGCAGAAATCGTCCGCAAAGTGATTCAAATGCCTATGGCAGCATAGATCGCTGGGCCGGTCGCCTGGGTATGCGGTGGAATCCGACTGACACGATTGACTGGCTGCTGACCTACGAACAATTTCAGGACAACAGTCCGGGCGTGCCCTTTTTGAAAGATTGTCAAAAAGCGAAAGGCACATTCTTTGCTTGTGACGGGGACGAATTTGACGTCAGCATCAACACACCCGGTGAGATGGACATGTCGATCAAGACGTTCCGGTCAGAGTTTCTCTGGGACGCAACAGACTATTTCTCCGTTGAATATCGCTTTGCTTACTCCAAACAGGATCGCTCGCAACTCTTCGATCAGGATGCGGGGGCGTTTCCTGATGTGGAGCATCCGGGCTACGGCATCAACATTGCGGGTTCGCTTTTTGGCGGCATTGATGGCGTACTGATCAGAGATCCGCAAGCCTATATCGACCTGGGATTTGAACCGGCGGCGCGCCAGCCTTTTGAAGATCTCGCGCTGGAAACAGAGTATTCACGCTATAAATCGACGGTTCATGACCTGATTTTCAAATCGGAATCAGATTCAGATCTGCAGTGGCTGGGCGGATTTTTCTACCTGAAAGAAGACAACGCGATCAAGTTCAACGTGGAAATTCCTTTTTGTTGCGGTTTTATCCGCCCGTTGGCGCAGTCTTTCGTTCAGCCCGAAAGAACGGTTGATTCCAAGGCTGTATTCGCCCAATTTGACTACAGCGTCAATGACCGGCTGAATTTGACCTTCGGTTACCGCCATACCTGGGACAAGAAGGCAGACCGGAACGGCTCGACCCACAACACCATTGGCTATTGGACCAACCCCGGGCTGTATTCCGAAGATCCGGACAACACGTTCTGGTATGAAAGCTGGACTTTCACCGGCCCCGGCGTTCCTTATTACGGATTTGATGTGCCGTACTGGACTGAATACTATCAATCGGATGACCTTGGACCCAGTGACGGCACCCTGGGAGCAGACTTTACGAACCGCGTGCCCGGTACCGACAACAGCCACGAGGCAAAGTGGAACAAGGGAACCTGGAGGGTAGGATTTGACTATCTCGCCACTGATGACACGTTTGTCTACGGCTATGTAGCCACCGGATACAAAGCCGGCGGATTTGGTGACAATGTGGATACCTGCGAGTGCGGGAATTTCACGACTTTCGACTATGATCCTGAAGAGGTGACGACTTTTGAACTGGGTTTCAAGTCTACCTTTCCGGAACATGACTTCAACCTGCTGGGTAATATTTTCTACAGCACGTACGATGACATGCAGCGCACTTTCTATGCCGTCGTGGGTGAGAGTATCAACAGCGGCAACGATATTGGAACCAATCTGACCACCAATATTGCCAAGTCGGATATCAGCGGTGTGGAAATTGAATTCGACTGGGCCCCTTACGATGGCGGCCGTCTGTACGGCTGGGTCGCGTATCTCGATGCCGAGATCAAGGACCTGCCTGCTGGCGACGGTTGGTTCTGTTTTGAACGGGCTTTGTTCGGTCTTACTGAATGTCCGCCCGAGGAAGAAAACACCGACCCCAACGCGCCCAATCAAAGGCCCACCAACTGGAAGGGTAATCAGTTGCCCTGGTCACCCAAGTGGTCAGCCACTCTTACTGGTGAACATAACTGGTATTTTGATAACGGGCTGCGTTTGAGTCCGGTTGCCACGGTCCACTGGCAGAGTGAAATATTCTTCCAGGATAACAACTTCGACGAGGGTCCGTTCCACAGTGGCCAGAAAGCTTACACCGTTGTGAATGGATCACTGCGGTTGATCAACGATGAAAAGAGCTGGGGTATGGAACTGTATGTATACAACGCATTCGACAAGCGGACCGTTGTTTGGGCCGACCAGGGCCCAGGATATATCAAGTCCAGCTACGCATCCCCGCGTTCGTATGGTGTAAAATTCCGTTACGACTTCTAAAGGTCGAAATTCTTAATAATTAATTTCTTCGAATTAAAGGAAATTACCATGAAATTCTCAGTTAGACATTTATCAATATTGTGCGGCAGCATCATTGCGCTGGGGGCCTTCAGTAGCCAGGTCGCGGCCCAGCCCGTGTTCAGCGACGATTTTGAAGACCGCGTGCAAGACCAGGTACTGATCGGAAACAACTGGACCTGGTATAACCAGACCTTTGCAGGTGATACCTGCGTTGGTGAACCGACCTTCGAATTCGGCCCTTACGATGATGGCGATCCCAGTGATTACGAGCAGGAGAACCGAAACTACTGGACCGCCAGCAATGACGTTGGCCAGGGCGACTCGTATTTCCGTGCCGGGCTCGAGGTTCCTGCCTGGGCGACAGACGACGGCGCTCCGGTTGTACTGAACAACATGCTGCGGGTCTACGGCGATCAGTACTACGACCCCGAAGCGGGGAGTTGCAAGCGCACGCTGGTTTTCCAGGAAAAGACCGTTGAAAGCGCCGGCAAGTTCAGATTTTCTTTCGATGTTGCGCAGGATCGCTATGGCGCGCCCGCGAACGGGGAAGTCACTGGAGCGTTTGTGAAAATCCTGAGACAAAGCGACTCGAGTTTTGCCACGGTATTGTTTGAGACCGTCATAACCATGCCTCCTGTTGCCACGACACCCGAAAACGTGACGACGGCTGCCCAGGATATCGAGTTCAGTATCCCTGCTGAATATATCGGTGAACTGCTGCAATTCGGTTTCTACAACGATTCGTCCACAGATCTCGGCCAGAGCTGGGCAACAGCTTCTGCTCTGTATGACAACGTGATTCTTGATTCCATTGAAATTGGCCCGGCACATTCCGGAAGCTGGTATAACGTTGACCAGAGCGGTCATGGGTTTTCCATGGAGTTTGGAGTGGCGACGGACGGATCGCCCCTTGCCGTTATTTACTGGTATACCTTCGACAGCATGGGCAACCCCATTTTTATGGTTGGCACCGGGGTTCCTGACGGTCAGCAGTTAGAAGTCATCTTTGTTTCACCGATCGGCATGATATACGGCGATTTCGATCCAACTACCGTGGAACGCCCGGATGGCGGAACGGCTGTTTTTGTGTTTGCAGATGCTGATAATGCTACGTTCAGCTACATGCCTTCGGCATTTTCAGAGAGCGAATGGGGCCATACAACTCCCATTGAAAATTTGCCCCTGGTCAAATTATTTGGCATAGCGGCTGACAAGAATTTTCCGAGTACTGACTAAGGCAAAATTCGCTAGCAAGACAAGCACATAATTAGCTCAGTCCACCCTGCATTTTTGCAGGGTGGACTGATTTTGATTGCTAAATTACGTGTCATATACCAAGCCAATGCAATTTCTTTCAAGAACCGCAACCCTCGTCTGGCTGTTTGCCAGCTCCGTCGGCACGGCCTATGGGCAAGTGATCTGGAGTGACGAATTCGACTCCGGTACTTCCCCGGATCCGGCCGTATGGTCCTACGACATTGGCGCAGGGGGTTGGGGCAACGAGGAGTTACAGGAATATACGAACACTCCGGAAAATGTCCGTATCGAAAACGGCAACCTGGTTATTACAGTCCGGGAAACCACGGCAGGCGACACCGGGCGCGGCTTTACCTCGGCCCGTGTCAGGACGGAAAACAAGCTCACCTTCAAGTACGGCAGGATCGAGGCGCGCATCAAGATCCCTGATCTGGCCGATGGATTATGGCCTGCATTCTGGACGTTGGGGAATGATTTCAGCCAGGTTGGCTGGCCCTTCTGTGGAGAGTTGGACATCATGGAAATGGGGAATTCCGCGGCAATTTCCGCTGGTATTGTTAATCAGTATGTCGGTTCTACAGCACATTGGGAAGATAACGGAAACCACGTCTACTATGGTAAGACTCTCAATTCCCCAACCCGCCTTGATGATGGGTTTCATATCTTCAGCATGAACTGGACCCCGAGCCTGGTTACCACGTATTTGGACGGTGAACAGATATGGGCTTTCAATATTACGTCAGATTCCTGCACCGACTGCAGCGAGTTTCATCAACCGCATTTCATGATCCTTAACGTAGCCGTCGGCGGGACTTACCCGGGATTGCTGAGCAGCGACCAGATTACGGCCGCCATGCCGGCTGAAATGCTCATCGACTACGTCCGGATATATGACAATGGATTTACCGAACTGGGCGGCTCTTCGATTAAGGACGATCCTGTAATAGGTCTGGAATATTCCGGTTCCTGGTACAGCTCCGAGCAGAGCGGCCACGGATTTTCCATGGAGTTTGGCAAGGTGGCGGACGGATCACCAACGGCCGTAGTCTATTGGTATACTTACGATACTTTGGGCAACCCCATTTTCCTCGTCGGTCAGGGCGTACAAACCGAAAACACGCTGGAGTTTGAATTCGTTTCACCTTATGGAATGAATTACGGAGAGTTCGATCCGGACAGCGTGGTCCGGGAAAGTGGTGGGACCGCCCGCTTCGATTTTTCAGATCCGGATCACGCCATCTTCAGTTACACACCTTCTGAATTTTCTGTGTCGGCATGGGGCCACACGCCGATTGATTCGCTGCCGTTGCAAAAACTGTTCGCGATTCCGGTACCAGGTACAGGTAACCAATAACCCCGGATCTTGCATTATTCAGTCCGCCGTTAGCGTTTGGAAAATCTACTCTTTCCGTGGGTATAGGTAGCATTAAAGCCATATTGCCAGGAACCCAGATGTATTGGAACGCGATTTTCATCAATATATTGTCTGACTTTCAGCGACTCGTCGCGCCATTAGATTGGTGTAGGCTGAAATCTATCTCTTCACCAATCCATGTCACGCCAACTCCGACATCTGGGCGTAGAAAACCTGCCGCCAGCAGAGGTTTGAGGCGTTAAGTCAAAACCAGGGTTGGATTCATTCGCTCAAATCAGTGAATCCGATAATGAGCCTGGCGAAGCCCGGCAGTCCGGCAATTGGCTGTCAGCAGTATTTACCCCTTTTTTATCCAAGTAAGCCAGTATGGTCCTGATCACTGCGGGGTCTTCAATACTGGCGATGACCCTGACGTTACTACTGCACTTATCGCAAGTTTCGATATCGATACTGAAAACACGCTTTAATCTCTATGCCCATGCAATCGAGGCACGTTTTTCGGCAGGTGTTCGGTCGGCCTCATCAACTGAATTACACTTTTTAGGTCTGCCACGCCTGGCCGGTGTCACCATTGCGCGATATTTACTATTAGGCGCAAATACTCCGTGAAAACGGGTGGGGTTGACCCTTGGTTTCGGAACCAGTAAAACTAACCTGGATATGAAATCCAGTGGTCCAAATATGACATGCGTCGTAGCGGAAATGGCACACTAAGCACCCATTGCCGCATGGGTTGATTGGGCAGTATCTGGTCGACAAGCAAGGCCGCGCTATCCGCCATCCGCCTAGCTCCACAACTGGGACAGAAACCGCGTCGTTTGCAACTGAGCGCCACCAGCTTCTCATCATTGCAGGTCTCACACCGCACCCGCAGAAAGCCATATTCAAGCCTCCCGGACTTCAGATACGCTTCAAATTCCCTGGTGACATACGCCGGTAAGAATTTTCCCTGGCTGGCCAGTTCAGCCTGCAACTCTGGCCAATACTCCTGAACAAACTGGTAAAGCAAGGTCGTTTCGGGCCGAATTCCCAAACTGCTGTACGCAAACTGACCGGGTAAATATCAGGCATCTACCCGTCCGCCGGAACCTACATATTGCGCCGGTACTCCCCCCCCACATCATAAAGCGAGTGAGACATTGTCCCCAGGCTGCATGCCTTCGCTGCTTCCATCAACGCTTCGAAGGTATTTTTTCGGTCCCGCGCCACTAGCTGCAGTTGTTTGATGCGCGGCTCACCTTCCTGGCGGTGCGCTTCGCGGAACGCTTCGACATTCGCAACCTGCTGGTTCTTTTCCAGTCCGGAACTGCGCATCAATTCGATCGCACCCACTTCGCCGTGGCCGTCCTTTGGCAGGAAGGTGTTGACGCCGACGATCGGCAAGGTGCCGTCGTGTTTCATGCTCTCGTAGACCAGGCTTTCTTCCTGGATCTTGCTGCGCTGGTACATGGTGTCCATCGCGCCCAGCACGCCGCCGCGCTCCGAGATCCGTTCAAATTCCTGGTATACCTGCTCCTCGACCAGGTCGGTCAATTCATCGACGATGAAACTGCCTTGCCACGGATTTTCACAGAAGTTCAGACCGAGTTCCTTGTTAATAATCATCTGGATAGCGACAGCTCTTCGCACCGATTCTTCAGTCGGCGTGGTGATCGCCTCGTCGTAGGCATTGGTGTGCAGGCTGTTGCAGTTATCGAACAGTGCATACAGCGCCTGCAAGGTTGTACGAATGTCGTTGAATTGGATTTCCTGCGCGTGCAGGCTGCGGCCCGAGGTCTGGATGTGGTATTTCAGCTTTTGGCTGCGCGCACTGGCGCCGTAACGCTCGCGCATGGCCCGGGCCCAGATCCTCCGGGCCACCCGGCCGATCACGGTGTATTCCGGGTCCATGCCGTTACTGAAGAAGAAGCTCAGGTTGGGCGCGAATTTATCGATGTCCATGCCGCGCGCGAGGTAATACTCTACGATGGTAAAGCCGTTGCTCAGCGTGAAGGCCAGCTGGCTGATCGGGTTCGCGCCTGCCTCGGCGATGTGGTAACCGGAAATCGACACACTGTAGAAGTTACGCACGCCGTGGTCGACGAAGAACTGCTGTATATCGCCCATCATGCGCATCGCGAACTCGGTGGAGAATATGCAGGTGTTCTGGGCCTGGTCTTCCTTGAGGATATCCGCCTGCACGGTCCCCCGCACTTTGGTCAGCGTCTCTGCCTTGATCTTCGCATAGGTCTCGGCGTCAACCAGCTTGTCGCCGGTTATGCCCAGCAGGGCCAGGCCGAGGCCGTTGTTGCCGTCCGGCAAATCACCATGGTAGTGCGGCTGGAGACGGCCGCCGAAATACGCTTCGATTTTCTTCTTTGCCCCCTCCCACTTGCCGTGCTTGTGCAGGTAAAGCTCCACTTGCTGGTCGATGGCGGCGTTCATAAAGAAGGCCAGGATCATCGGTGCGGGGCCGTTGATGGTCATGGAAACCGATGTGGAAGGCGAACACAGGTCGAAGCCGGAGTACAGCTTTTTCAGGTCATCCAGCGTGGCGATCGAGACACCGGAGTTACCGACCTTGCCGTAGATGTCAGGTCTTGTGTGCGGATCTTCGCCGTACAGGGTGACGGAGTCAAAAGCCGTACTGAGTCGAACAGCTGGCTGACCATGCGCCAGCAGGTGGAAACGCCGGTTGGTACGTTCCGGAGTACCCTCACCGGCGAACATGCGGATCGGGTCTTCACCTGCCCTGCGATAGGGGAACACACCTGCGGTGTAGGGGTAGCCGCCGGGTAAGTTCTCGCGCATCAGGAAGCTGAGCAGCTCACCCCAGTCAGCATCTCTTGGCATGCCGATTTTGGGGATCATCAGGCGGCTCAGTGATTTCCGGTAGTTTTCACCGGTGACGTCCCGGCCGCGAACTTCGTACCGGTATTGTTCGGTGCGCAGGCCTTTCTTGCGTTGCGGCCAGCCACGGAGTAACTGGATGGCGTCATCGCTCAGTTCGCTGATGGCGCTGTCGTAGCGCTGGCGGAGCAATATCAGTGAACGGTCAGTTTTTGCTGCAGGAGCGGTGTCGCTGGAATCTGGACTGGTCCCAATCGCGGATGAATCCGCCCCTGCATTTCTGAGGGCGAAGGAGACGTAACGGGCGAAGGGCTCGGGCAGGAGTTCGTCCTGCAGCGCTTTGAGCGATTCGTAATAGTTTTGCGCTTTGCTGGCGGCGTCCGCCTGGCGGATGATGTCCTGGTTTATTTTCCTGCCTTGCTCGGCGATCTCCGCCAGGTAACGGGTGCGCTGACCGGGGATCAGAACGGTTGCCGTGGGCGTCTTAACTGACGTGTCCACTTCGGGCGTCCAGCCATCGTCCGGCAGATCCAGCTTCTTTTTCAGCAGGCTGCACAGCTTGACGAACATCCAGGTCAGCCCGGGGTCGTTGAACTGACTTGCGATGGTCGGAAAAACGGGCACATCGTCATCGCTGGCATGGAAGTGGAGCTTGTTACGCTTCCATTGCTTACGCACGTCTCGCAAGGCATCCTCCGCACCGCGCTTATCGAACTTGTTCAGCACCACGAGCTCGGCAAAATCCAGCATGTCGATTTTTTCCAGCTGGCTCTGGGCGCCGAAGTCGCTGGTCATCACGTAAACGGGAAAATCCACCATGTCGACGATTTCAGAATCGGACTGCCCGATGCCGGCAGTTTCCACGATGACCAGGTCGAAACCGGCTGATTTGAGGAAAGCAATGGCGTCGTGAAGTATTGCTGAGGTTGAAAGGTTAGCCCGGCGCGTTGCCATGCTGCGCATATAGATCTTCTCATTGCGCAATGCATTCATCCGGATGCGGTCGCCCAGGAGGGCTCCGCCGGTGCGTCGCCGTGTTGGGTCAACCGCCAGTACTGCAATACGCATTTTTGGGAAGTATTGTGCAAACCGGTTGAGCAGTTCATCGGTCACCGAGGACTTGCCGGCGCCGCCGGTACCAGTGATACCAATCACCGGGGCCTGCGTTTCCCTGCCCTGCCACTCACGGCGCTTCATTTTGAGCTCGGCATCTCCAAACATTTCGTCTTCCAGCGCCGAGAGGACGTTGGCGATGTGTTTATCGTTTTCCGGATCCAGTTGACCGGGATATCCGGTT
Organism: Chromatiales bacterium; assembly: GCA_024640025.1. Lineage (GTDB taxonomy): Bacteria > Pseudomonadota > Gammaproteobacteria > Xanthomonadales > SZUA-36 > JAHEFT01. The sequence goes on from JAHEFT010000002.1 coordinate 55,746, forward strand.
GGAACGCGGTGGCCGGCAGCACGATGCACCACGTCCTCGATCATCTCCACCAGTCCCATGCCCATTCCATCGTCCGGGTGATAGATGCGCTCAACCCCGTAAGCTTCCAACTCAACTTTTTCGTCCAATGTGATCGTGCCGCCTCCACCTCCGAAGATGCGGATGTGCCCGGAACCGCGCTGCCGCAGCAAATCAACCATGTATTTGAAAAATTCGATGTGCCCACCCTGGTACGAAGAGATCGCGATGGCATCCGCATCCTCCTGGATCGCGGCGCGCACGATATCCAGCACGCTGCGGTTATGACCAAGGTGAATGACCTCCGCGCCCTGCGCCTGGATAAGGCGGCGCATGATGTTGATCGCAGCATCGTGGCCGTCGAACAGTGAAGCCGCCGTGACAAAACGCAATGGCGTGGCAGTTTCTGCACCTGCCTGGGGAATCTGGTCAGCAGCTTGGCTCATGGTTTGGTTCCTTCTCTGATCCCCGTATTGTAACGACAGATGAGCTTCAGTGAACTAAACCATGGCATGAACCCCATAAAAAGGGGATGCCCTGGGCATTTTGAACGATATTGTATTTAGCCATATTTGCATAATTGCGAATTGGGGCGTATTCTAGTGGTAATAGGAGGGGGAGCATAGGATTTGCTTCTACACGCACGGGATGGCAGAAAAACTCGCCACCCGACGAAGTGTGTCGGGACAACGCGGCAGCGGATCTACGGGTCCTCTGCCGCAACTTATTCCGGCCTCCGATTTCCTGCAAGGCCGCCGTCTTTTTTCAATTTTTAGTTCTTTGAACTCTTGCCTCCAATTTCAGGTCGTATAATGACCCGCTTTCCAGTTATTTCATCGAAACCAGGATCTTCATATGACCAAAAAGCTGATTTTATTGCTATTCGTATCCCTGCTGGCTGCTTGCGAGCAGTCTCCCACTGGAGCGCCAGCGGAAATCACCCAGTTTGTTCCTGCAACCCCGCTTCCGGACGGAGTTGCGCTGGTGGAAGACTTCACCGGTGATCCTGATAGCTTCTCAATCGAATTCAGCAAGTACCAGCTCGACAACGGCCTGACCGTCATCCTGCATGAAGATCATTCCGACCCGATGGTGCATGTCGATGTCACCTACCACGTCGGCTCGGCCCGGGAGGAACCCGGCCGTTCCGGCTTTGCCCACTTTTTCGAGCACATGATGTTCGAAGGTTCAGCCAACGTGGAAGAGGGTGAGTTTTCGAAGATCATTTCCAATGCCGGCGGAACCCTGAACGGATCGACCAACTCTGACCGGACCAACTACTACGAGACCATGCCGGTCAACCAGTTGGAAACAGCGCTGTGGCTGGAAGCCGACCGCATGGGCCTGTTGCTGCAGGCCGTGAGCCAGGAAGAGTTCGAAGTCCAGCGCGCTGCGGTGAAAAACGAACGCGGGCAAAGGATCGATAATCAGCCGTACGGCCGCACCAGCGAAACCATGATGAAAAACCTGTATCCGTCGGACCATCCGTATTCCTGGCCGGTCATTGGCTGGATCGAAGACCTTGACGCCGCAGACCTGGATGACCTCAAGCGCTTTTTCCTGCGCTGGTACGGACCCAACAACGCCACCCTGACGATCGGCGGGGACATCGATCGGGAGAAGACCCTGGAGTGGATTGCCAAGTATTTCGGCCCCATTCCGCGCGGCCCCGAGGTTGACAAGCTCGAGCCGCAACCCGGCAGTTTGGAACAGGACCGCTACGTCACGCTCGAGGACAATATTCACCTTCCGGCCATCGCCATGTTGTTCCCGACCGTTTACCTGCAGCACCCTGACGAAGCCCCTTTGGATGCGGCCACCAAGATTCTTGGCATGGGCAAGGCCTCCCTGCTCTACCAGCGACTGGTGCAGACCGGCCGCGCCGTCAGCGCATACGTCAGTCACGCCTGCCGGGAGCTGGCCTGCGAGATGGCTTTCATCGTGATCCAGAACCCGGCCTCCGGCGAAACGCTGGCGGATATGGAACAGGAAGTCCGCGCGACCATGCGCGAATTCACTGAACGTGGTGTTAACGAGGACGATTTGCAGAAGTTCATTGCCGGCTTTGAGTCCGGACAGGTGTTCGGCATGCAGAGTGTTGCCGGGAAAGTCAGCAATCTGGCGTTCGCCCAGGTATTCAGCGACGACCCGAAGACAGCGACCGATGACATTGAACGCTATGCAAACGTGACCAGCGAAGACGTGGTCCGGGCATTCGCGCAGTACATCGAAGACCAGCCGGCGGTCATACTGAGCGTGGTCCCCAACGGCCAACCTGAACTGGCGGCGAAACCGCAAAATTTTGACTTCCACTCCATCGCGACGGCGCCTGCTCCCGTGCTGCCAACCGTATCGCCCTCCAAACCGGAAACCCCTCCCGAGCTGAGAACCTGGCAGGATGATTTTGACCGTAGCGAGCAACCCCTGCCGCAGGCAAACCCGCTGGTCGATCTGCCTCCCATCTGGGACACACAATTGGCCAATGGAGTGCGCCTGCTGGCAGTTCCCAATACCGAGACGCCCACGGTGACCATCCAGGCAGTTTTCGCGATGGGCCAGCGGGACGAGCCGCCCGGCAAAGCCGGCCTGGCGAGTCTGACCAGCAATCTCATGGCCGAAACGACGCTCCAGCGCAGTTCAGCCGAATTCAGTGAGGCTCTGGAACGGATCGGCGCGTCGGTGGGGGTTTCTTCAGGACAGTACGAAACCACGGTCTCGCTCAACGTGCTGAGCAAACATCTTGATGCCGGTGTGAATCTCATGATGGAGCGGATGTTGGAACCGGCCTTCACCGAGGAAGATTTCAACCGGGTCAAGGCACAGTTGATGGAGTCGCTGATGCAGGCCAGGAAGTCCGGTTCTGCGCTGGCTGAACGTGCCACCGGCGCCGTGCTGGCGGGGCCTGAGCACCCGCTCTCCTATCCCGGGTCCGGCCTGCCCTCAACCGTTGAGAGCATCAGCCTGGCCGATGTGAAAAGTTTTTACGCCGCCCACATACCCAGTCATCTGCAAGGCGTGCTGGTGAGCACCAGCGTGCCCCAGGAAGAATTGCTGGCAAGCCTGGAGGCATTGGGCGCGCTGGAAACCTCCGAAGTGTTCCGTGAAGCCATAGAAGACCTGCCGGAAATCAGCGGCCGGACCATTTACCTGGTCAACAAGGAAAGCGCCGCCCAATCCAGCCTGCGAATGGCCCACCCCTCGATCAGATATGACGCACTGGGTGACTATTACCTGGCTAACCTGATGAACTTCAACCTTGGCGGAACGTTTGAGAGCCGTATCAACCTGAATCTTCGCGAAGAAAAAGGGTATACCTACGGCATCTACAGCGGATTCAACGGGGGCCCTGAACTGGGCAGCTTCCGTGTTTCATCGGAAGTGAACAAGGAAGCGACTGCCGCGTCGATAACAGAAGTCATCAGTGAGCTGGAAAATTTCAGCACGAACGGCATGAGTGAGGAAGAGTATGCCTTCATGCAGAGCGCCATTGGGCAAAGGGATGCGCGCAGTTACGAAACGCCCGGCGCCAAGCTGGGCCTGCTGGCGCAGATATTGCGCTATGACCTGCCGCTTGACTATCGCACGCAGCAAAAAAGCCTGATGCTCGAGACAGATCGTGAAACGTTGAACAGTCTGGCGGCCCGCCTGATCGAACCGGAAAACATGGCCGTCATCGTGGTCGGTGACATCCCCGTGCTCCTGCCGGAACTGGAAGCTCTCGGCATGCCTGTCAAGGTGCTAAACGAGGACGGAATTGAGATCGAACAACCCTGAACCGTGACGGGCGGGCGCGCAGGAAACAACCCCCTTCGCGCCCACCCGATCCACATCAATTAAACCTCCAAAAAGGCCTTGGCCGATAGCGGTATCTTCTAAAATAGAAGGGTAACCACGGAGGTAATACCATGGAACTTTTCGACACCGTATTTGAATCCGAACACGAACAGATCGTTTTTTGTCACAACAAGGATGCCGGTCTCAGGGCCATAATAGGAATCCACAACACCACCCTTGGCCCGGCGCTTGGCGGAACCCGCATGTGGCCGTATGCGACGGAAGAAGAAGCGCTGCGTGATGTGCTTCGCCTGTCCCGCGGCATGACCTACAAGGCGGCCGTTTCCGGCCTCAACCTGGGCGGTGGCAAGGCCGTCATTATTGGCGACCCCAGGAAAGACAAGTCCGAAGCCCTGTTCCGGGCCTTCGGCCGTTTCATCGACTCGCTGAACGGCCGCTACATTACGGCCGAGGATGTCGGGATCGATGTGAACGACATGGAATTCATTTTCCAGGAAACCGAAAACGTGGTCGGCGTTCACCAGGCGCATGGCGGATCGGGCGACCCCTCACCATATACCGCCCACGGTTCCATCCAGGGCATGAAAGCCGCACTGCAAAAAGTTTATGGCGACGAAGACCTGTCCCGCTACAGCTTTGCCATCCAGGGCGCCGGCCATGTCGGCCTGCATCTCGTCAAACAACTGCGCGAGGAAGGGGCCAAGGTGTTCATCACCGACATTATGCAGGACTCTCTTGCCGACGCCGTACAACTCGGTGCGGAAGCCGTGGGAACCGATGAGATATACGATGTCGAGGCCGACGTCTTCGCACCCTGCGCACTGGGAGCCATCATCAACGAGGAAACCATCCCGCGGCTGAAATGCAAAATCGTCGCCGGCCCGGCCAACAACCAGCTGGCCAATAACGAAGCCGGCAATGAACTCGCAGCCCGCGGAATTCTCTATGCACCGGATTATGCCGTGAATGCTGGAGGCCTGATGAATGTCTCGATTGAATTCGAGGGCTGGAATCGGGAGCGGGCGCTGCGCATGACCCGGACGATCTATTACAACCTGGGCAAGATCTTCAGCATCGCAGAACGGGATGGAATTCCAACCTGGCAGGCCGCCGACCGGATGGCCGAGGAGCGGATTGAAATCCTGGGTAAACTGAAGATGCCTTACATGGGCAAAACTCACCGGTTCCCGGGACGCGACCGCAGGCATTGATCCGCCGGCAAATCGCCCACACAAAAGTAGTCTTATGACTAACCCTGTTTTCATGGAGAATTGAGAATGACTGATCGTACCGTTGTCATCGTCGGCGCCAAGCGGACACCCATCGGCTCCTTCCAGGGCCAGTTCAGCAACAGCAGCACAACAGACCTGGGTGCGGTGGCCATCGAAGCTGCGGTGAAGCAAGCCGGCCTCGATCCCTCGGATCTCAGTGAAGTGATCATGGGCTGCGTATTACCGGCCGGCCTCGGCCAGGCGCCGGCACGGCAGGCATCGCTGAAAGCAGGCGTTCCCGCCTCGGTCGGCTGTACGACGGTGAACAAGGTATGCGGCTCCGGAATGAAATCCGTCATGCTCGGACATGATGCAATCAAGGCCGGCAGTTCGGAAATTGTCGCTGCCGGCGGCATGGAGTCAATGACCAACGCCCCCTACCTGTTACCGAAGGCCAGGGGCGGCATGCGGATGGGCCATGACCAGGTGCTGGACCATATGTTCTGGGACGGATTGCAAAGCCCGTATGATCAGCAAATGATGGGTATGTTCGGCGAGATGTGCGCGGACAAGTACGATTTTTCGCGCACCGACCAGGATGCGTTTGCCATCGCTTCGGTCGAACGCGCCCAGCGCGCCCTGCATGAAGGCGACTTCAAGGATGAGATAGCCCCGGTTACTGTGACGGTTCGCCGCGAAGACCACGTTTTTCATGAAGACGAGGAGCCTCACCGCTGCAATCTCGGAAAAATCCCGACATTGCGGCCTGCTTTCAAAAAAGACGGCACGGTTACAGCGGCCAATGCTTCCAAAATTTCGGACGGCGCAGCAGCCATGGTGCTGATGACGGCCGATGAGGCTGAAAAGCGCGGCCTGGAACCGTTGGCGCGAATCGTTGCACACGCAACGTTTGCCCACGAGCCCGAATGGTTCACCACCGCACCCTCCACCGCTATCGCCAGGGTGGTCGAAAAAGCCGGCTGGTCAATGGATGAGGTTGACCTGTTTGAAATCAACGAGGCATTTGCGACGGTCACCATGGCGGCAATGGCTGATAACGGGCTGGACCACGCCAAGGTCAACGTGAACGGCGGGGCTTGCGCACTGGGACACCCGATCGGTGCTTCCGGCGCCCGCATCCTGGTCACGCTGATCCATGCGCTCAGGCGCCGTGGTCTGAAACGCGGCGTCGCTTCACTGTGCCTGGGTGGCGGCGAGGCGGTGGCCGTTGCCATTGAAGTTTAGCGAAAGCGTTCTTTGACAGGTAAACTGGTTATAGTTTTATTTAGCAAATTGAAGGAGTGCTCCCCATGCGTTTGAACCAGGTAAAAGCACTGGTAACGGGCGGCGTGTCCGGCCTCGGCCTGGCAGTGACCCGCCATATTCTGGCCAATGGCGGTAAAGCCGTCATGCTGGACGTCAATGACGAGGCAGGCGCGGCTGCTGAAGCCGAGTTGGGCGCGACCTATATTCGAACCGACGTAACGTCTGAGGAAGGTGTGATCAAATCGGTGGAGCGGGCCGCCGAGATCAACGGCGGACTGAACGTTGCCATGAACTGTGCCGGCATCATCGGCGCCGGCAGGGTGCTGGGACGCGAGGCTCCAATGCCCCTGTCCCTGTTCAGCACCACCATCAACGTCAACCTTGTCGGCAGTTTCAACGTGGCCAAAGCCGCCGCCAACCTGATGCAGCATGAAGACACGATGGAAGATGGTGAACGGGGTGTGATCATCAATACCGCTTCCGTCGCAGCGTATGAAGGCCAGATTGGACAGGCTGCATATTCTGCCTCCAAGGGCGGACTGGTCGGCATGACGCTGCCCATGGCGCGCGAACTTTCCCGCTTCGGAATCCGGGTGATGACGATCGCCCCGGGCATCTTCTGGACGCCGATGGTGGACGGCATGCCGGAACACATCCAGGAATCGCTGTCGGCATCCATCCCGTTCCCTTCCCGGCTGGGGCGCTCCGAGGAATTCGCGGTGCTGGCTGGTAATATTATCGAAAGCCCTTACCTGAACGGCACGACCATCCGCCTCGACGGCGCTGTCAGGCTGGCGCCGAAATAGAGCCGCCGGTCAACCTGGAGAATCAAATGGAAACATTTTCCGAAGTCCGCAAGCACATGATGGATCTCTACGAACTGCAGATCGACGAGCCGTTCATCATCAGCTTCGAATACCCCATCGATGACGGCAATCGCCGCCAGAGTATATTCCTGGCAGAACTGGAAACCAGTGAGGGCCGGCGTGTATTGCGCGTGGAAACACCGGTCGCGCCGCTGGTGGACCTTGGCGCTGAAAAGTGTTTGCGAATCAACCTGACCCAGAGGGTCGGCTACCTCGCGGTGGGAGATCTGGAAGGCACCCCGTACATCAAGATGTGCGAGAACCTGCCCTATGCCTATGTCGGTGAAGCCGAACTGGACTACACCATCAGGAACATCGCGCGCGCCGCCGACAACATGGAGCAGTTTCTCGAGCCGGGCACAGACCTGACCTGAACCCGAATTGAAGCAAAAGAAATAACCTGGAGAGAACATTGGAAGCCATCAAAGAATTCTTTAGCAACGCAGACCTTGTCCCCATGCTGACGAACTGGGGGATCAAGATTTTCCTCGCGCTGGTGATTTACCTGATCGGTAAGTGGATTGCAAAGCGCATAACGGCATTTGTCACGAAGTTAATGACGATCAAAAATGCTGATGCGACACTGATCAATTTCCTGGCCAACGTGGTTTACGCCATCCTGCTGGTCGCCGTTATCCTTGCCTCGCTGGATACACTTGGTTTGCCGGTCACATCCCTGGTTGCCGTCGTCGGCGCAGCAGGCCTGGCCGTGGGCCTGGCCCTGAAAGACTCGCTGGGCAATTTCGCCTCGGGCGTCATGCTGGTCATGTTCCGGCCTTTCGTCAAGGGTGATGTGGTTGAAGTGGCCGGCGTGACCGGTAAAGTCAACGAGGTGCGCATATTCAGCACCATCATGACGACCCCGGACAACAAGCAGATTATCATTCCCAACGGCCAGGTCGCAGCCGATACCATCACCAATTACACCGCCAACGACCAGCGTCGTGTCGACCTGGTATTTGGTGTCGGCTATGACGATGACCTCAAGGTCGCACGGGAAGTGCTCACGCGCATCTGCGCTAACCATCCCAAAGTCCTCGATGATCCGGAGACCAGCATTTTCGTCTTGAACCTGGGCGACAGCAGTGTGGACTTTGCCGTCCGGCCCTGGGCGAAAACCGAAGATTACTGGACCGTTTGGGGCGACCTGCTGGAACAGGGCAAGCTGGAACTCGAAGCGGCCGGCTGCAATATCCCGTATCCGCAGACCGACGTCCATCTGCATACTTCAAACCCTTTGGCGGACTTGATGAAATCCTGACAGGAGAATACCGATGGCAAACGAAGGCTATCACGAACCCATTGAGGAACTGAGCGGCGAAACCCGGGACATGCACCGGGCCATAGTTTCACTGATGGAAGAACTGGAGGCCGTGGACTGGTACAACCAGCGCGTTGACGCGTGCAAAGATCCTGAACTGGCTGCCATCCTTGCCCATAACCGCGACGAGGAAAAAGAACATGCCGCGATGGTGCTGGAATGGATCCGCAGGAAAGATCCTGCGTTTGACAAGGAATTGAAAGACTACCTGTTCACCGACAAGGAAATAGCCCATTCCTGATCACATGGCAGCATGGACTAAAACGGCCGCGCGAGCGGCCGTTTTTTTACCTATAATGATGCACCCGATCGCCTGACAATTTGAAGGAAAGCCATGAAATCAAGAGCCGCTGTTGCCTGGGAAGCAGGCAAGCCGTTGTCCATTGAAGAGATTGATCTAGAAGGCCCGAAAGCGGGCGAGGTCCTGGTGCGTAACGTGGCAACCGGCGTTTGCCATACGGATGCCTTCACACTTTCCGGGGCCGATCCCGAAGGTATTTTTCCTTCCATCCTCGGGCACGAAGGCGGCGCAGTAGTCGAGGAAGTCGGCGCCGGTGTCTCCAGCGTGCAAGCCGGTGATCACGTTATCCCGCTTTACACACCGGAGTGTGGCGAATGCAGTTTCTGCAAGTCCGGCAAGACCAATCTTTGCCAGGCCATTCGCGCTACCCAGGGCCAGGGCCTGATGCCGGACGGCACCAGCCGATTCTCGAAAAACGGCAAAACCATTTTCCACTACATGGGCACCTCGACATTTTCCGAGTATAGCGTGCTGCCGGAAATTGCCATCGCGAAAATTAACAAAGCAGCACCGCTGGATAAAGTCTGCCTGCTCGGTTGCGGTATCACGACTGGCATCGGCGCTGTGCTGAACACGGCCAAAGCCGAGCCCGGTTCCACCATCGTCGTTTTTGGCCTCGGCGGTATCGGCCTCAGTGTGATCCAGGGCGCAGTGATGGCCAAAGCCGGCCGTATCGTGTGCGTGGACATCAACGAGGACAAGTTCGAGATGGCGCGGATGCTCGGCGCCACCGATTTCATCAATCCGAAACACCACGACCGGCCCATCCAGGAGGTGATCGTCGACCTCACCGATGGCGGCGCGGACTACTCATTCGAGTGTGTGGGCAACGTCGACCTGATGCGCTCGGCGCTGGAATGCTGCCACAAGGGCTGGGGCGAGTCCGTGATCATCGGCGTGGCCGGGGCCGGCCAGGAAATCTCCACCCGCCCGTTCCAACTGGTGACCGGGCGCGTCTGGCGCGGTACCGCTTTTGGCGGTGTAAAAGGCCGCACCGAGTTACCGGGCTACGTGGACAACTACATGAACGGCACGATCAACATCGACGACATGGTCACCCACACCATGGGGCTGGACGACATCAACACCGCGTTCGATCTGATGCATGAAGGCAAAAGCATTCGTTCCGTGGTGATCTACTGAGCAGGAACAAAACATGGAAATGATCTCCAGGACCGCCACGTTCGGCGGCGAAATTCAGCGGATAAAACATCGTTCAAACGCCTGCGGCTGTGACATGATCTTCGGAATTTTCCTGCCGCCGCAGGCCCGTGAAAAATCCGTGCCGGTGTTGTACTGGCTTTCCGGCCTGACCTGCACCGACGAAAACTTCATGATCAAGGCCGGCGCCCAGCGCATCGCGGCTGTACTGGGCATCGCTATCGTCTGCCCCGATACGAGCCCGCGCGGCACTGACTTCCCCGGTGAACACGAAGACTGGGATTTTGGGTCCAGCGCCGGCTTTTACGTGAACGCCACGCGGGAACCCTGGTCAGGCAACTACCGCATGTACGACTATGTAACCCAGGAACTCCCCGCCCTGGTCAAAGCGAATTTCCCTGTCACCGGAAAATGTGGCATCAGCGGCCACTCGATGGGCGGGCATGGTGCCCTGGTCTGTTACCTGAAAAACCCGGGCAAATACGCATCGGTTTCCGCCTTTGCACCCATCTGCCACCCTTCCGAGTGCAGTTGGGGCCAGAAGGCATTTTCGAACTACCTCGGCGAGGAACGCAACGAATGGGCGGAATATGACGCCGCGCTGCTGATTGGCGATGCGCAGGAAAAGCTCCCTCTATTGATCGACCAGGGAACCGAGGATGAATGGCTGACCGACCAGCTCAAACCCGGCTCACTGGAGCAAGCCTGCATTGCCAGCCACTACCCGCTGGAGTTGCGCTTGCAGAAAGGCTACGACCACGGTTACTACTTCGTCTCCACCTTCATCGAAGACCACCTGCGCCACCACGCCAAAGCCCTGCTGTAGGAGCGGATGAATCCGCTGCTACCTGGCTCGCCAATGGCGGAACCGCATGCCCAATTTGGTTGAGTAGCCAACTGAGCGGCTGCTGATCTGCCCGTCGGAGTCAATCACGTAATAGGTTGGAAAAGCCCTCACCGACCAGGCTGAAGCCGTTTGCGGGTTGCCCATCAGCACCGGCAACGTCACGCCGGTTTCGTCGATAAATTCCTGCACTTCCGCCAAATCCGAATAATCCAGCGCAATGACCGTGCCCCAGGCAATGTCACCATTCTTCACCAGTTCATCCAGGTTGCCGATACTCGTGCGGCAATAGAAACACCAGGGTGCAAAAAAATAGACGACTCCGGCATCGCCTGCCGTTACCGCCGGGCCAATCCCCGAACCATCCAGCAGAGCCAGCAGGGTACGGGGAGCGGGTTCGTCAATGGGGAGGTTTCGTGTTTGCCAGGAATGGACGGCGTAGAAAACCAGGGCGATCACCACGGCATCGAAAAACAACGATCTCCAGAAGTGTGAGCGGAATCGCTTCCAGGCGGTTTGAAATCGGGTAATCATGGACGGATTAAAGCGGGTCGCCCCACAGCAAATGATCGAGTGCACCCTGGTAACCAAAGCGATCCAGGTCGATCTTACCCTTCAGAAACACCACGCCCTCCTTCTCCAGCAGTCCTTTTTGCTGCTGGTATCCTGAGCTGTCTTCCGGGAAAGAAATTTTTCCCTGCGCATTCACGACCCGATGCCATGGAAGGTCCATGCCGCGAGGCGCACGGCGCATGGCCTGGCTGACCCGGCGCGCCGCCCGGCTCATTCCGGCCAGCCGCGCCACTTCGCCATAGGTCAGGACATGGCCCCGGGGAATCCCCTGCACGACCTGCCAAACGGACTTCACCCAATTGTCGAAATCGGTCGTGGTAGTGAAAGGGCCAGTAGTGTTCTGTT
>JAHEFT010000050.1:0-17377 GCA_024640025.1 Chromatiales bacterium
GACCGGTGTTTATATGGCCGATGGCATAGCTGCAAGTATGAATCGTCATTTTCGGGTTGCCCGTGGTGCCAGATGTGAAATAGCACATCGATTCGTCATCAGCGTCGGTGTCCACCGTCTCGAAGTCATCATTGTTTTCAATCAGTGCTTGTTCGTAACTGACCCACCCTGCCTTAGTTTCTCCCGTCGATATTTTTATACCCAGCGTAGGGCAGTTCGCTTTAATTGCCTCGACCTTGTCAACAGTGGCCGAATTCGTTACTACACAGGTTGCCGATGCCGCCTTGATACGGTATTCGATATCCTTGCTGGAGAGTTGGGTCGTACCGGGCGAAATAATCGCCCCCATTCTCAATGCTGCCGTGAAGACCTCCCACCATTCTATTTCACGGCCGAGTATCAGAATAATAGTGTCACCGCGTTTGACGCCGGCCTCGGTCAGTGCGTTACAGAATTTCCTTGAATTTGTGGATATTTCACCAAAGGTACGGGTTTTTTCGTTGTCTTCATCATCGACCCAGAAAAGGGCTTGTTTTGCAGGATTGCGCGTCGCCCACTGATCGATGACGTCACGCGCGAAGTTGTACTTTTGCGGTCGTTCCCAAATGAAGGAGCGATACGTTTCTTCATAGTCAATCATATTGTTTTTGTGCATAAAGAAACTTTTTTCAGTTCTTCAGATCCCGCTGGATTTTGACGAGGTGACCCACCAGGCTTGCACGCAGCTCCGCAATCTGGGAGTCCGTCCAGGTTCTGAAACCTTCGCCGGTTTTGAAACCCAGTCGCCCGGCATTAACCTGGTCTTCCAGGTAGGGATTGGGCCCGGCGTGACTGTCCAGCTCGGGGATGATGGTACGGTGGATGTCCAGCGTCAGGTCCAGCCCCACCAGGTCGGCATTCTCGAGAGGACCTAGAACCGGCAGGCGCAAGCCAAAGCTGTTTTTAACGCAGGTGTCCACCGTTCGTGCGTCACAGATGCCCTCGGCGACCATTGCGATCGCCTCTCGCCAAAGGGCATGTTGCATTCGATTGGCGACGAAACCCGGTACATCCTTGCGCACATGTGCCGGTTCCTTGCCGAGTGCACGCATCAAGTCCATTGTCACGCCGATCACTTCATCCGAGGTATGCTTGGCCTGGATGACCTCGACCAGTGGTATCAGGTATGGCGGATTCCACCAGTGCGTTCCGACGATGCGCTCGGCCGTTTCCATTCCATCCGCGATGCGGCTGATCGGGATCACCGACGTATTGCTTGCCAGGATCGCGTCGCGAGGGGCCATGCGTACGAGGTCCGAGAAAATGGCGCGTTTGAGCTCGAGTTTTTCAGGTGCCGCCTCGGTGACGAACTGGGCCGTTGCCACGGCTGATTCCAGGTCATCTGTCACCTGTACCAACACGGCAGCTGACTCGTCCCTACCGATCAGACGAAGGTTGGCAGCAATACGATCATTGACGTTCGCCCGCGCGGCTGCGTCGGGCTCGAAAACGGTGACGCTACGGCCGGCCGCGGCCAGCACCTGTGCGATGCCGGCGCCCATGAGACCGCCGCCAATTACCGCGAATTGTCTTAATTTATCCATTGGTTTTATCCTGCTGTGTAGCCGCCGTCAGCATAGACAATGTGACCGGTGTGAAAATCCGACGCGGCGGAGCACAAAAACAACAGGGGGCCAGCCAGGTCCTCGGGCTCGCCGAGACGGCCCATGGGTACGCGGGCCAGGAAGTTGGCGCGAACCCTGGCGGCGTCTTCGTTATCCTCGAACATCCAGCTCGTCAGGGGGGAGCGGAATACCGTCGGCGCAATGGCGTTGACCGTGATCCTGTATTTGCCCCATTCGCAGCCGAGGGCCTTGGTCATACCGTCCACCGCGGATTTCGATGTGCAGTAGGCGGAATAACCGGCCGGATGGCCCAGCTTGCCGCGCGCGGAGGAAGTGAACACCACCTTGCCACCCTTCCCTTGTTCGATCATTTGCCGGCCAACCGCGCGGGCGATCAGCCAGGCGCCGTCCACATTTGCGAGCATGACCTTTTGGAACCTTTCGGGCGACATGTCAACGATTGGCGAAACGTCGTTCATGCCGGACGCGACCACCAGGATGTCGATGGCGCCATACGCGTCGTGCGCGGCTTCGACCATGGCGTCGCAATCCGCCTCGGTATCTGGACGGCGCGCCACCTCGACGGCATCGATACCCTCGCCTCGCAGTTGTTCACCCAGTTCGGCCAGTGCCGATGCGCTACCGGCAGTAATCACCAGGTGCGCACCTGCCCGGCCGAGGGTGGCGCATACCACCTGGCCGAAAGCGCCCGTGGCGCCGACCACGATCGCAGACTTGCCCGCCACGTCAAACAGACGCGTTACATCGATACCGGGCAGGCTCATCAGGTTTTCCCCGGGTAGGGCATCACCACCAGCATGGTGGCCATGTCGTTGCCGTCATTTCTAATCGCGCGCGCTTCGCCGCCGGGGATATAGCAACTATCGAGGGGGCCGAGCGTTTCGGTGACGCCGTCCTTGAGTTCAATAGTGATCACGCCATCAAGCACCACGTAAATTTTCTCCAGAGGACTGATGTCCATTTCGGCGCCACCGCCAGGCAGGAAATATGACAGACCTGTCCAGGCGAATCTCGAACTGCTGGCATCAAAACCCTGAAGGCGCAGCGAGCGCATGTCGTAATGCCTGGGCGCTTCGTAACGCCGCGCGTCATCAAACCTGGTGATTTCCATTTGATTTCTCCTGCTAGCGTTTGTACTTGATTTTACTTGCCGGTCTCGATTCGGAACTTGCCGCCGGGGTCGAGCATGGCCACCAGCCGCACGATACAGCCGTCTCCCTTTTTCCAGCGCCACGGGAAAGCGGCGAAGGTGACCCGCTTACCGGTGACCTTGTCGATGTCGCCACCGATGTTTTCGAATCCACAGATACCGTTGGACAGAATTGCATTGTGGCAGGGTTCCCATTCGGGGAAATCTTCCAGCACTGTGTGACCGGTTGTCTCGAAGTATTCCTGGCAGACCTTCGGCAACAGCCCGTTTGGCGCACCCGGGCCATGCGGTCCTATGGCCGTGCCCAATGGATGATCCAGCGCCTGCGTGTCACTGCCTACCATCTTGACCTTCTTTTCCACGAACCACTCGCCGGCTTCCTTGTAGAAACCCGGTGAATAACCGTAATAATGCTGGTTATCGCCGTAGTACTTGTGCCAGCCGGTGTTGACGATGACGATGTCGCCCTCGCGAATCTGCGGGCGGGCTTTTTCCAGGTCTTCGGGCGTTATAACCTCCCACTTCTTCTTGGGAATGGAAACCACCACACCAGTACCAAAGAAATATGGCAGCGGAACCTCGTCCATGAACGGGGTGCCGGGTACTACGTGGGCCGGCGCGTCGATGTGGGTGCCGGAATGCATTACCGTCGTGATCCTCTGCGTCAACACACCCGAACGGGACATGTTGTGCAGTCGTTCGATCTTGACGTCCTCAAAATATGGCCAACACGGCTGCCCCAGGCCCCAGGGATGGCTGAGATCATAAAACTCGAGGCCCATGTGGTTCTTGAGATTGGATTCCTCAAACCTGCAAAGTTTCTTGTCACGCCAATCGCCTTCTTGCCAACCCGACATTTCTTTTACTCCTGTATCATAATGTGGTATAGATGTATCATATATCGGTTAGAACAAGCCTGCAACGTATCAAAGGTAATGGCGCAGAATTCTCCCCCTGGGGCGGTTAGCAGCTGAACAGTTTGGCAAAAAAGAGGAGTAAACAGCTTGGGTAAAATCGGGACTAGAGAACGCACCGGTGCAGGAGAACGCACCGGTGCAGGAATCCAGGTGATTTCGAGGGCTGCGGACATTCTGCGGGCACTGGAAGACGAGGACGACGGATTGAGCCTGGGGGATATTGCGGATCGTGTTTCGCTGGCGCGTTCCACGGTTCAGCGAATTGTCAAGGCGCTGTCGGACGAGGCCTTCCTGATGCCCGCCTCGAACCAGGGTCGCGTCAAACTCGGTCCGGGACTGCTACGCCTTGGCGCTTCGGTAAATCTCGAAGTTGCGCGGTTAGCCAAGCCTTGCATGCAGGATTTGTCGCGAAGCCTGGGCGAAACCGTTGACCTTTCAATTCTACGCCGTGGCTCTGCGGTTTTCATCGAACAGGTGGCGGGGTCTCACCGTTTGGCGGCCATTTCAAAGGTGGGCACCGTATTCCCCCTGCACAGCACGGCCAATGGCAAGGCCCTGCTGGCCTGTCTCAGTTCCACGAGGCGACATGGTTACCTGGCCCGGCCGCTGAGCCGTGATACAGAACAGACAGAAACCGATATTAAGAAACTGGAGCGCGAAATCCGACAAGTGCAGAAAACCGGACTCGCCTATGACCTGGAAGAGCACACCGATGGCGTCTGCGCCGTGGCGACGGCGCTCCTGGACGGCGCCGGCAAGCCCTACGCAATTTCCATTCCCGCGCCCAGGCCGCGTTTCGACAATCACCGCGCGGAATTCGAGCGGTACTTGCTCGAGGCGCGGGATCTCCTGGTAAAGCAGGTGATGGGCACGCTGCCCATTGTCCAATGATCGCCAAGTAAACGATGAGCTGAACACATGTTAATAGAGACCCCAGCGGAGGATACGTGGACAAGAGCCTGCTGATAGCAGTATTGGTTTATGAGGTACTGGTCATTGTCGGCCTCGGTTTCTGGGTCCAGCACAAGCAGGACAAGGCTGCGAAGGATGAGTTCTCGCTGGCTCATCGCAGTCTGTCGATGCCCGTCGTCGCCGTAACGCTGGCGCTGACCGTGCTCGGCACGGCCCATATCCTGGGCGTGTTCGAAATGGCCTGGATCCTGGGCGCCGCGGCAGTCTGGTTCAGCCTGGCCCACGTGGTCCTGCTGGTGGTGGTTTGCCTCGGTACGGGTGTATGGGTGCGGCGCATCGGTGTCACCACCGTCCCGCAAATTTTGGAACTCAGCTACGGCCTGGAAACCCGCTTGCTGGTGTCCTGCGTTATGGCCGGTGTTCTGTTCGGCATCCTCACGGTCGAGGCCCAGGGCATCGGCATCATATTCGCATCGCTCACGGACTGGAGCATCTCCAGGGGCGCGCTGGTCGGCGGCATCATCGGTATCCTGTACGTTGTGCTGGCGGGCATGCGCGAGATCGGCGTGATCAACCTGGTCAACGCGATCGTCATGTACGTGGGCCTGATCCTGGCCACGATCGTGGTGGCCATGCGTCTGCCCGGCGGCAACTTCGAGACCGTTCAGAGTTTCTACCTGGATGCCGGCCAACCGTTCATGTTGTCAATCTTCGGCAACGCCCAGATTTTCATGACATTCATCCTCGGCACCCTGGTCGCGGTGGTTTTCAGCCAGGGGGTCAACCAGATGTTGTTGCAACCGGCCATGGCGGCCAAGGATGACCGCACCATCTCACGCGCTTTGTGGATCGCCGCGCCGGTCAACGGCCTGTTCGGCGTGTTCGCCGTTGTGTTGGGCCTCACTGCAAAATCGATTCCAGAATTCCAGGCCCTGGGACAGAAAGTTGCCGCCACCTCGATGCTGGTGGCCTATCTTCCAGGCTGGCTGGCGGCCATATTGCTGGCCGCGTTCCTGGCCGCCATTCTGTCCACGTTTGCGATGATCTCATTGGCGGTCGCCACCATCTTCAGCCATGACATCTACCGGTCATTGTTCCGGCCGTTGGCCCAGGAACAAGAACTGACACGAGTAATACGAATCGTGATTGTTGTTGTGGCTGGCATCGCCATCGCCGTGGCGACGTTACTGCCGCCGATCCTGGCGGCTATGAACTGGCTGTTTGCCTGGCTGGTGCCGGTATTCTGGATCCTGGTGTTTGGCCTGTTCTGGCGCTGCAGCCAGACCGTGGCCATTACGACACTTCTGGCCAGTTGGTTGGCCAATTCACTGTGGTCGTTCACTGATCTGCCGACCCGCCTCGGACTCGTCGACACACCGAATGCTTTCGTCACGATCGCCGTGACCCTGCTGGTCCTGCTGGTGGGGAACCTGCTGGTCCCGGGACAGCCGGGATATCTGAAGCGGAACGCCCAGGCACAGCAAACCGGCGCCGCGGTAGGGGAGTAGAACGTGTTTACAGACATTTTCTTTGAAAGCCTGGCGCTGATAATCGCCATCGTCGTGGTTGGAAAACTGCTGGCGAGTGTGTTCCAGCGCCTGCACGGGAAGGATGACAATGGAAGAACTTGAAGTCACGCGGCTTTGGATGGGCGGCGTCGTGGGCATGATGCTGGTATTTGCAGCCATCGCGATGGCGGGATACGTCCTGCGTCGCAAGCGTGACAAAACCCGATAGGAGGCTAGAGATGGCGAAAAAAGCCAAGAAGGTCGCGATCACCTGCGCGTTAACAGGTGCGATTCACACCCCAACCATGTCAGACGCCTTGCCTTACCGGTCGGAGGACATGGCGCGCCAGGCTATCGATGCCGCCGATGCAGGCGCGGCGATCCTGCACCTGCACGCACGCAACCCGGAAAACGGCGCACCATCGGTCGATCCCGAACACTTCATGCGGTTTCTACCGCAAATCAAGGCCAACACCAACGCGGTCATCAACATCTCCACCGGTGGCAGCCTTAAGATGACGATCGAAGAACGGATCAGGCCTGCCGCTACCGCGTCACCGGAAATGTGCTCGCTGAACATGGGCAGTCTGAATTTTTCCTTTCATCCGTTGGCGCAGAAATACGACACCTGGAAATTCCCGTGGGAAAAGGCTTACGTCGAAAACTCGGACACTTACATTTTCCGTAACACTTTCGGGGATATCGCACAGGTCGAAAAAACGCTGGGACACGAACACCGAGTCAAGTTCGAACATGAAATTTACGATGTCGGACACCTTTATAACCTCAAGTTCTGCATGGATACCGGGCTTTTCAAGCCGCCGATTTTCCTGCAGTTTGTCATGGGAATCCTCGGTGGCATCGGCACGGACATAGACAACCTGGTCTTCCTCAAACGCACTGCCGATCGCCTGTTTGGTGATCAGTACCAATGGTCGGTGCTGGGTGCGGGCGCGGCCCAGATTCCGTTGGCTACGCAAGCCGTCATGATGGGTGGTAACGTCCGCGTCGGCCTGGAAGATTCGCTGTTCATCGAGCGCGGCAAGCTCGCGACATCCAATGCCCAGCAGGTCAGCAAGATTCGCCGGTTGATTGAAGAACTTGGCTACGAGGTGGCGACCCCGGATGACGTCCGGGAGATGTTGGATCTCAAGGGCATGGATAAGGTCAAGTTTTGAGTCGTGAAAGCATGAGCAGCGAGTGTCATGTACATTTTTGAATAACTGCCTGGAGCTTACATGGAATATTCAGACGTTTCCGCCTTGTTAGACCCTTCTCCATTGCCACTGGAAACCGGCTATGAGCGCCTCGCTGACGGCGTTCTGCACGTTGCTTGCCGGACCGACCTTGCAAAATGCACCGGCGAGATGTTCGAGTGGTGGTTTCGGTTTCGTCCCAACACGCAACAATACATCTGGTGGCACCCCGTCGACCACGTCAGCAGCGAATGGGCCGAAGTGCGCGCGGGCACACATGTCGGTTCAATCCACCTGGTTGAAGAATTCTTCACCGGGCTGCCGTCGGAGAAACTCTCGGTCCAGTTTCGTGATGCAACGGAGACCTTTGATGTCAAGACATATGAAGAGGCGCGGAATAGCGGGGCAGTAAGCGCGGCAGTATGCGGTCGAGTTGGCCTGTCGCATCAACCGCCTCGCGATTCGGAAGGAAGGGTGCTCGGAGGCCGCCTGTTACACATCGGCAGGGATACGCCGTGGGGTTGTGCGCTTCGCAGCCACTTCTATCTCGGCCAGGATCTGCCGGCTCTCGGCATGGGTCCTGCTGAGATTGAAGAAATATTCCCAGACGTCTTCGCCAGGGCATTGCTACAACATTGCTACAACGAGTTCACCTTTCTTTCGCGTTTTCTGCCGTCGCTGTACATCGCGGAAAACCGGGAATCGCTGGATTTGAACGTGCCCTGGTAATCTGGTCGTTCCCGCGAACGACAACTACCCTGTTGCAATCGAGGCATCGCGCTACCGGCGCCCGCACACCTTGGCTGTGACCGTGCGGGTCTCGATAAACCAGTATGTAATTCAATGCCGCCAATTTCACGAACGTCATTTCTCTAAAAACCCGCCTATCAAATAGTTTCATTTACGCTCAAAAAAGGCCGGCAGCACATTCACGGCTGATATTGCATCGGTCATTTGGGTTTGCTAAACTGAAATTGCGTTATAATTCCAATAAAGCGCTGTTGGTTTGCAAATTATCGTTGGCGGACAACAGTTGAATGGCACCATTCGGTACTCTTGCAAGGCCTGGAAAACGTGAGGTCACGCTCAAGAAACCGGAACTCGTGGAGAACGAAAATGTATAACAAGATCAGATATGTGGGCGGGTTTTTGACTTCCCTGATTGCAGTGCTGGCCATCAGTCCGGTTGTGGCGCAAACCACGGACAATGACGAAGACCAATCCGGTGCGCTTGAAGAAGTTATCGTCACCGCGCAGCGGCGTGAGCAAAACATCCAGGATACGCCTGTCACTATGAACGCCTTGAACGCCGACATGCTGCGCAACCTGGACGTCAAAAATATTACAGACCTGAGCGCAAAGGTCCCGGCATTGCAGGTCGGCGGCTTTGGCACAGGTGGCGGCAACAATCCAATCGCAATACGCGGCGTCAGCGGCCAGCTCGTTCTGGTCGGCGCCGACAGCGCGGTCGCCGTTTATCTCGACGGTGTTTATCTGTCGAAACCGGACGCGGCGTTTTTCTCGCTCGGGGATGTCGAACGGGTCGAAGTCCTTCGCGGACCCCAGGGCACCCTCTACGGACGTAATTCAACGGCCGGTGCGATCAACATCATCACCATGACCCCCGGCGATACCTGGAACGGCTTCGTGGACGCCAACATCGGCAATTACGATAGTTACCAGGCGACCGGATTTGCGGGCGGACCGCTCGGTGAAAACTGGTCCACCAGCTTCTCGTTTGCCGCGAACAGCCACGACGGCTATTTTATCAATACGGCTACCGGTAATCCGGTCAACGGCCAGGACCAGTCCACGGGAAGGTGGAAGCTGCGCTACGTTTCGGACAGCGGCAATTTCGACGCGAATTTGGCCGCCGATTACACCCGCCAGACGGGTAATATTTCGACTTTCAACTACGGCACGGCGCCGGCAGCAACGTACGAGTTCCTGGGGGTCAGCAATCCGGGGAAGCGTTACGTCGAGTGGGAAGACTACCTGTCTGACCGCCATATCTCGAAGGGTGTCGGCCTGGTGATGAACTATCGCCCCAATGACAATCTGACGCTCACATCGGTAAGCGGCGTGCGCAGGCTCACCGTCGACGCGCGTTATTCGATCACGCCGGAAGGCGGCTTCCCCCTGCTTGGAGGCAGAGTTATTCACTCGCTTAATGGCAGCGACTACGGCCCGACGATCATGCAGGAACTGCGCGCCGTTTACGCCTCGGGACCGCTTACGGTTACCGGCGGACTCACCTACTTCCAGGAGGATGTCTACAGCCAGTTTGGCGGTATCGTCACCACGGCTGACGCGCCTCCGCCGCCAAATGCACTCGACAGCGTTCCAACAGCCCCGCAAGTCAATACCGATACTGAATCCTTTGCATTGTTCACCCAGGTCGAATGGGAGTTCGCGGACCGGCTTACCGGCATATTTGGCCTGAGGTGGAACCACGAATCGCGCAAAATGGTGGAAGATTTTGTCGCCCTGCCCGGACAGCCCCAACTCAAATCCGACATCTCGGACGATGCATTCATGCCAAAGTTTGGGCTGACTTATGCCGCCAAAGACAACGTGTTTTACTACGGAACCATTTCAAAAGGTTACCAGGCGCCGGGCCAGTCGCCTCAAACGGGTGCGAGCCTGAGCATCCTGGAATTTACGCCGGAGACAATCTGGGCCTATGAAGCCGGCGTCAAGACCGACCTGATGGATGGCCGCTTGCGGTTGAACGCTGCGGCTTTCTATTACGACTACACCGATTTGCAGGTGCGTGTCACCGCAGGGTTGAATGATTTCCGAATCGTCAATGCGGACGCGGAAATTTACGGATTCGAACTCGAATCTACCGCAGCTTTGACCGACAACGTGGTGGTGTATGCCAACCTGAGTTACAACCACAACGAGTACACCAAATTTTGTGATGCAGCGGTACCGTTTGACCAACCGCTTGACTGCGCCTTGCCGGGCAGCGCGGCCGGAACCAAGAACGGCGTCGACCGAACAGGCAATTCACTCAACTATGCGCCTGAATGGACGGGCAGCCTCGGAATCAACGTCAAGCAACCGCTGTCGAACGACATGGTGTTGAGCTTCGATGGCAATTACACCTATCAAGGCGATATGTTTTTCGCACCCGCCAATCTTAAGTACGTTGAAGGAAAAGGCATTGGCCAGATCAATCTCCGGGCTGCACTGCAGGTGAACGATAAAGTGGAAGTCTATGTCTTTGGCAAGAATCTCAGCAATCAGCGTGTGCAGACTTCCGTAATTTATACCGCCCTGGTCGGTGAAATCCTCAACGCCGGCGCGATCAACGCGCCCAAGACCTGGGGAATTGGATTCCGGTACAACTTCTGACAATAGGTCGCAGCTATTATGCGTGACGACGGGGCGATTACAGTAATCGCCCCGTCGTTTCGGGTTTGAGAACTACCAGGAGAGGAGCATCCAGATGCCAAAAACAGACCGCACCAGCCCATTCTATGACGCGCCCGGCGCGCTTACCAATTGGGTCAAGCCGATCTCTTTCGAGGAGGTCCAGGAAAAGTACAAGGAGTTTTTCATACTCGAGAAGCGCGAGGACGGGGTCGTGCTCGTACGGCACCACACACGGGGCGGGCCGCTCAAGTTCAGCCTGAGGTGGCATCATGCGCTGCCACTTTTCTACCGGGATATCTGCCAGGACCGCAGCAACGAGGTGCTGATCTTCACCGGCACGGGCGACGAGTTCATGACCGAGGGCGATGTCGCGGATTTCGCGGGGTTCGATGTCTACAAGCACAGCTTTGATCACTTCTGGACCGACGCGTTCGAGATGATCGAGGGCTTTCTCTACAATATCAACATCCCGGTCATCGCGGCCTTCAATGGCCCCGCACTGGTCCATTCCGAATGGGCGCTGATGGCCGACTGGGTCATTGCATCGGACAATTCGACCTTCCAGGACGCGCACTTCGAAAATCACTATGTCGCAGGCGATGGGAATTCCCTGGTATTTGCCGAACGCATGGGTATCACGCGCGGCTACGGCGTCGCCATGATGGCCAAGAAATTCACCGCGGAAGAAGCCGGCAAGTACGGCCTGGTCAACGAAGTCGTTCCGAGAAAGGACCTTTTAAAGCGGGCCTTTGAGGTGGCGGACTGGCTGATGTCGAGGTCGCGGGCCGTGCGTCGCGCGCAGCACCAGGTCAACCAGCGTCACTGGCGCGAGGTCATGCATAAACACCTCGGCTATCACCTCGGCTGCGAGCATACGGCGATTTACGTCGATTACGTGCCTATGAAAGACGCGTGGAAGGGCGAGCCGGGTAAATAGCGTTATTTCGGCCGTGACACCACCATCAAAATATTCTCAAAGGAGTCCGAAACCAAAATGACCACACCAATGACCAAGTATTGCCGGCCGACGATCAAGGGTAAAGCCGTTAGCGAAGAGGAACTTCTGCGCTGGGAAGTCGAACGTTCGCGCGTGGCGCTGGCCTTGCTGCGGCGCAAGCTCGGCGTCGCAAATCTGCAGGCCCTCCTGAAAGAGGAAACGGATGAATCCGACCGTGAAATGCAGCAGTCCGTGCGCGAAAGCCATGGGAAGTTCACGGCGTCCAGCACGGAACTCGAAGTCAAGGGGCTCAAGGCGGAACAATTTCTGGCCTGGTTCCGCGAGCGCGTTCAGCATAACGACCAGCTTGCCATGGGCCTGGCCTGCCCGGAGCATTACGTTGTGACGCCAACCGATGATGGCCGCCTGGACGTGATCGAAACGACCGGCGGTTATGGTTTGCCCGATCGTTTCTTTGTGCGGCTTGGTGAAGGCGCCAGCGCATGCCCGAATCCGGCTGACATCGATCCCGCCTATCCGCAGTTGTGGGCCGGACGCGCCTTTCTGGCCGATGGAACCGAATGGGGCCGGGTGACACATCAATTCGCCGATACGAGTGACGGCTTTAAGGCGAAACTGACCATTTATTTTCCGGAAAAAGCCCCCACCGGGCTGATCGAAGGGCACCGTTGGCATCTCGCCTGCGAATTTACAAACTGGGTCAACCTGTGTTTGGATGGTTTACCGGGAGCGTAATACAGAATCAGGAGTATTGGCATGTCGCGCATTGCAGCATTCGAACCAGGCGCCGAACTACCCGCGGGCGCGGAAGAAGTCCTGGAAATTGCAGAGACCAGGGGCGCACCGGACCCGCGGATGGCGCGCGTGCTGGTGCGCAGTTCCGCGGGCGTCGAGTTCCTCAGATACTGGGCGGGGGCGCTTTACGAAGGTGATCTGCCGCACCGGTTGAAGGAAATCGTCAGGATTTTCCTGTCGGCTTCACAGGGATGCGCTTACTGCTCCGTGGTGAGATCGAAACAAGGTGCCGCCGAGGGCGTCAACGACGAACTCTTGCTGGCGCTCGATGACATCAATAGCAACCCGCACCTGAGCGAACCCGAGCGCATGGCCCTGGTATTTGCCGATCGCCTGAAACGTGGCGAGGCGGACGATGACACGCTTTTTGCAGAACTCCGTGAACATTTTTCCGAGGCGGAAATCCTGGAACTCGGTCTTTTTTGCGGCACGGTGGTCGGTATCGGCAGTTTCGCCAAGCTGCTGAAGGTCGTCACCTGGGACGAGGTCTGCTCGATCGACCCGGAAATGATACGGCTGCGCCGGATGAGCGGAAGTTGACGCCCAAAGGTGACATGACGAGACCTTACTGGGACATGGCGGTCGAACCGTTTCTCGATTCGGCCGACATGCGCGAGCGGCAATGGGACAAACTCAAACACAGACTCTCCGAAGCATATAGCCGCGCGCCCTACTGGCGCAGGCGGTTTGACGTTGCCGGCGTCGATCCGCAAACGCTGCAGGACCGGGAAGACTTCGCGCGGCGCGTTCCACTTTTCACCAAGGATGATTACCGTGAACTGGCGGAAGCCAACCACGGGGACATGCGCAAGATTCTGTTTGAACTCATGGGCGGGGAATCCAACGAACTCGTGGCGGTAGCGGCCACCTCCGGCACCAGCGGCGATCCAACGCCCTACCCCTTGACCTCGCGGGATTTGCGCCTGTGGGGGGAACTGGTCCGCCGTGCGGTCTGGCGCGCGGGATTGCGGCCCGGCGACTGGGTATTGCAGGGCTTCGGGCTGAGCATGTTCCTGGCCGGTGTACCGGTATGCATGGCGCTCGCGGAGATGGGGATTTGCGCCATTCCCGTTGGCGCGGAAGCCAGCACCGCCGCGCTGCTCAAGTACGCACGCCTGTTCCGGCCGCGCGGCATGTTCTGCACGCCTTCGCTGGCGGAGTATCTCATTCAGACCGCCGAACAGGAGGACATCGATCTTGGCTCGCTCGGTATCGAGACGATATTCTGCGGCGGTGAACCGGGCGCCGGCATCCCGTCGGTGCGCGCGCGGATCGAAAATGCGTTTGGCGCCAAACTGCTGGATTTCGCCGGCGGCCTGGGCGCCTCCTGTGGCTGCGAACCATACGCCGGCATGCACTGGCTGGTCGATGACCTCGCGATGATGGAGCTTGTCGACCCCGTCAGCCACGAGTTGATCCCCTTAAACGAGGGTGCGGAAGGCCTGGCCGTGTTCACCCCGCTCGAGGCGCCGGGATTGCTGGGCATCCGCCAGACCAATGGCGACATCATGCGGGTGCACACGAAACCCTGTGCGTGTGGCCAGAGCGGTTGGCGTTACGAGATTATCGGCCGCAACGACGACATGCTGAAGATCAAGGGTGTGATGGTCTACCCGGCGGCCATTGAAGGCGTCATCAAGGCTTTCGTGCCGCGCGTTACCGGCGTGTTTCGCATCGTGCTTTCAGAGCCGCCGCCGCGCGTCAAGCCGCCGTTGCGGCTCAGGGTCGAGCGTGGCGATCAACTGCGTGACGCGGACCTGCCTTCGCTGGAAAAGGAAATCGTCGAAACCATGCAGCGCAAACTCAAAATAAGGCCGCAAATCGAATGGCGGGCGGCCGGCAGCCTGCCGCGCAGCACAAAGAAAACCCAGTTGCTCGAAAAGGAGTACCAAGCATGAGCGCTCAACTACGCCTGGCGGGCCGCACGGCCCTTGTTACCGGCGGCAGCCGTGGGATCGGCTTCGGTATTGCCGAGGCGTTCGTCAAAGAAGGCGCGGACGTGATGCTGGCGGCGACCAACCTGCAAAAGCTGCGTGAAGCGCAAGAGCGGTTGGCGAAAGCGGGCACACGGGTTGAAATTGCCGAGGTGGATGTCTCGGACCGGGCTTCGTGCAACGGACTTGTAAAAAGGGCGATCGAAAAACTCGGGAAGCTCGAAATACTGGTCAACTCCGCCGCAATTTACATTCCCCGCCCGTTCCTTGAATACGCGGCCGACGACTTTGACCGCGTGCTGAAAACCAATCTGTACGGGCCGTTTCACCTGTCGCAGGCCGTTTTGCCGCACATGCTCGGACTCGGGTGGGGCCGCATCATCAATATTGCATCGACCGCCGGCAAATGGGCCTCCAAGAATCAATCGGCGTACAACGTTGCCAAGCATGGGCTGGTCGGTCTTACCCGCTGTGTCGCACTTGAAACTGCAGGAACGGGGGTCACGGTCAATGCGATTTGCCCGGGGATCGTGCAGACCGACCTGGTCGACAGGTTCCTGCAGGAGCACGCCGAAATTTCGCATACAACACCCGACGCCATACGCCAGGCTCTGCTGCAGCGGCAGTCGATCGGGCGCTTCCTGGACCCATCCGAATGCGGCCACCTCGCTGTCTACCTGGCGTCACCGGAGTCGGATGGCATGACCGGGCAGTCGCTGTTGCTGGACGGCGGCATGCTGTTCGTCTGAAGCGCCACGTGGAACCCGTCTATATCATCGGCAGTTATTCGACCAGGTTCGGGCGCTACCCCGAGCGTTCATTCAGGGACCTGACACGTGAAGCCGTAATGGGCGCCCTTGAGGACGCCGACCTGTCATCGGGCGATACGGTCGAGTCCATCGCCTTTGGCAATGTGCTGATGGACTACTTCGGGCAGCACAGCACGCGCGGACACTTCTGCCTCGTACCATTGGAGGAGGAAGGCGTGCTTCGACCGCGGTTGCCGATCGTCAACCTCGAGGCGGGCTGCGCAACCGGGTCGATCGCGTTGCAGGCGGCGATCAAGGACGTCCGCTCGGGGGAGAGCTCGGTGGCGATGGCCGTCGCGGTCGAAAAGACCTACAGGCCCGATATCCCGAACGAGCAAAACCTGGAGATGTTTCGCGCCGGTGAAAATGCGTTCGACCCGGACGAAACCCTCGAGGAATACCGGCGACTGGCGAAGCTCGCGGAGGTCGAGATGGAATTTGGCCCCGGCCGTACGATGTTCATGGATACCTATGCCGTCCAGGCTGCGTATCATATGAAGCGGCACGGCACCACCCGGCGTCAGTTGGCGATTGCAGCGGCGAAAAACCACAACCACGGCGCGCTCAACCCGCTCGCCCAATACCGTTTCAGCATGACCCCCGAGCAGGTTTTGGAAGACCGAGAAGTGGTTTATCCGTTGACCCGGTCGATGTGCGCGCCGGTCGGAGACGGGGCCGCGGCCATGATCGTCTGCTCCGAACAGGTCTTTGGCCGGTTGCCGTCGCATGTCCGGGATCGCGGCGTGCGCGTCGCGGCCAGCGTGCTTCGCAGCGGCATCTACCGCAAGCCCGATGAAACCAGCCTGGTGCGCGATGCCGGCGATCGCGCCTATAAACTGGCGGGTGTCGAACCGGCCGAAGTGGATGTCGCCGAGGTTCACGACGCAACCGCCTTTGGCGAAATCTACAACGCCGAAATGCTGCGATTCTGCGAACCCGGGTCAGGCGGCAAGTTTATCGAATCGGGCGCAACTTCTCTCGGCGGCAAGCTGCCCGTCAATACCTCGGGCGGGCTCATTTCCAAAGGCCACCCGATTGCAGCCTCGGGCCTCTCGATGACGCACGAGATCATGGTTCAACTGCGCGGCGAAGCCGGTGAACGGCAGGTGGAGGGCGCCCGCATCGGGCTGGTTGAGAACGGCGGCGGAATCATGGGGCTCGAAGAGGCCGCGTGCGTCGTGACCCTGCTGTCGGGCCAATGAACGCGGATTTCGGTTGATGTTGACCTGGCGCACTCCAAATTTCGTTAAACTTTGCGGTAGTATTTTCCCCACCGGAGATTTACATGCTTGATGGAAACGATGAAAACGTCCCTGTGGCCGTACAGGGAAATGACGCGATTCGGGCGCCGGTGCAGAAACGCAGCCAGAAGGCGATGGACCGCATCATGACCGCACTGGAGGCGCTGCTGGCGAAAAAGCGCTTCGACCGCATTACGATCCAGGAATTGGCGCAACGCTCCAGGACCAGCACCAGTTCGATCTACGCCCGCTTCCGCGACAAGCAGGCCCTCATTCTCGGCTTGCACCTGCGCTTGCGCGAGCAGGCGCTGGAGAGTCTTGAAAAACTGACGGATCCCGCGCGGTGGTCGGGCGAGCCGACCGCGCGCATCGTCGCGCGCTGCGTTCCACCCAGCGTCAGGTTTTACCGCAAACACGGCGCGCTGATTCGTGCTGCGCTGACCGTTGACGATGCCGAGATGCGGGAAAGGCAGGCGAGCGTTTTAAGGGTCGCCGCTGAAAAGTTCGGCCGGCTGATTCCCGCCAACACGCCGCAACAGGCGGTTGCGGTTAACGCAGCGATCGATTTCTCCGTCAGGATGGTCGCCTCGGTCATGTACTCGGCGCTGATGTTCGACCAGGTCGAGATTGGCCGCAAACCGTTATCGGACCGCGAACTCAGCAAGCATTTGACAGAATCAATAACCGCGCTGCTCGAGAAAGCACAGGCTAGCTAGCCCGCAATTTGTTTGCTATATGCCGGCTAGCCTGACTTCGCCTCGTCCGCCGGGCGCCCCGATGCCATTGCCGTGGCGCGGTTCCAGATTTCCGAGTAGGTGCCGATTTCACACAGGCCGCCGTCCACCGGGATATCGACACCGGTAATAAAGCTCGACTCGTCGCTGGCAAGAAACAAGGCCACGTTCGCGAGCTCACCCGGCTGTCCGGGGCGATGCATCGGCGTGACGTCCA
>JAHEFT010000050.1:17477-19718 GCA_024640025.1 Chromatiales bacterium
AGGCCGCCGTCCACCGGGATATCGACACCGGTAATAAAGCTCGACTCGTCGCTGGCAAGAAACAAGGCCACGTTCGCGAGCTCACCCGGCTGTCCGGGGCGATGCATCGGCGTGACGTCCACCAGGGCCCGGAAGAAGGGGCTGTTTTTATCCAGGATCGGCGTTTCGACCAGCCCCGGGTGCATGGCGTTCACCCGGATTTTGAACCTGGCGAACTCGAGGGCCGCGGATTTCGTCAGACCCCGCAGACCCCACTTGGCTGAAGAATACCCGGTCGTGGGGTGCCCCATCATGCCGGCCAACGACCCCACGTTGACAATCGCGCCCCCGCCGCGGCGCTTCATGAGCGGCGCACAATAACGGATGCCGAGCATCGGCCCGGTCAGGTTGACCGCCAGCAGCCGGTCCCATTCCTCGATCGTCATGTCGCTGAGCTGCTGGCGCAGATTGATGCCGGCATTGTTGATAAGGATGTCGAGGCCGCCATGGCTCTCGAGAACTTCGTCCGTCACCCGGCTCCAGCCTTCCGCATCCGTGACATCGAGCCGGTGAAACGTTGCGTCGTAACCGTTCCCGTTCAGTTCGGTAGCCAGCTTTTGTCCGTCCGCTTCGAGAATGTCGGCGATGATGACCCGCGCGCCTTCGTGGGCAAACAACCGTGCTTCCTCGGCTCCCATGCCCCGCGCACCGCCGGTTATCAGTGCGGTTTTTCCTTCAAGCCGTTTTTTCATTTGAACGTCTCCATGTGTAATTTAAAGGGTGTCGAACACGCCCGCCGCCTTTCCTGATGGCGGGCAATGTGAACTTGAATAAACTGGAACATGGTTCTATTATTGCCTGAATAGGTGCAGAATAACAGCACTTCAGATTTGTATCAGCATGCGTATGGCCTCGTGGCGGCGCGCTTTCTGGCTTCAGCTTCGGGGTACTCATAAGATGTCTAACACAGGGCCGTTTCGTGGTTGGTGGGTACTGAGTTCCGCTACGGTCGGGCTCGCGCTCGGGTACAGCAACATCGGTGTCGTTTCATTCGGATTGTTCGTCATACCCCTGGCGGATGCATTTGGCTGGGGACGAGGTGATATTTCGGTCGCAATGTTGCTGATGAACGCAACGGTGGTCGTCATGGCGCCCCTGGCGGGCGTGTTGATCGATCGCCTGGGAGTGCGGCGCGTTTTGCTCCCGTCAATCGTGTTGTTTGCGTTGGCGGTTGCCGCCCTCGCACGGCTTGATGGGAATATCCTGGTTTTCTACCTTACCTACGTGCTATTGACGGCGTTTGGCATCGGCACGACACCAACCACCTACATGCGCACCGTCGTCGCATGGTTTAACCGGAAACGGGGGCTCGCCATCGGCATAGCCATGGCCGGGGTGGGTCTTGGGGCGACATTGATTCCACCCGCCGTTCAGTTCGTGATTATGCATTTCGGTTGGCGCTGGGCCTACCTTGCGCTTGCCGGGCTGGCGCTGTTTATTTCGCTGCCGCTGGTGGCGGCGCTGCTGGTTGAAAAACCCGAAGACCTTGGCCAACTGCCCGACGGGCGCGCCCCCGAAATCATCAGGAAGGATTCCCGGACCTGGGTTGGCTACAGTTTTTCGCTATGCCTGAGACAGCGCAGCTTCTGGTTGATGTCCATCGGTTTTTCGCTTCTCGGGATGTTCACGTCGGGTATCCTGGCCCATCTCGTGCCCTTGTTGCAGGACCGCAATGTCAGCCCGGAATTGGCCGCCCTCGGCGCCTCGCTTCTCGGCATCACCCTGATCGCAGGACGCATCGTTTGCGGCCTGTTGCTGGACAGGTTCCCGGCACGGCTGATCGTCGTCGGCTTCCTGTTGGGACCGGTCGTCGGCCTGGCGATGCTGGCGGGTGGCGCGAGCAGCGGCTGGGCGTTTTTAAGCGTGCTTTTAGTCGGGCTCGCCATCGGCGCGGAAATGGATTTCATGACTTATCTCGTCAGCCGTTACCTGGGGCTTCTGGCGTTTGGGCGGACCTATGGCTTCATGTATTCCGCTTTTGCGGTTGGCGCGGGTTTCGGACCGGTCCTGATGGGCTACGCCCACCAGTATTCCGGAAATTACGGAATCGCTTTATGGGGGCTCTGCGCAGCGACAGCCCTGGCGCTCGTCCCGTTCAGCTGCCTGGGCCCCTATCCGGCGCAATCAATTGCCGGCCCGTCGGAAAATGCCGCTGTTCCTGAGCAGGAGACAGCTTGAAAACTGGCGCGATTGCGGCAGTGT
>JAHEFT010000050.1:19818-21355 GCA_024640025.1 Chromatiales bacterium
AGCAACAGGAATGAATCCCATGAGCGAGTATCGGTTCCCCTACAAAGACGCGGCATTTGTGTTGAATCATCTGCTCGATTTTGACCGGATGTGCCAGGATGCGGGTCTCGAGGACGTAAACGCCGAACTGGCGGCCGCGATCCTGGATGAAGCCGGCCGTTTTGGCAGCGAGCGACTGGCGCCCCTCAATGCAGTCGGTGATAAACAGGGCGCCACGCTCGAGGATGACGGGGTGCATGAAACACCTGCGTTTAAAGAAGCCTACCGGCAATTCGTCGACAATGGCTGGGCTGCGCTCGCACATGCTGAAGAATATGGCGGCCAGGGCATGCCAAGGGTAATCGGCGCCGCTGTCGCGGAAATATGGTACGCGGCCAGTACGGCCTTATCACTATGCCCAATGCTGACCACGAGCGCGGTCGAAGCCATATCGAAACACGCCTCGAGGGAACTGAAAGACGCCTACCTGCCCAACATGGTCAGCGGTGAGTGGACCGGTTCCATGTGTCTTACCGAATCCGCCGCTGGTTCCGATCTTGCCGCAGTGGCCTGCAAGGCAAAGCCCGTGGATGACCACTACCTGATTTCCGGGCAGAAAATCTTTATCACCTGGGGCGACCACCAAATGACCGGCAACACCATTCACCTGGTACTGGCCCGTTTGCCGGATGCCCCGGCAGGCGTCAGGGGCATTTCCTTGTTCCTGGTGCCGAAATTCCTGCTGGATGAGAATGGCCAGCCCGGCAAACGCAATGACGTGTACTGCGTAGGTCTCGAACACAAGCTGGGCATCCACGCCAGCCCGACATGCACCCTGAGTTTTGGCGACAATGGCGGCGCTGTCGGTTACCTGGTCGGTCAGCCGCACCTGGGGCTGATGGCCATGTTCACCATGATGAACGAAGCGCGGCAGGCCGTGGGCATGCAAGGCCTGGGCGTCGCGGAGCGTTCATACCAGCAGGCGCTGGCCTACGCGAAGGAACGTCTGCAAGGCACCCGCAGTGACGGCTCCCGCTTTCCGATCATCGAGTTTCCGGACGTGCGGCGCATGCTGATGACGATGAAGTCGGCGACCGAGGCGATGCGCGGGCTGGCCTTGATCGCGGCGGCGGAGGGGGACAGGGAACATGCTGCAGCTAGCCCGGAGGAGGCACGGCGACACGCGGCGAGAACCGGCCTGTACACGCCCATCGTCAAGGGCTGGTTAACCGAACTGGCACAGGAAGTCACCTACCTCGGCATACAGGTTCACGGCGGCATGGGTTATGTCGAAGAGACCGGCAGTGCGCAGCTTTACCGCGATGCACGAATCCTGACGATCTACGAGGGCACCACGGGTATCCAGGGTCTTGACCTGGCCGGCCGCAAGACCCTTGGCGACAGCGGCGAGGCATTGCATCTTTTATTGGATGACATGGACGCAACTGCCAGGGAAATGTCCGCCCTGGATAGCCTAGCCGGCATGGCTGGAGCACTGGCGAACGCGGTGCAGTCGGGCCGCAAGGCGGCGGCCTGGATACTGGAACACGGCAAGCAG
>JAHEFT010000051.1 GCA_024640025.1 Chromatiales bacterium
AGCGGCTTGAAACAACAGGTCAATTGGCGAGATTGATCGAAAATACGATAGGCCGCCGGGAAAAGAACAAGCATCCAGCAACACGATGTTTTCAGGCAATCCGAATTTTTATAAATGATGAAATAGCTAACCTGGCCCAGGGCCTGGATACAGCAATAAGGTTGTTGCGCCCGGGAGGAAGACTGGTAGTGATCAGTTTTCATTCCCTCGAGGACCGCCTGGTCAAACGGACGTTTAGAGAAGCCGTGCGACCAGGACAGGTCCGCAAAAACATCCCGCTGCATCCGGACAACAAGCCCACATTGAAACTGGTTGGCAAGGCCATCAAAGCCTCAGAATCCGAACTCTCCGTCAATCCCCGTGCACGAAGCGCTGTCATGAGGGTTGCGGAGAAACTTGGTTGAATGCTCGACTCATTGTCTTACTGATTGCACTGGCTGCCGTTATCTGTAGCGCGCTCGGGGTGGTTTATACCCGGCACGAAAGCCGCAGGGCCGCGGTTGAGCTGGGCCTGCTGGAAGACCAGCGTGATGAATTTATTGCCGAGTGGAGTCGCCTGCAACTGGAGCAAGCGTGGCTGGCCGATGCCGGTCACGTCGAGAGCAAGGCTCGAGATCAGCTCGGAATGCGCATCCCCGAAAAGTCCCTGATTCTCGTGGTGGAGAAGCCATGAGGCCGGTTGAGCAACACGTCGCACCGGTAAGCAGACTATATGGTTTCCTGGTGATGTTCCTGCTGTGTTCGATCGCGTTGGTCGCACGGGCGGTCAACCTACAGGTTATCGACACGGAATTTCTGCAGGATCAGGGAGAGGCCCGTTATCTTCGCGAGGTCGTGGTTCCGAACCGGCGCGGCAATATTCTCGACCGGAACGGTGAACCGCTGGCTGTGAGTACGCCAGTGGATTCCGTGTGGGTCAATCCCAAAATGTTGCTGCAGTCGCCTGAAGACATCCTGCCCCTGGCGGAAGCGCTGGGTGTTGACGCCGATGAAATTGAACGGCGGCTCACACAGCGTTCTGCGCGCGAGTTCGTCTGGCTGCGCCGCAGACTGCATCCGGATGTAGCAGCGCAGGTGAAGTCGCTCAGACTGCATGGCGTATTTCTTCAGAAAGAATATCGCCGGTTTTATCCGGCCGGTGAAGTGACCTCCCATGTCATCGGATTTACCAATATCGATGATGTGGGGCAGGAAGGACTGGAGCTTGCCTATAACGACTGGCTGCAGGGTAAACCCGGATTGAAGCGCATCATTCGGGACCGGCTTGGCCGCACGGTTGAGCATGTTGAAGTGGTCAGGGAATCGGAACCCGGCCATGACCTTAAATTGACGATAGATCGCCGCCTGCAATACCTCGCCTACCGTGAGCTGAAACGCACCGTGCTGAAGCACGGTGCGCGCTCCGGTAGCGTGGTGCTGCTTGATGTGAAGACCGGTGAAGTGCTGGCCATGGTCAATCAGCCGTCCTACAACCCGAACCATGCCAGCATGGACAGTGAAGGGTTGCGAAACCGCGCGATCACCGACGTGTTCGAGCCTGGCTCGGTCATGAAGCCATTTGCCGTGGCCTCTGCGCTTGAAACAGGAAGGTGGACGCCAACGACGCCGATTGATACGACGCCCGGCTATATCAATATTTCAGGGCACACCATCAGCGATCACCATAATTACGGGCCAATTGACGTCACCCGGCTTATTACCAAATCTTCAAATGTCGCCGCCACCAAGATTGCGCTCGACCTTGAACCGGAACACATGTGGGACACCTATGACCGCTTCGGATTCGGCGACGTTACCGGAACCGGGTTTCCGGGCGAATCTGCCGGCGTGTTGAGAAACTATCGCCGTTGGCGCCGGGTGGAACAGGCCACGCTTGCCTACGGTTACGGAATTTCCGTCACCGCGCTCCAGTTGGCGGAGGCATTTGCAGCGCTGGCTGACGAGGGGCGCCTGCGCCGCCCCAGCCTGGTGATGGGCGCGACCAATCCGCCGGCCTCGATCCTTGATCCGAAAATTGCGCGCCAGGTTGCGGCCATGCTGGAAACCGTTACGGGACCTGAAGGCACGGGTAAAAAGGCGCGGGTTGACAACTACCGTATTTCAGGAAAAACGGGAACCTCACGAAAAGCCAGTGCTTCGGGCTACGCTTCACGATACATCGCGACTTTTGCAGGGTTTGCGCCTTCCAGCGACCCCAGGATCGTCGGCATAGCGGTGGTCAATGATCCGTCCAACGGAGAGTACTTTGGCGGATTGGTTGCTGCGCCGCTGTTCTCGGAAGTCATGACAGGCGCCCTGCGGCTTCTGAATATTCCGCCGGACAATTTCGAAGGAATGGTCGCTCTTGCACCGGCATCGGACCAGGAGGCCGGCGAATGAGCTGCCCGATGTCCGTCCAAACGCTGCTTGAAGGCTGGTGTGAAACAGTTCCAGACATCATCATTACCGGTATCGCACTGGATTCCCGGCAGGTGCGCCAGGGGCAGGCTTTTCTCGCTGTGGACGGCGCCAGCACCCACGGGATGCAACATGCCGGGCAGGCCCAGGCACGCGGCGCCTCTGTGGTCATCCATGACGGCCTGGCTGAAGCGCCGCCGCTCGACATACCCCTGATAGCTGTTCCGGGGCTCGGCCGCTTGCTGTCCGCTATCGGCGCGCGATTCTATCATTCCCCGTCTGATCATTTGACAATAGCAGGAGTCACCGGCACCAACGGCAAGACCTCCACCGCCCACTTCATGGCCCAGGCCTGGCAGAGAACCGGCGGTAAGGCGGGAATTATTGGAACGGTCGGATTCGGACCGCTCGATTCGCTGCAACCGGCCAACATGACGACACCGGATCCAATCTCACTGCAAGCCATGCTCTCTGACTGTCTGGATCTGGGCGTGGAAAAACTGGCCATGGAGGTTTCGTCCCACGCGCTGGACCAGGGCCGCTGCGATGACGTGGCGTTTGACGCTGCCGTATTCACCAACCTGAGCCGCGATCACCTGGATTATCACGACACCATGGAGGCTTACGCGGCCGCCAAGCGCCGCCTTTTCATTGACTATCATCCCCGGTTTGCCGTGATCAATCTTGACGACGCCTTTGGTAAAACGCTGGCGGGGGAGATCAGCAACGGCACCCAGGTCTTCACCTACGGCACCAACGGATCCAGCGAGTTGAGAGGAGCCGTGCTGCAAATGGATTCCATGGGCATGCTGATCAGGCTGGCGTCACCCTGGGGTGATGGCGAAGTACGGACCGGCCTGCTCGGCGCCTTCAATATTTCCAACCTGCTGGCCGCCGCGGGAACGCTTGCCCTGCTGGGCATGCCCTGGAGCCAGGTCATGCACCAACTGGAAATGATGCGCGCGGTTCCGGGGCGCATGCACTGCATGGGTGGAGATGCGGCCCAACCGGTTGTGGTGGTGGACTACGCGCACACCCCGGACGCGCTGCAACACGCCCTGACTGCGCTTCGGTCACACCTCCACGGACGCCTGGTTTGCGTCTTTGGCTGCGGCGGTGACCGCGACATCGGTAAACGGCCAATGATGGCCCGGGTCGCAGAGTCGCTGTCTGACCGCATCGTGCTGACATCGGACAACCCCCGTGGTGAAGACCCGGTATCCATCATCAGGGATATGCAGGCCGGCCTGGAAAACCCCGGGCAGGCCCGGGTCATTGTTGACCGGGCGACGGCGATACGCCAGGCGGTGCAGGAGTGTGGCCCGGGAGATATCGTTCTGGTCGCAGGCAAGGGGCACGAGGCCTGGCAGGAGATCAACGGGCGGAAAATTCCATTCAGCGATGAGGCCGCGGTAAACGCAGCCCTGGAGGACGCCGCATGATCCGCCTGATGCTCAGCGACCTCGCCCAGGTGCTGGACTGCCCGGGGCCGGCGCGTGACGTTGCTGTCGACCAGATCGTCACGGATAGCCGTAAGGTCGATCATGGAACGCTGTTTGCCGCTCTGCCGGGCAGTCAGGTAGACGGGCACGACTTTGCCGGTTCTGCCGTGAAACTCGGCGCCGCAGCACTGTTGGTTAACCGCCCCCTGGACCTGGATATCCCGCAGTTACTGGTTGATGACGTGCTAAAGGCACTGGGAAAATTGGCCACCCTGATCCGCAGCCGGGTCGATCCCAGGGTGGTCGGCATAACGGGCAGCAATGGCAAGACCACGGTCAAGGAAATGGTGGCTTCCATTCTCAGGCTGGAAGGTGATGTGCTGGCGACCCGGGGAAATTACAATAACGAGTTGGGTGTGCCGCTCAGCCTGTTCGCACTGGAACAAAAGCACCGGTTCGCTGTGCTCGAAATGGGCGCGAGCAAGGCGGGCGATATTGCTTACCTGGCGGCCATGGCGAAACCCGACCTGGGTTTGGTCACCAATATCGGCCCTGCCCACCTGCGCGGATTCGGCAGTGAAGAAGGCGTGGCCCGCGCCAAGGGTGAAATGTATGCGGCACTGCCTTTCGCTGGAACGGCCGTCATCAATGCAGATGAGCCATGGGCGGACCTGTGGAGGTCGATGAACTCGGCCGGGCAAGTCATGACTTTTGGCTGCCAGCCGGGAGCAGATGTCCGGTTGCTCGGGGAGTCCGGGCAGTCGCGGATTCAGACGCCGGCCGGTGAAATTGAACCATCGCTTGCAATGCCGGGTCGTCACAACCTCATCAACGCTTCCGCCGCCGTGGCCGTCGCCCTGTCTTTGGGTATTGACCTGGAACAAATCGGGCAAGGCCTGGCATCGGTGAAGCCTGTGCCTGGACGTCTGAACCTGCTGCATACCGCTTCCGGCTGGACTGTCATCGATGATACGTACAATGCGAATCCCGCGTCGCTGTACTCAGCCCTGCAGGTACTGGCCGGCATGCAGGGTACGCCCTGGCTCGTGCTGGGTGACATGAAGGAATTGGGCCAGGGAAGCCACAAGATGCATCGCGAGGTTGGCGAGGCTGCCAGGGCCATGGGTGTGCGCCGGCTCTTCACCACCGGTGAAATGTCAGCCTACACGGCAGAGGCATTCGGCCCGGGCGCACAACATTTTGAAAACAGGGACGAGCTGGCCGAAGCGCTGTGCAAAGCGCTTTACCCGGATGTCATTTGCCTGGTCAAAGGCTCGAGGTCAATGGGGATGGAAGCCATCGTGGCGGCCATAGCCGGGAAGCCGGAAATGAGAGAGGCTGTCTGATGCTGTATTGGCTCTTTCACCAGATGGCTGAAATCCACACGGGTTTCGCAGTATTCGGCTACATCACGCTGCGCAGTATTCTCGGCACCCTGACGGCCCTGGTGCTTTCTCTTGTGCTGGGCCCCTGGTTTATCCGGCGCCTGGTCCGGCAACAGGTCGGACAACCCATTAGGAAACTGGGACCGGAAAGCCATTTCTCAAAGGCCGGGACGCCCACGATGGGCGGCGCGCTGATCCTGTTTTCAATCGTGATTTCCACAATCCTCTGGGCGGACTTATCCAATCGCTATGTCTGGGTCGTGATCATCGTCACCCTGGTCTTCGGTCTGATCGGCTGGGTAGATGACTACCGTAAGCTGGTTTTACAGGATTCTGCGGGCTTGCCGGCGCGTTGGAAATATCTCGGCCAGTCCGCGGGAGGCCTTGCAGCCGCTTGCTTTCTTTACTTCACGGCTGATGTGCCTGCAGCCACCGAGCTCATTGTGCCCTTTTTCAAGGATGTGGCCATACCGCTGGGTGTGTTCTACATCGTCACCACCTATTTCATGATTGTCGGATTCTCGAATGCAGTCAATCTTACGGACGGGCTGGATGGGCTGGCCATCATGCCGTCCGTATTTGTCGCCGCCGCGCTGGGTATTTTTGCCTACGTAGCAGGCCATGCCGTGTTTTCAGAATATCTTGCCATGCCTTTTCTGCCCGGGGCCGGCGAACTGGCCATTTTCTGCGGCGGCCTGGCAGGAGCCGGCCTGGGTTTCCTGTGGTTCAACACCTATCCGGCACAGATTTTCATGGGTGATATCGGTGCGCTGGCGGTTGGAGCCGCACTCGGCCTGATTGCCGTCATTGTCCGCCAGGAGTTGGTGTTCATCGTGATGGCTGGCGTGTTCGTGATGGAGACCATATCAGTCATCCTGCAGGTCGCTTCGTTCAAATTGACCGGTAAGCGGATTTTCAGGATGGCGCCGATTCACCACCATTTCGAATTGAAAGGCTGGCCCGAGCCCCGGGTCATCGTACGTTTCTGGATTATTTCGGTCATTCTCGTGCTGGCGGGACTGGCTACTTTGAAGATCAGGTGACCCCTTCAAAATGAAAAAAATGACATTGGCAATGAAACCTTCAGGAACCAGGAACCAGGCGTTCCAGGCTGGAAGCATGCCGGTTCCGGTTCGGCTTGACACCTGGGTGCTGTTGCCGGCGTTGTTCCTGCTTTCGATAGGGATCGTCATGGTGGGGTCGGCGTCCATCGCGATTGCTGAAGGCCAGGGCGCCAGTACATACCACTATCTTTTCAGGCACCTGGTATTCATTTCCGCCGGCATATTTTTCGCCATGATGTTCAGGGTCATTCCGATCGCGTTTCTTGAACGGATCAGCCGCCCCATGCTGGCCATGTCCGTCCTGCTGCTGCTGATCGTGCTGGTGCCCGGAATCGGTCACACGGTCAATGGAAGCACGCGTTGGTTACGGCTCGGCCTGATTAATTTCCAGGTCGTCGAGGCGGTGAAGCTCATGGTCATCATTTACCTGGCAGGATACCTGGCCCGCAAAGCCCAGTTGGTCCGTGCCCGGTTCTTCGACACCCTGAAACCCTTGATATTTGCCGGGTTACTGTCCGGCATCCTGCTGCTCCAGCCGGACATGGGGAGTGCCGCAGTTATCACGGCCATAGTCGCCGGCATGATCTGGCTCGCAGGTGCTGCCTGGCGGCATATTTTCGTACTTGGGATGCTCACGCTTCCTGCCTTCGGTTTTGCAGCGATGGAGCCTTACCGTTTGCGGCGAATCGTCAGTTTCATGGACCCGTGGGCGGATCCTTTCGCCAGTGGATTTCAGCTCACCCAGGCCCTGATTGCCGTGGGGCGCGGCGAACTTTTCGGGGTTGGAATCGGCGCCAGTATTCAGAAGCTGTTTTATCTGCCTGAGGCCCACACGGATTTTATTTTTGCGGTCCTGGCTGAAGAATTCGGTTTGGCCGGCGTGATTGCCGTGTTATTGCTCTTCCTTTTGCTCATTACCCGCATCATGGTCATCGGAATCATGGCGCACCGGAACAATAAACCGTTCGCCGGGTTTGTTGCTTACGGTATTGGACTCTGGATGGGACTTCAAGCGGTGGTCAGCATTGGTGTCAACCTGGGTGTTCTCCCTACCAAGGGACTGACCCTTCCGCTGATCAGTTCGGGGGGAAGCAGCATGCTGATGGTGCTGGTGGCGATCGGAATCGTTCTCCGGATCAAGTATGAGATGGACCGGGACAACGTCGTGTACTGCAGGAAAAAGACAAGTATGAAAGGGGCCGCCGAATGACGGCTTCCAGCAATGGCGTTCTGATCATGGCGGGTGGCACCGGAGGGCACATCTTTCCCGGATTGGCCGTTGCCGACAGCCTGCGCCTCAAGGGCGTCAATGTGCGCTGGCTGGGAGCGCGGGGCGGCATGGAATGCGAAAAGGTCTCAGAAGCCGATATTCCACTGGACGTTGTTGATATATCCGGTCTGCGCGGAAAGGGAGCGGCTCGCTGGGTAATGATGCCCTGGAAACTTCTGCGCGCGGTGGTCCAGGCCTTCCGGATACTGGGTCGGCACAGGCCTTCCTGCGCCATCAGTTTTGGCGGCTATGCCGCTGGACCAGGCGGCCTGGCAGCCCGGCTCCGGGGGATACCCTTGCTGGTTCACGAGCAAAACCGGATACCAGGGATGACCAACCGTGTGCTGGCCAGAATGGCGCGGAAAGTCTTGCAGGCCTTTCCGGGGTCATGGGAGGGCTCCTTGCAGCCGGAAACGTGCGGAAACCCGGTGCGCAGGGCCGTTGCCGACCTTGAAACACCGGCCAGGCGCATGCTGGACCGGACCGGCGCGATCCGGGTATTGGTCACGGGCGGCAGCCAGGGCGCCCAGGCGCTGAACCGCATCGTCCCGGCAGCCTTGTCCCTGCTGCCTCACGAACTTGCGGTCATGACCCGGCACCAGGCCGGCAAGGGCAGGGTGAATGAAACAGCGAATAGCTATCGTGAAGCGAGACTCGAAGCCGCTGTTACCGAATTCATCGATGACATGGCCGGCGCATACGGTTGGGCGGACGTCGTGATCTGCCGTTCCGGAGCGCTGACGGTTTCGGAACTGGCGGCGGCCGGCGTTGCCGCGGTGTTGGTTCCGTTTCCGTACGCCGTCGACGACCACCAGACCCGGAACGCGGAATTCCTGGTGGAAGCCGGAGCGGCGGTGCTGCTGCCGGAGGCCGGTCTCAACGCCCAATCACTTGCCACTGTGCTAAGCGCCCTGGTGGCTGATCGCGAAAAACTCGTGACCATGGCGGAGAAGGCCAGGTCCGTATCAATTCCGGATGCCGCTGACCGTGTGGCCGCACTCTGCCAGGAGTACCTGCCGGCATGAAGGGTCGCGGTTCACATCTTCAACCCATGAGACGCATCAGGCAGGTGCATTTTGTGGGTATCGGAGGGGCCGGAATGAGCGGTATCGCCGAAGTACTGGTCAACCAGGGTTTCGAAGTCAGCGGCTCTGATCTGGCTGAAGGCCAGACGACCCGGCACCTTCAAAAACTCGGCGCCACGATCTTCATAGGCCATGATGCGGGCCATGTTCAAAGCGCGGATGTGCTGGTGGTCTCCAGTGCAATACAAAAGGACAACCCGGAAGTCCTGGCCGCTCGCGGACTGAGGATACCTGTCGTGCCACGGGCCGAGATGCTGGCGGAACTGATGCGTTTCCGCCGCGGAATTGCCGTGGCGGGCACTCACGGAAAAACAACGACAACCAGTCTCACGGCCAGCCTGCTGGCGGAAGCGGGTCTCGATCCGACATTTGTCATCGGGGGTTTGCTGAATGCATGGGGCAGCCATGCCCGGCTGGGCCAGGGCGAATACCTGGTCGCCGAGGCGGATGAAAGCGATGGTTCATTCCTGTTGTTACAACCCGTCATTGCGCTGATCACGAACATCGACAGGGATCACCTGGAAGCCTACGAAAGCAGTTTTGAAAACCTCAGGAAGGCTTTCCTGGAGTTTCTGCATCACCTGCCTTTCTACGGTGCAGCCGTACTCTGCCTGGATGACCCCCAGATTGCTGAAATGATTCCCGCAGTCACCCGCGCGGTCGTGACCTATGGACTTTCCGACGCTGCCGATGTCCGCGGGTCGGACCTGGTGCAGGAGGGCCGGATGATGCACTTCTGGGTGCATGTGCCCAACCAGGCCAGCCCGTTTGAAGTCAGCCTCAATCTGCCGGGCGCGCACAATGTCCGGAATGCGCTGGGTGCTATCGCTATAGCCTGGGAACTGGGCCTCGACCTGGAGGCTGTCGTCGCCAGCCTGGGTTCGTTCCAGGGAATCGGCAGGCGATTCGCTGATGTTGGACGATTTGTGGTGCCGCATGGTGAGGTCACCGTGATTGAAGATTATGGGCACCATCCTTCCGAACTCGAAGCGACGATCAGCGCGGCGCGCAACGGTTGGCCGGACCGCAGGATTGTGACCGTATTTCAGCCGCACCGGTACACCCGGACCCGTGACCTGTTTGATGAATTTTCCCAGGTTCTGGCGACGTCGGATGTGGTTGTCCTGACCGATATCTATCCCGCTGGAGAAGAAGTCATTGACGGCGTGAACAGCGGTGCCTTGTGCCAGTCGATTCGCGCAAGGGGCAGGGTTAATCCGATCCTGGTTTCCGATGTCGGCGATCTTCCGGCGGAGCTGCCTGCCATGCTCGAGGATCAGGACCTGGTGTTGCTGCTTGGCGCCGGGAATATCGGACACATCGCGCAGGAAATACGGGAGCATGGTTTTACCGCGGGGGTGCCGGAGTGAA
The DNA here is from genome assembly GCA_024640025.1 of Chromatiales bacterium. Classification (GTDB taxonomy): domain Bacteria; phylum Pseudomonadota; class Gammaproteobacteria; order Xanthomonadales; family SZUA-36; genus JAHEFT01. Next base: position 10,015 of record JAHEFT010000051.1, read on the forward strand.
CCGCTTTGCGCCGCGCAAGATCGACGATCCCGGGCTGTTTGGCCAGGTAGGCCTGGTGATTGGCGGTGAGAGCGCCGAGCGGGAGGTTTCCCTGAACGGTGGACGGTCGGTGGGGGCCGCCCTTGCGCGCCAGGGAATTGATTTTCATGTCTTCGACGGGCCAGCGGCCTTGTTCGAGGCCATCCGTCAAGGCCGGGTCGACCGGGTATTCAACCTGGTGCATGGCCCCGGCGGTGAGGATGGTTCACTCCAGGGGGCCTTGCAACTGATGAAGGTTCCGGTCACCGGCGCGGATCTCGCCTCCTCTGCCCTGACCATGGACAAAGTGCGCTCGAAATGGGTTTGGGAGCGCAATGGAATAGCCACCCCCCCGTTTGATCATTTTGGCCCGGATGACAACGACTACGGACGCGCAATCGAGGAATTCGGTCTGCCCGTTTTCGTAAAACCGACCGGGCTGGGATCGAGCATCGGAATTTCCCGGGTCAGCGAGGCCTCCGGTTTGCAGGCCGCGGTCGACCTGGCCCGCAGTTACGGGGACACCGTGATCATCGAGGCCGAAATCGTCGGCTCCGAATATTTCGCAGGGGTCATCGGCCGGACGATGCTGCCCCTGATCCGTATTGAAACGCCCAATGAATTTTACGATTACCAGGCCAAGTACGAGTCAGACGACACGCGCTATTTCTGCCCCTGCGGCCTGGACCCCGAACTCGAAGCCAGCTTGCAGGACCAGTCACTCAAGGCGTTTGAAATCCTGGGTGCATCGGGCTGGGGCCGGGTTGATTTTCTGATGGATGCCGCAGGAAAGCCCTGGTTCCTCGAAGTCAATACGACGCCCGGAATGACAGACCACAGCCTGGTGCCGCAGGCTGCCGCCGAGGCAGGCATGGCGTTCGATGAACTGATCTGGCGCATTCTGGAGACAAGCCTGTGAAACGCTGCCGCGAATTCAGTCGCAGAGGCCACCGAGGTTTTGCCAACGGCATGTTTGCGGTCATTATGCTGTTCCTCCTGGCCGCAGGCGGCATAGGCTGGGTTTGCATGGGCATCGTCGCCAATGACCGCTGGCCCATTCGCTGGCTGGAACTTAATGGCGCGTTTCAGCGCGTCAGTGCAGAGCAATTGCGGGCCAGCATGACACCGTTGATTGACGACAGTTTTTTCACCATAGACCTGCAGGAGCTGGGCGCCGCCGCCAGGCGGATCTCCTGGGTGTCCTCGGTGAGTATTCAGAAAAATTGGCCCGACACGGTCACGGTCACCATCGAAGAGTTTTCGCCGATTGCTCACTGGAACCAGGGCCAGTTAATTTCGAAAAGCGGAGAAGTGTTTTCGGTTCCAGAGTCTGATGAAATCCAGGGCTTGCCCTGGTTGGAGGGACCGCCGGAAAGGCTCGATGAGGTTCTCCGAAACTGGTCTGAATTCAGCGAGGCCCTGGTTCCGCTGGGGCTGGAAATCGGCCAGCTGAGCCTGGACACACGCGGCGCCTGGTCGATGAAACTGGGTAACGGAACCCGGATACAGCTGGGGCGTGACTTCGCCCGGGACCGGCTGCAGAGGTTGCTGAACAGTTGGGACTCGCTCATGTTCGAACAGGAAATGCCTCCACAGGATGTTGACTTGAGATACACCAATGGAATTGCGGTGCTCTGGCCGCAAAACCCGGACACAGCCAAAGGGACTGATAGCTGAATGAAGGCAAGGAAATCTGAAAAATCACTGGTGGTGGGGCTGGATGTCGGCACCTCGAAAATCGTGGCTATTGTCGGCGAAAGCCAGCCGGACGGGACGGTAGAAGTCATCGGCATCGGGTCTCATCCGTCAACCGGATTGCGACGCGGCGTGGTTGTTGACATGGCCTCAACCGAGCACGCCATTCAACGTGCGGTCGAGGAGGCCGAGCTGATGGCGGGGTGCGAAATTCATTCGGTCTTTGCGGGAATTTCGGGCAGCCATATTCGCAGTCTCAATTCGGACGGAACCGTCGCCATCAAGGACAAGGAAGTTTCCGAGGGTGACGTGGAACGGGTACTGGAAGCGGCGCGTGCGGTGCCGGTAGCAGCGGATCAAAAAATACTGCACGTTCTGCCGCAGGAATACGTGATCGACAACCAGGACGGAATCCGCCAGCCGATCGGTATGGCGGGAGTGCGTCTTGAAGCCCATGTGCACGTGGTTACTGCCGCCCTGAGCGCCACCCAGAACATCAGCAAATGCGTGGCGAGATGCGGGCTCACGGTGGACGAGTTGATAATGCAACCCCTGGCGGCAAGTTACGCGGTCCTGACGGCGGACGAGAAAGACCTGGGGGTATGCCTGGTGGATATAGGCGCGGGAACCACCGACATCGCGGTATTCACAGATGGCGCGATACGCCACACGGCCTGCATTCCGATCGCGGGAGACCAGGTCACCAATGACATTGCCGTGGCTCTGCGCACACCCACCCAGCATGCCGAGGATATCAAGATCAAGTATGCCTGTGCGCTGGTTCAACTGGCGCGGAACGACGAAAGCATCCAGGTCCCCAGCGTCGGTGACCGCACGTCGCGTCAACTGGCCCGGCAGACCCTGGCGCAGGTAGTTGAAGCCCGCTACCGGGAATTATTTTCACTGATCCAGGCGGAATTGCGGCGTAGCGGTTTTGAAAACATGATCGCCGCCGGCCTGGTGATGACCGGCGGCGCTTCGCGCATCGAAGGCGCCGAGGAATTGGCGGAAGAGTTGTTTCACATGCCGGTGCGCCTGGCGACACCGCAATACGTGACCGGCCTTTCCGATGTAGTAAACAACGCCATTCATGCAACCGGCGTTGGATTGTTGCTTTATGGCAACCAGGCGGATTCCAGCCGCAGCCTTTTGGCGGTGAACGGCGGGGATACGTTTATTGATCGAGTCCGGAGCTGGTTCCGTGGCGAGTTTTAACGATAACAACGGCGAGCGAGAGGAGAATTAAAAATGTTTGAATTAGTGGAGAACTACACCCCCAGCGCAAAGATCAAGGTGATCGGTGTGGGCGGCGGTGGCGGTAACGCGGTTGCGCAGATGATAGACGCCAGTATTGACGGTGTGGAATTCATTGCGGCGAATACCGACGCACAAGCCCTGAGACAGTTCAAGGGCAAAACCATCCTGCAGATCGGATCCAGCGTAACCAAGGGCCTGGGCGCTGGCGCCAACCCGGAAGTCGGCAGACAGGCAGCCCTGGAAGACCGTGAGCATATTGTGGAGATGCTGGCCGGCGCCGACATGGTATTCATTACCGCCGGTATGGGCGGCGGCACCGGCACAGGTGCCGCGCCGGTGATCGCACAGGCCGCCAAGGAGATGGGTATCCTGACGGTTGCAGTTGTGACCAAACCGTTTCATTTTGAAGCACGGCGCAGAATGCAGATTGCCGAGAAGGGAATCGAAGAACTGGCGGCGCACGTGGATTCACTGATCACCATTCCGAACTCGAAACTTGGAGACGTGCTGGGTGGCGAAACGCTTCTGCTGAACGCCTTCAAGGCGGCCAACGACGTGCTCCAGGGCGCCGTGCAGGGTATTGCTGAATTGATCACCCGTCCAGGTCTGATTAACGTGGATTTTGCTGATGTTCGCACCGTGATGTCGGAAATGGGCATGGCGATGATGGGCTCGGGCCAGGCTTCCGGCGATGACCGCGCCATCATGGCGGCCCAGGCAGCCATTGGCAGCCCGTTGCTTGAAGACATCAACCTGTCAGGAGCGTGCGGCATTCTCGTCAATATAACGGCCGGCACCAACCTGACCATGAAAGAATTTGAAGAAGTGGGCAGCACCGTCTCCGACCTGGCTTCGGAAGATGCGACCGTGGTGATGGGTACAGTAATCGACCCCGAACTTGGCGACGATCTGCGTGTGACCGTCGTAGCAACAGGTCTGGGCGGGCCCATGCGCAGTTCGTTGACCCGCGAAAAACCCATTCGGCTGGTGGCGAACGGCACCACCGGCCGGCCCGAGGTGGTGACGGAAGATGAACCGCATGAGCGGGACATGGAGATGGATTTCCGGCGGGAAGTTTCGGATACCGGGCGCAGGGACCTGTTCGCGAGGCAGAAGGATATCGATTACCTCGATATCCCTTCATTTCTCCGAACTCAGGCCGACTGAACAGGTCCGCTGGCGTGTACCACTCAACACGCCTGCTACCGGTGAAGAAGTCCGGCAACCGGAAACCTCGACTCGCCGTGCCGGCCCGTAACAGGGCCGGTGTTTTCCGGTTGTCGGACAGGGGAGGGAGAGACGATGTGACGTTTGCGTTACGTCGTCGTTAAAATGTTGTTAAATTGCAACATTTGTGGCCAAAACACCAATTCAGCGACTAGGAAGTCCAGTCCTCATGTGCTAGTATGCGCCTGATTTTGAGGACCTTGCGGAGTCCCAACAATGATAAATCAACGCACCCTCAAGAACGTCATTCGAGCCACCGGCGTTGGAATTCACACCGGTGAAAAAGTATTCATGACGTTGCGTCCGGCGCCGGTCAACACCGGTATCATCTTCCGGCGCACGGATCTCGATCCGGTCATGGAAGTACCTGCGTTTGCCACCCATGTCGGCGACACCAGCATGAATACCTCGCTGGAACAGAACGGTGTCCGGGTCTCAACCGTTGAACATCTGATGTCTGCGTTTGCCGGGCTTGGCATCGACAATGCCTACGTTGATTTGAGCAACGCCGAAGTCCCGATCATGGACGGCAGTGCCGGGCCCTTCGTGTTCCTGATTCAGTCGGCCGGCATTGAAGAACAGTCTGCGGCGAAGCGTTTCATTCGCATTCTGGAGCCTGTTGAAGTCCGTTTGGATGACAAATGGGCGCGGTTCGATCCTTTTGACGGGTTTCGTGTTTCTTTCAAGATTGATTTCAACCACCCGGTCTTCCGTTCACACCAGTCTTTTGCATCGGTTGATTTTTCAACCACCTCCTACCTGAAGGAAATTGCCCGCGCCCGCACTTTCGGCTTTATGCGCGATATCGAAATGCTGCGTGAACGCAACCTGGTGCTGGGCGGCAGTATGGACAACGCCGTGGTGCTCGACGATTACAGAATTCTGAATGCGGACGGGCTTCGTTACGAGGACGAATTCGTCAAGCACAAGGTTTTGGATGCTATTGGTGATCTTTACCTGCTTGGCCACGGACTCATTGGCGCGTTCTCCGGCTATAAATCCGGGCATGAACTCAATAACCTGTTGCTGAGGGATTTACTCGAAAAACCTTCTGCCTGGGAAGAAGTTACCTTCGATGATTCAGAGGAGATACCGGTTTCCTATGCCCATCCGGCGCAGGCCATAGCTTGATCCAGGTGTCCATTCTCTTTTTTCATTCACGACAAAACGCCTGAAATCTGATATTATCCGCGGTCCGTGTGATTGGACCCTTAGTGCGGCCTTTTTCACTCCTCGTTGTCGTGCTCGATGTGGGCCATGACCTCGAGGGCCTGACGGGCGGCGGGAGAAAGCGCTCTTTTCTTTCGCGGGTCTGATCGCTGCTCGCTGAGCGGAGCAACCCGGATGTCGATGTGTTCGATTTCCGGGAATCCGGCCTGCTGCAAGCGCTTAACCAGTTGAGGCGCATGCAGGCGTAGCTGGGTTGCCCAGGCAGCCGAAGGTGAAATCAGGATCAGCCGGTTTTCACGTACGGCAGCCACCTGGAAATGCGCAGCAAGCTCAGGGTGTAGAAACCCGGAAAGCAGTTGCTCGATGCCTAAAAGCAGGTTTGCACGCTGCAACAGGATACCCAGGGACGTACCGTGGTCCGTTATGACTTCGGATATTCGAAAGACTTTTTTACCGGACTGAGGATTACGAGCCATATATGAAGCGTACTTCAGCAGCACAACAGATTGCCAGTACTAACCGCTTCGCGCGGTTACTCGAACTGGCGGGTTCCCGCGGCGCCTTGCTGTTTGCAGCATTTCTGTGCTGTGGTGGACTCATGTTTGCGCTGGGAAGAAGCACCGTCACGCTACCCGGCGACTGGGTCCGGGAAGTGAGGGCAATAAAGCAGGAAATACATCAGCAACAGGGCAAGGTGGATCGGCTCAGGCTCGACAACGAGAACAACGTGAATGCGCTGGCGGCAAGGCTCGCCGAATTGCAGGCCGCCTCAACCCGCCTCGACGCCCTGGGTGAAAGGCTGGCGAACATGGGGCAGTTGACCCTCGATGAGTTTGACTTCAGTGAGCCGGCCGCCATCGGTGGTCCCGGGGATTACGAGCACATGGGTTCCGCGACTGAGGAAAGCCTGAGTAGCTCCATCGAACAATTGCAAGAAAAACTGCGTGTGCAGTCTTCGCAATTGGATGCGCTGCAGTTTCTCATGGCCAACAGGCAACTCGAGAGCGACCTCACGCCGGCAGGGTGGCCTGTCAGGAAAGGCTACATTTCATCCCGCTATGGTGAACGCAGCGATCCGTTTACCGGAGAGCGCGAACAACACACCGGCCTGGATTTCGCCGGAACGCGCGGCACCGAGGTGCTGAGTGTCGCCAGCGGCGTAGTCATTTGGGCCGCCAACCGCGCCGGTTACGGCAAGACCGTTGAAATAGATCATGGAAACGGCTATCGCACCCGTTATGCGCACAGCGACATGCTGACGGTTAAAGCGGGCGACCACGTGAACTCAGGACAGGTGATAGCGTTAATGGGCAGCACGGGAAGGGCGTCGGCTCCCCATGTCCACTTCGAAGTTCTGAAAGATGGAAAACGTATCAATCCCGGCAGTTTCGTCGGCCAGCTCCGCTAACCCTAATTAGCCGTCAATGGCTTGCAACGGCGCGCGAGTGACCCCAAATATCCCTCGGCGCGAACTAACGAAGAACCCCCTCAGATGCTCAATAAGCTGATTACAAAAATGGTGGGCAGCCGGAATGACCGGCTGGTCAAGAAAATGGGCAAAGCTGTCCAACGGATCAATGAACTCGAAGAGGCCACCAAGGCGCTTTCAGACGAGGAAATGAAGGCGAAAACACTGGAGTTTCGCCAGCGGTGTACAGATGGTGAATCTCTCGATCGCCTGTTGCCGGAAGCCTTCGCGTTGGTCCGGGAGGCGTCCTGGCGGTCCATGGGTCTGCGGCATTACGATGTGCAGCTGATCGGCGGCATGGTGCTTCACCAGGGCAAGATCGCCGAGATGAAGACGGGTGAAGGCAAGACCCTGATGGCGACACTGGCGGTCTATCTGAATACGCTGACCGGAAAAAGTGCGCACGTGGTAACGGTCAATGACTACCTGGCGCGAAGAGACGCCGAGTGGATGAAGCCCATTTATGAGGCGCTGGGTTTGACGGTGGGCGTGGTGATTCCGGGTATGACCCCGGCTGCGAAGCGGGCCGCGTATGCCTGTGAGGTGGTTTATGCCACCAACAACGAACTGGGCTTTGATTATCTGCGCGACAACATGGCCTTTTCTACCGACCAGAAAGTTCAGCGCGACCGTAGTTTTGCCATCGTCGATGAAGTTGACTCGATCCTGATCGACGAAGCAAGGACCCCGTTGATCATTTCCGGGCCTGCGGACGAGACCCCGCAATTGTATGTCCGTATCAACCAGTTGATTCCCAGCCTCAGGCGGGCGGAAGTCCTGAGCGAGGAAGAAGGCGACGTCGGTGAGGGCGATTTCACCATCGATGAAAAACAGAAGCAGGTCTACCTGACCGAAGACGGCATGGCCCATGTCGAGGAGTTGATGGTCAAATCCGGTCTGCTGAAGGCCGATGACAGCCTCTACAACGCCCAGAATCTCAACCTGGTCCATCATCTGAACGCCGGCCTGCGGGCACATCACCTGTTCAGCAAAGACGTGGACTACATCATCAAGGATGGCGAAATTGTCATCGTTGATGAATTCACCGGGCGCACGCTGGCCGGGCGCCGGTGGTCGGAAGGCTTGCACCAGGCAATCGAGGCGAAGGAAGGCGTGCCGATCCAGCGCGAAAATCAGACGCTCGCATCGATCACGTTCCAGAACTATTTTCGCCTGTACGAAAAGCTCTCGGGCATGACCGGAACCGCGGACACGGAAGCCTACGAGTTCCAGTCCATTTACGGACTCGAAGTAGTGGTGATCCCAACCGCCAAGCCCATGATCCGTGACGACAAGGATGACCTGGTTTTTCTCAAGACCGAAGCAAAGTTCGACGCCATCATTGAAGACATCAAAGACTGCGTTGAGCGCCGCCAGCCGGTTCTCGTGGGTACAACCTCCATCGAAACGTCGGAACTGCTCTCGGGCATGCTGAAGAAGCGGAAAATCAGTCACGAAGTCCTCAATGCCAAGCAACACGAGAGGGAGGCCGCGATCGTGGCCAATGCCGGGCAGCCGGCCGCCGTGACCATCGCCACCAACATGGCGGGTCGCGGAACGGATATCGTCCTGGGAGGCAACCTCGTTGCGGAGCTTGCTGAGCTGGGTGAAGAAACCGATGGCGCCCAGCGGGAAAAGGTGAAGCAGGATTGGCAAAAGCGGCATGAACTGGTCGTCGAGTCTGGCGGCTTGCACATCATCGGTACCGAACGTCATGAATCACGACGCATCGACAACCAGCTCCGGGGCCGCTCGGGCCGCCAGGGCGATGCGGGATCATCGCGGTTTTACCTCTCGCTGGAAGACAACCTGATGCGCATTTTTGCCTCGGACCGGATGTCACTGCTGATGCAGCGCTTCGGCATGAAAGAAGACGAGGCGATCGAGGCCGGCATGCTGAACCGCGCCATCGAAAATGCCCAGCGTAAGGTTGAAGCGCACAACTTCGACGTACGTAAGCATTTGCTTGATTACGATGACGTGGCTAACGACCAGCGCCGAGTGATCTACAATCAGCGCAATGAGCTGATGGAAGCCGATGAAATCGGCGATACCATCATTGAAATGAGGCACGACGTATTCACCGACATCATCAACCAGTACATCCCGCCGGGCAGCATTGACGAGCAGTGGGAAATTCCCGATCTCGAAAAGGCGCTCGATGGTGAATTCGGCGTCGACCTGCCCATCGGCAAATGGTTGTCGGAGGACGAAAACATCCACGAGGAGGTGCTGCGCAACCGGATCGTTGAAGCCATTGACGAACACTTTATCCACAAGGAAGAGATGACCGGTGTGGAGGTGATGCGCCATTTTGAAAAAGCGCTGATGCTGAACGTTCTCGACCAGAAGTGGAAAGACCACCTCGCCAATATGGATTACCTGCGACAGGGTATCGGCTTGCGCGGCTATGCGCAGAAACAGCCGATGCAGGAGTACAAGCGGGAATCCTACGAGATGTTTACCGAATTGCTGGATAACATCAAGCACGAGGTCATACGAATCCTTGCGCGGGTCAAGGTGCAGGCCGAGGAAGATGTCGAGGCGGTTGAAGCCCGGCGGCGGCAGCAAACGGAGATGGAGTTCCGGCATGACGAGGCGGGTTCAGCAGCACAGGGCCCCAGCGCTGTCGATGCGGGCAACGAGACGTTTGTCAGGGAAGGGCGGAAGGTTGGCAGAAATGAGCCTTGTCCGTGCGGTTCGGGGAATAAGTACAAGCATTGTCATGGGAAGCTGTCCTGACGAATTGATAGCGAACTGCATTCGGACGAATGGGAAATTAAATGACAGACCATTCAGAGCGGCCGGGTCTTGCTGAATATCCGGGCAAGGAATTGGAAGCAATGTCATTTGCCGCGAACTATCATCGCTGGATCGTTGATGAGTTCAAGCCATTCCTGGGAAAAGCGGTTGTCGAGGTCGGGGCAGGCAGGGGAGACCTTAGCTCCCTATTGCTTCGGTCGGGCGTCGAGAAGCTCTATGCTTATGAGCCATCAATAAATCTGTTTTCCGTCCTTCAAGCGAAATTGGGTAAAGAGCCGCGCGCAATACTTTTCAATGACTTCTTCAATCTGGAATCTGCGCCAGATGGTGTTGACTCCGTTATCTATATCAATGTTCTTGAACATATAGAAAATGACCAGTCAGAGTTGAGAAATATTCACGGTTCCCTGAACGCAGGGGGGCACTTGTTGATTTTCGTCCCTGCATTGTCATGGCTTTTTAGTAAAGCAGACCAGGAAATGGGGCATTTCAGGCGTTATTCGAAAGACGGACTTGTCAAAATTGTGCAGGAGGGCGGGTTTAAAATCGAGAAAGTTTGTTATTTTGATATAGCGGGAATAATTCCCTGGTATGTAAATTTTGTACTCCTGAAAAATTCATTCAATTCAAGAAGCGTCTCTATTTATGACCGTTTGGTTGTTCCCCCAATGCGTTTCGCCGAAAGATTAATGCCCCCTCCAATTGGAAAAAATATATTGTTGGTCGCTCGAAAATTCTGAGGCGCCATCTTCACCTATCGTTGGTTTCTTGAATTTGATTAATCAAATCTGCGGATTTTATTCAAAGTTGTTATGCAGAGGTTTGAAGATAAACTCTGAGCGGGCACCAAAATTCCAGAAGAACACCAACCCAGTGGCGCAAACCTTTACGAACAGCATCTCCCAACCAAGCCATCCAATACCTGCCAGAAGAACCATTTGATTGATGACAAGACCTACCAGGCTTATCAAAAAAACCAGTGCAATTTCCTTTCGGAAACTAAATCGTACACCGCTCTTGAAAACGAAACGTATGCTGAGAAAATAATTTAAGGTTGTGGCCACGATGAATCCAATCGCGCCAATGAGCAGATAGTCGTAACCCAGATATTTTGCAAAAACAGCGAAAATAGTGAAATCAACGGCTGCAGCCGTGCCGCCGACGGCTCCGTATTTCAAAATTTTCATGGTCGCAGGTTATATTTGAGAATACACCAGATCGCCCATACACCATCCTTCCAACCGATCTTCTTGCCTTCCTTGTAAGTGCGTCCGTAATACCCGATGCCCACTTCAAAGATTCGAACATCAGCTTTTGCAATTTTTGCGGTAATTTCCGGTTCAAACCCGAAACGATTTTCTTCAATGGAGATAGATTGAATCACTTCTCGCCGGAACACCTTGTAGCAGGTCTCCATGTCGGTCAAATTCAAATTCGTGAACATGTTTGACAGGAGCGTAAGAAACCCATTCCCCATTCGGTGCCAAAAATACAACACGCGGTGAGGCCGGTTTCCTCTGAAACGGGAGCCATAGACGACGTCAGCCTGGTCTTCCAAAATGGGCTTGATCAGAAGGGCATAGTCTTG
>JAHEFT010000052.1 GCA_024640025.1 Chromatiales bacterium
AACCGGATTGCGGTCTACCCGGGCACGTTCGACCCCATCACCAACGGCCACACCGACCTGGTGAAGCGAGCGGCACGGGTGTTCTCCAAGGTCGTCATCGCCATTGCGGAAAGTCCGCACAAGCAGCCGCTATTCAGCCTGGAAGAACGGATTCAGTTGACTGAGCATGAATTGGCCGGCCTGGATAATGTGGAAGTGGTCGGTTTCAGTAACCTGCTGGTAGAGTTTGTGCAGCAAATCGGCGCATCAGTTATTATCCGCGGCTTGCGGGCCGTGTCGGACTTCGAGTACGAATTCCAGCTGGCCAGTATGAACCGGCACATCGCACCCAGTGTCGAGACCATGTTCCTTACTCCGGATGAAGATTACAGTTTCATCTCCTCATCCCTGGTCAAGGAAGTTGCCCGTCTCGACGGCGACGTTTCCGAATTTGTTTGCAAGGAAGTACAGCTAGCCATGCGCAAACGCTTCGGGGAGACAGGGTAAGACCTTGGCGCTGAAGATCACCGAAGAGTGCATCAATTGCGATGTCTGCGAGCCTGAATGCCCCAATGAGGCCATTTACCAGGGCATTGAATTTTATGAGATCGATCCGATGAAATGCACCGAATGTGTCGGGCATTTCGATACACCGCAATGCGTCGAGGTCTGCCCGGTGGAGTGCATCCCCAAAGACCCCGACAATGAGGAGACAGAGGAAAAACTGTGGGAAAAATACAGACGGCTGACATCCGAGGCCGCGCTTTGAACCTGAAAGGAATTCGCCGGGCATTTTTGTGCCTGTTCTTGGTAACGGCCAATGCTGCTTTTGCTGCGGACAGCGTGCCTGGAAAGGCGGCGATAGCCAGCGCCCATTACCTGGCCACCGAAGCGGGTCATGAGATCCTGGCGCAGGGCGGAAATGCCTTTGACGCGGCGATTGCCGTCAGTTCGACCCTGGCCGTGGTCGAGCCCACCAGTTCCGGCATCGGCGGAGGCGCATTCTGGTTGATCCACCGGGCGGAAGATGGCTTCGAAACCATGATCGACGCCCGTGAGCAGGCGCCCGGCGCTGCGCACAAGGACATGTATCTTGATGCGGAAGGCAATGTGGTCCGTGATCTCGCTGTTAACGGACCCCTCGCCGGGGGCATACCTGGCGAGATCGCCGGTCTTGAGCACCTGGCGAACAACTATGGCCGCCTGCCGCTGGCCGTCAGCCTTCAGCCGGCAATCCGGATTGCCCGCGAAGGTTTCGCAGTGGATGAAAAGTTTCATGAACTCATGAACTACCGGTTCAAGACCATCAAGCGTTGGCCGGCCGCAGCGGAGGCCTACCTGGCCGACGGTGAGATGCCTCCGGTGGGCCACATCATAAAGCTGCCGGACCTTGCCTGGGTGCTGGAAAACGTGGCCGAACGCGGCGCAGAAGGATTCTATTCCGGGCCGGTGGCCGAATTGATGGTTAAAGGCGTACGGGATGCCGGGGGCATCTGGACGATGGAGGACCTGGCTGCCTATGCCGTCAAGGAACGCGACCCCATTCGCACGATGTATGGCGACTATGAGCTGATCAGTGCGCCGCCTCCTTCTTCCGGTGGCGTGGCGATCGCAGAAATCCTGAACATTCTGGAGCCGTATCCGATCAACGATCTGCCGCCAGTGCTGCGTACCCACCTGATCGTCGAGGCCATGCGCCGGGCGTACCGTGACCGGGCGATTTACCTGGGTGACCCGGACTTTGTTGACGTTCCCGTCGACATGTTGACCAGCCAGTACTATGCCGACGGCCTGCGGGCGTCGATTCGTCCCGACCGCGCCACGCCCAGCAGCATGCTGGCCGGTAATGACCAGATCCCGGAAGGCACGGATACCACCCATTTCTCCATCATTGACGCTGAAGGCAACATGGTGGCGGCCACGCTTACCGTGAACACACCCTTTGGCTCGTGTTTCATGCCGCCCGGGACCGGGTTTGTGGTGAACAACGAGATGGATGATTTTTCGGCCAAGGAAGGTGAGCCCAACGCTTACGGGCTGATCGGGTTTGCAGCGAATGAAATTCAGCCTTACAAACGGCCGCTGTCCAGCATGACCCCGACGTTCATGCTGGGAGCGGACAAGAGAGCGGTGATCGGCACGCCGGGTGGCAGCCGGATCATCACGATGGTGCTTCTGGGCATCCTGGATTTCATGCGGGGTAATGAACCGGAATCCTGGGTGTCTCTGCCGCGTTTTCATCACCAGTATGTCCCGGACAAAATTTCAGCCGAGCCAGGTGCTTTCACGCCGGAGCAGGTCGAGGCCTTGCGGGTGATGGGGCATGAAGTAGAGGTCAGAAATAGCACCTGGGGCAATATGCACGGTGCGATGTGGAACCTGGAAACCGGTAAAGTCTCGGCGGGATCTGATCCGCGTACCGCCTCAGGTCGCGCCATTGTCAGGTAATGTCTGACAAACGGCTTTCCACAACTCTTGCAAGGAAAATACATGGCCCGGATTTTTGCTGTCTTATTGCTGTCGCTTCCGTTATTTGCCCGGGCACAGGTCTCGCCGGAGCAAATCGACTTGCTGGCTACCGAGGCGCAAGCCCGGGTCGTCGAGTGGAGACGCTGGTTCCACCAGAACCCCGAACTCAGCAACCGCGAGTTCAAAACATCGGAGAAAGTCGCAGAGGCTTTGCGGGAAATGGGGCTCGAACCGGTCACGGGGATTGCTCACACCGGCGTCGTTGCCATCATTGAAGGCGGCAAACCGGGTCCGTTGGTGGCGATTCGCACCGACATGGACGGTCTGCCGGTCACCGAGCAAACCGGTCTTCCTTTCGCATCGACGGCCACCGATCAATACAACGGCCAGGAAACCGGCGTGATGCATGCCTGCGGGCACGATAATCACATGGCCATGTTGCTGGGTTCCGCCTGGGTGCTGAGCTCCGTGAAGGACCAGTTGGCTGGTTCGGTCATGTTAATTTTTCAGCCTGCCGAAGAGGGCCCCCCGGGGAATGAGGAAGGCGGCGCCGAGCTGATGATCAAGGAGGGTATTTTCGAGGAGCGTATGCCGGATGCCGTCTTTGGCATACACGTCGGCTTCAATATACCGGGCGGCCAGATTTCAGTCAGGCCGGGCCCGTTGATGGCAGCGGCCGACAGTTTCAAAATCCGGGTCAAGGGACGGCAAACCCATGGCGCCAGGCCCTGGAACGGTGTTGATCCAATCGTCGTGGCCTCGCAGATCGTGCTGGCCTGGCAAACCATCGAAAGCCGGCAGGTCGATGTCACATTGGCCCCATCCATCATCAGTGTCGGACGTATTGCCGGCGGGATACGCGGTAACGTGATTCCTGACGTTGTTGAGATGGAAGGCACGATCCGCACTTTCGATGCACAGATGAGGCAGGATATTCACGAACGCATGGAACGCAGCGCACGGGGGATTGCCGAGGGCGCCGGAGCTGAAATTGAATTTGAACTGGGCCTGGGAACGCCAGCGGTGATCAACGACCCGGCACTGTTTACCCGCATGCTGCCGACTCTGCAGCGGGTCTCCGGGGATTACCCGGTGCACAACGTAAATCCTCAGACCGTTGCCGAGGATTTCTCCATCTACGCCGAGCAAACCGCTGGTCTTTTCCTGTTTTTAGGCAACGGGCCGCCGGATGTTGATCCAGCCACGCTGGCCAGTAACCACTCACCGTTTTTCGACATGTATGAACCGAACCTCGAGGTCGGCGTGCGGATTTTCAGTAACCTGGTCGTGGATTACCTGAACGGTCAATGAGTAACAACATCAGGGTTTGATGTAGGCACGCGGCATATCCGAGTCTTTCGGCAGGTAGCGATCCCGCAGCAGGGTCTGGCGTGAAACCATCGGAACAATTTTGCCGTCGATAATTACCTGCTCGGCCACTGATGTCACTTCCAGCGGATCGCCGCTCCAGATGACCATGTCCGCGGCGTGGCCCGGAGCCAGGCTGCCGTATTCGCCGTCCAGTTCAAACATGACGGCCGGGTTTACCGTCATCGCCGCCAGGCCGGCCTCATACGGCAGTCCGTTGGCCACGGCATTACCGGCCACCTGTCGCAGCCTGCGGGCCTGGTGTGTATCCATGCCATAAAAGGAAATGGTCACACCGGCTGCATTGAGGATGGCGGCGTTGTCCAGTCGTGCTCCGAGTTCATCGAAGCTGCCCGGCAGGTTGGACAAGGCATCAATCAACACCGGCACACCGGCCTCGGCCAACTGGTCTGCGATCATCCATGCCTCGGTGCCGCCACTGATCACGGCATTCAGTCCATGGCGAGAGGAGAAATCAATCACCTGGAGGATATCGCTGGCCCGGTCAGCATTGAATACCACGATGCCTTCGGTTTTGAATCCTTCCAAAGCCGTCCGTCCAGCCACAGTGAGAAGCGGATCAGGTGACCAGGCAACTTCCGAAGCGGACTCCGTCATAGCCCTTTCCAGCAGCATCCACTGGGCGGCACGCGAATTACCGCTCTGCCCGGAAGCATCGGCTCCGACATCGATGAACAGGACGCGTTTTCCCGCAAAAGACTGGAAATCGCCGTCGAGCGAAACGGCCTGTCCCTGGCCGCCAATGATGCTGCCGGAACGGCTGGCGCCCAGCATGCTCCAGGTATAGCCCTCGATTCGAGTCACTGGAATGGCGCTGGAAAGGGGGTTGTAGGCGGTTGTCACGTCAAATTCCGGTCGCAGCTGATCGGTCGAGAGCCCGCCATCCACGGAGGACTCGACGGCGGAAATTTCAACCAGGCCCAGCTCGGTGATTCCCGCGAAAAAGCCTGGTGTGACAGGCCGGCCCTTCGCCTCGATGATCCTGGCGTCCTCCGGCGGCGTTAATCCGGTTGCCAGCGATTCGATACGGCCGTCACGGATCAGGATGTCGCCGTCCTGCAGAGCGGCCATGCTGCTCATGGAATAGACGGTGGCGTCATTGATGAACAGAGTTTCCGCCTGGGAATTGGCATTGGCAAAGAGGCCGAGCAGCAGCACCAGGCCGCCAGGCGCTATCCTGAATTTGCAGGTCCGGCAGTTCATTGTTCTACTCCCAGTTGTTGGCCCAGTTCGAAATCGGAAACAGGTTGACGTACCGGATCATTGCGGTCATACAGCAGGGTGCCGTCCACGAAAACCTGGTCGGCTTTTGCGTACACGCTGAAGGGGTTACCGTTCCAGATCACAACGTCAGCCATTTTTCCGGCTTCCAGGGTTCCGGTCTGGTCCAGTATGCCCATTGAGCGGGCGGGATTTGCGGTGATCCATTGAATGGCCCGCTCCGGCGGGATATCCATGCCGGCCAGGCGGCCTCTTGTCATGGCCTTGGCCGCTTCCTGATTGAGGCGCTGGATGCCCTCGGATGAGTCAGAGTGAACAATGGCGCAGCCGCCCTCGGGCCGGTCGACCATCGCGATGTTTTCCTGGATGCCGTCGTAGGCTTCAGCTTTGAAGCCCCACCAGTCAGCCCACATGGCCCCGCACACCTTTTTTTCAGCCAGCATTCCATTGATTTTGTAGGCTTCCACGGCGTGATGGAATGCGCTGACCCGGTAACCGAATTCATCAGCCATGTCGAGGATGGTCGCCATTTCATCGGCACGGTAACAGTGCATATGAACCAGTATTTCACCCTTGAGCACGCCGGCAAGGGTTTCCAGCCTGAGATCGCGAACCGGTGTCGTGGCCGTTTCATTTTTGCCACCCTTTTTGTCGGCTTTCTGGCTCTCGTAGTCATCCCAATCCTGGATGTACTTTTGTGCCTCGATCCATTGAGCCCGGTAGCCGGCCATGTTGCCCATGCGGGTTGATGGCGCCACGCCTTTCTCACCATAGACCCGCTTCGGGTTTTCGCCGCAGGCCATCTTTAAGCTGTAAGGCGCAGATGGAAATTTCATGCCCTGGTACGTCGTCGAAGGTACATTTTTCAGGGTCACGCCGCGGCCGCCGACCAGGTTGCCGGAGCCGGGCAGTATTTGCAGCGACGTCACTCCGCCGGCCAGTGCCCGGCTGAACCCCGGGTCCTGGGGCCAGACGCTGTGCTCGGCCCAGACCTGCGCCGTCGCGGGCGATGTCATTTCATTGCCATCGGCATGAGCGTCGATGTTCGGGCTGGCGTATACGCCGAGATGCGAGTGCACGTCGATCAGGCCCGGCGTTACCCAGCGGCCTTCGGCGTCAATGACTTCCAGTTGGTCCGTTGCCATATCAACAACAGCATCCTGAATATGCTGGATTCGCCCGTTTGAGATCAACAGGCTACCGTTTTCGATACGCGTGCCGGTGCCGGTTAAAATGGTGGCGTTGACGATAAGAACCGGGCCGGAAGCCAGCGGCCGGTAAGTGGAAGGATACGGCGAAGCGTGCAAAAGGGTTGCGGTGATCAGCCAAAGGGTGAGCATGCTGAGAGCGAATTTTGTGAAATCCATTGTGGTTCCCGGTGTTATTATTTCCGGCAATCTGCGTGACGAGGCCGGACGGCTACTACACCATAAATGAAAAAGCTGATCAATCAGCCTGAGTTTCGGGAATGGATCGAACGCAGCCTCGAGCAGCGCGAGAATATTCTTGCAATCAGCAACCAGGGCACCCTCCTGGAGTACCGCCACGAAGGAATACACCTTGTGGTTAAAACCGCCATGGGTAAAGGTCTGCTCCGTAAGTTCCGGGAAAGAACCCTGCAGCGCGAATACCAGGCTTATCAACGAATGAAAGGCCTGGCCGGCGTGCCTCAATGCCATGGTATGGTCGATGACCGCCACCTGGCGATTGAATATGTTTCCGGCACGCCTTACCGGGAGGCACAATGGACGGACAGGGAACGCTGGTTTGAAGAGCTCCTGCTGGTTCTTCGGTCTTTCCATGAACGCGGCGTAAGCCACGGCGACCTGAAATCGAAGTCAAACATCCTGGTCACGGATGATGAGAGGCCATGCGTGATTGATTTCGGCACAGCCTTTCTGCACAAGCCGGGATTTCACCCGGTCAATAACCGCCTGTACGAGCATGGGCGCAGAATGGACATCAACGCCTGGGTGAAGCACAAGTATCACGGGCGCTACGAAAATATTACCGGTGCGGACCTGGACCTGCTGGACTACAGCCGCGTCGAGTACTACGTGCGTAAATTCCGTGGTCGCCCGACCGGCGGGATACCTCGAAAAAGACAGGGATAGATAAACTATTTACCGTTTTCCGGGGCGCTGGATTTCTTGAAAGGCCAGTCTATTACTTGCTTGACGAGCGTCATTCCGTTTTTCACGCCGGCGTGTTTAGCTGTATATGAGCTGTCTGCATCGTGGAGGAACTGAAGTGATCAGCAAAATTGTAACGCTTGCCCTCGCAGGTATTTTGACAGCATTCACGGGCGTCGCGGTTGCCTGCGAATACAAAGCCGGTGAAACAAAATATGCGGACTACGCGATCTGCGTGTATGGCCAGGACGCCATTATGGTCATAGATCTCCCTGAAGGTTCCAATTACGACCAATGCGTATACCTTGCGCAGGCTTTCAGGCCGCCTAAACTTTTGGCGGTAACCGAGGAAACGAACGGCAAGGAAAAAGTAAGCATTAACGACCGCGCGCAAATTGGCAATCCGTGTTACCTGACCAAGCAAGCTTGCGATAAAGCTTTCAAGGCGGCTCAGCAGTAAACCGGGCTTGCCTTACGCCGCAGGCTTTCCTGTCATGTTTTCGCTCAGCGTCCCTGCTCGTGCAGGCGCTTGAGCCCTTCCTCGATACTGATCGTTGGCAGGTACCCGAAGTCCCGTGTTGCGGCGCGGGTATCGAACCAATGCGCAGTAGCCAGTTGATCGACTGAAAAGCGGGTAACAGGGGGTTCAGACTGGAGGCCGAAAGCTCGCCAGGTCATTTCGCACAGCGTACCTGCGGTTTTGGCCAGTCCAACCGGAATCGCTCTGATCCGGACCTTTATCCCGACCGCCTCGAGCATTTTCGTGATGATTTCGCCCTGCGGCATGGGTTCGTTGTTGGTGACGAAATAGGCTTTTCCGGCACAGCGCGCCTGTACCGCAAGTTCCTCCAGTGCTTTCACATGCGCCAGGGCTGCATTTTCGACAAAAATCGTATCGACGATCTTGTCCGGCCCGGGCAGGGCAATCGTGCCGCCTTTCGCCCTGGCAACCAGCCTGGGCAATATGTGTGGGTCGCCAGGTCCCCAGATCAGGTGCGGGCGTAAGGCCGTAGTTTTCAGATCGTGCGAGTTGGCTGCCGTTATCAGGCGTTCGGCGTCTGCCTTGCTTGAGGGATAGGGCGCCTGGATGTCTTTGGCGATGGGAATAGATTCGTCAGCGCCGCCGACATCGCCGCCCGCATGCACGATGCTCGGTGAACTGGTATGCACCAGGATGCGGACATCATTTTGCCTGCAGGCCCTGATGACGTTGGCCGTGCCGTCAATATTGACCCGGTTGTATTCCGCCGGATCGCCCCATATTCCGGCTTTACCCGCCGTATGGACGATGGCGTCGCACCCCTTTGATGCCGCGCGCAGAAGTTTACTGTCGTTGATGTCGCCGGAGACGCAGTGTACGCCGTGGCTTTGCAGGTGGAGGGCCGGGCTGCGTTGCAAGGCGATGACTTCGTGGCCAAGCGCTGAAAGCTGACGACAGACTGAACTTCCAAGGAATCCGCCGCCGCCCGTTACCAGGATCTTCACTGCATTTTCTTCTCAGCCCATGCAGCCAGTTCCTCGCGTCCGATTTTTGAGTTATGCCGGATATCCACCGGAAAGCCCGGATGGAAAAGAACCGAACGTATGCTCCGGGTAATCGAGTGCGCCTGGGCCAGTTGCAGAAGGTCGAAATGGACGCGTTCGGATTCCACTGGTGACAGTTTTCCGTTGACCTCGATACAAAGAACGGGCGTCTGCCGGCCCGGGGTTCCAATTCCCACGACAGCTGAACGGACCAGGTCGGGGTGCTGGTTGAAGATGGCCTCGCACTGGTCAGCAAAAAGGGTCTCCTTACCAGTTTCAATGCGTTGGGACACCCTGCCGCAATACCAGAGCCGGCCGAGGCCATCCATGATCCCCACGTCGCCCATACGGTGCCACGTGTTTCCGCTTTCGTCTGTAAATTTCGACATGGCGGTGTCGTGGTCACGCTTCCAGTAGCTGTCTGTACAGGTCGGACCTGTCACGACGATTTCACCCGGCATGCCCAGCGGCATCTCGGTGGTTTCGCTGATGTCGTTAAATGCCATTTCACTGATCCGGATAATCCGGACCTTGTTCGGTTGCACTGGTTTCCCGACACAAACGCCATCCCCTGATTCGATCTTGTCGACCAACCGGTCGTCGATTTCTGATGCGCTGATGCTGCTGACCGGCAGGCACTCAGTGGCGCCGTAGGGCGTGTGAATTTTAGAGTCGCGGTAAAGAGAGTTCTCCATCCGGCGAATGGTACGAACGGGAACCGCTGCCCCGGCTGAGATCACCCGCATGACGGACTCCATTCGGATTTGCTGGTCAACACAGTAGCGGCTGAGCGTATCGAGCAGGGCCGGGGAACCAAAAATATTGGTGACCTTGAACTGGTTGATGGTGTTAACCAGTTTTTCCGGGTCTGCATCGGCCGGGCGGGTTGGGTCCATATCCGGCACAATCGTGGTCATGCCAAGCGCCGGGTCAAACAGGGCGAAAGGCGGAAATGTTGGCAGGCTCACTTCCCCCGGTTCGATGTTGAACGCATTTTTCAGCATCTGAACCTGCGCGTTGAAATGCCGGTGACGGTAAACAACTCCCTTGGGTACACCGGTGCTGCCGGATGTGAACAGGATGGCGGCAATGTCTTCAGGCTTGACGGTGTGTAACGTTTCGCCCGTCGCCGGCCCACCCATTTCCTTCAGTTTCTTGAGATTGATGCCGCCCAGGCCAAGTGTCGGGCCTGCGCTGACCAGTAATTCACAGCTTTCCTTGGCCCAGCCCAGAATTTTACGTGCGAAATGAGCTTTCGTGACGCCAATGAAAGCCTTGGGTTCAGCCTCTGCGAGACACTGTTTCAGGGAATTCCTGCCGATGCCCGGGTCTATCAGTACCGGAACAGCACCGGCCTTGAACAGGGCGAAGAACATGGCGAAAAAATCCAGTCCCGGCGTTAGCATCAGAGCCGTTCGGGTGCCCGGCAATATGCCGTACTGGTGAAGACCGCGGGCATAACAATCGCTGAGTTCGTTGAGTTCCAGGTAAGTACAACTCTGGTACTGATTTTTCCTGAAAGCGCCGCTTGTCGGATAGTGAATCGCTATAGCATTGGGTTGGCGCAAGGCCTGCAAGCTCAGGGCGTTCGCGACGTTACTGAATTCTTCCGTGTTCCAGGTTTTTTCCACTGGCATGTCCATGATTCGAATCTTCCCTGATCCCGATAAAGTTGCTGATCGTTTTAATCAGCGCCGGCCCGCCATCTTCAAGCACGTAGTGACCACAATCCGGAAAACGTTGGATTTCAGCATCCGGAAAGTATTCAGTCCACTTGTTGAGGAAAGGCGCATCGAACACGAAATCCTTTTCTCCCCATGCGATCAGACATGGCTTGTCCGTTAATAAGTGTAATCGTTTCGCGGTATTAATCAAAATATCGTAGCCGCGGTCTTTTTCGCTAAGCGGAATGTCCTGCACGAATTTCAGGGTCGCGATACGATTTTCCGGTGAGTCGTAAGGCAGCTTGTATGCTTCCCTGATCTCCTTTGAAACCGGCTTCTTGAATGCGATCCGGGCCGCAATGCCTGAAAAAGCGTTGAAGCGACGAACCAGAAATGCGCCCAGAGCGGTGTCCCGCACCAGGCTGAGTGCCGGCGGCATCCGCTTGTCATGCGGCAAGGGAAAGGCGGCAGTGTTCAAAACAACGGTTTTCTGCACCCGTTCGGGGTTCTCAACCGCCCAGGCAAAACCGATCATGCCGCCCCAGTCGTGCACGACCAGGGTCATCGGAATTTTCAGATCGAGGTGGTCAATCAGTGAATCGATATCACGGATGCGGCTTTTCAGCCGGTAATCGTACTGATCTTCAGCCGGTTTGTCGGAAAGCCCGCAGCCCAGGTGGTCGGGGACGATGCATCGAAATTGGTCGCGCAGGGCGATGACCAGGTTTCGATAATAGAACGACCAGGTCGGATTGCCGTGCAACATCAGCACGGGAGGGGCGTCCTGCGGACCTTCATCCAGGTAATGCATGCGCTGGCCGCGAATTTCCAGGTAATGGCTGGAAAAGGGGTAAAGATGGTTAGCGGGCCGGGTGATGGGGCTATCCTCGATCGGAAACCATGTCTACCAGACGACTTCGGCCATCGCACAATTGAGGCCGGAACCGATACCGAGCAAGGCGACGCGATCGCCTTTGCGGACCCTTCCCAATTCCACGGCTTTAGCCAGCACGATCGGCACCGAGGCCGGGCCGATATTTCCCATTTCCGGGTAGATGGCATGAACTTTTTCAGGGTCGAGCCCCAACAGGTTGACCAGTGAATCAGTATGCACCTTGCTCACCTGGTGGATCACGAACTGGTCCAGTTCGGAGGCTACCCAGCCCAGCGCGATCCTGGCGGCGCCAAATGTCTTGGCTGCCAGCTTGAGGCCTTCGCTGAGAAGAATCCGGGTATCCGTTTTCATCTGGTCCATCTGCCCTCGGCAGAGCTGGTTGAACTCGGTAGCCGCGCGGGAAACGCTCCCCAGGTAGGGGTGGCCTTCCGGCGCCAGCTCCTTGCGCGCCAGCACCATCGCTGCTGCGCCCGATCCCAGGGTCAGTGAAGCGAATTCAGATCTGAACTGTTCAGCTGATATATCAGGGTCCAGCATGCGTTCGATGGTGGCCTCGGTGATGGGGCGGCTGGATTCGCCATCGACCACCAGCGCGTATTCAACTTCCGCCCGCTCAATCATGCGGGCGGCGATATCCATGCCGTTCATGAAGGCGAGACAGGCATTACCGACATCAAAGTTCAGGCAGTTTTCATTCAAACCGAGATTGCCGTGCACGATGCATGCGGTGGACGGTTCCAGGTAGTCGCGGCAGACTGATGTGTTGATGATGACGCCGATTTTCTGGCGGTCGATACCCGATTCATCCAGGGCTTTTTCGGCGGCCAGCGTAGCGGCATCCGATGGCGATGTTCCCTTTTCCCAGAACCGTCGTGCACCAATTCCGGATACTTCCTCCAGCAGGTCATCACGCACGCCCAGGCGATCCAGCGTTGGTTTGAGTTTTTGCTCGATTTCCTTCGAGGTCACACGTATCGGCGGCTCAACCGCCGCGAGGGATTGAATGACTACATTCTTGAATTTCATCAGGTCTGCCAGGGAAGGATACAAGAGTACAAGTATAGGCTATTCGCCCACCCTTCAAGGTGTTGATTCAATCCCGCCAACGCTTGGGATAGACTGGCAGAATAATGAGTGAGGATAACATCAGGGGAGTGATTGCAGATGTGCGGGATTTCGAGTCCTGCACGATTCCCTTACCCCGCATGCAGGCGCCTGTGAATGATGAGGTGCATCTCTGGTTCCTGGACCTGGGAGGGCTTGCAGGATCTCTGCGGGAAGCGCTGGGGGGTCACA
This sequence comes from Chromatiales bacterium, assembly GCA_024640025.1. Classification (GTDB taxonomy): domain Bacteria; phylum Pseudomonadota; class Gammaproteobacteria; order Xanthomonadales; family SZUA-36; genus JAHEFT01. The sequence continues at coordinate 12,570 of JAHEFT010000052.1, forward strand.
GTGGTGGCGATTCACCGGTAAATTTAAGTCAATTACGTTTCGCGCGTCGTTTTTACCTGAGGCTGCTGCTTGGCGCGTACCTTGGCCTGCCTGGAAAATCAATCCGGATTAACCGGAAGCAACGGGGTAAACCGGTTCTGGACGCCTCGGTGCATGACAGTGCAATTCATTTCAGCATGGCCAAGAGCGAAGACAGGGTGTTGATCGGGTTTTCCACGTCCAGCCACATCGGGGTGGATCTCGAACCGGTGCGGCGCCGGGCGCGCCATGCGATGGGAGTGGCGAGACGTTATTTCAGTGAGGCCGAAGCGGATGCACTGGCAGCCTTGCCCGAGGCCGACATCGACGAGGCATTTTTGCGCGTTTGGGCCTGCAAAGAAGCTGTCGTCAAGGCCTCCGGCCTGGGAATCGCCAACCAGTTTGCCCGTTTCACGGTGGACACCGATATGACACGCCCGGCTGCGGTGCTGGATTTCGAGGGCGAGTCTGCAGCCGACTGGACACTGGCGCTGGTCAGGCCTGAAAACCACTTCCTGGGCGCCGTGGCCATTAAGAACAGGGTAAGGCAAATTCAGGCATATCGGCTGCTGCCGGGTCAACAGTCCAGCGGTTGATGGTTGCGACAAGGCTTTTATCCTTTTTGATCACTGCTCTGTTGTTGTCGGGCTGCTCGCTATCGCCTCAAAAAGCCAGGGAAGTGGACTTGAGAGTGGCCAGCCAGCAGGAAAGCGAATTGACCTGTCATCCCGGGGACATCCGTCGTTGCGCCGCACGCTCACCCGTACTTGAAGCTGGGAGAAAAGCCGACCGGGAAGGAAAGTACCGGCTCACCCTGATCGACTACGGTGAAGAGGCCCTCGAGATCCGTATCCACATGATTCGCGCCGCACAGCGCTACATAGACCTGCAGAGCTTCATACTCCGCAGCGACGACACCGGCGAACTGATCCTCAACGAATTGCTCGATGCCGCCCGGCGTGGTGTGAAAGTACGCTTGCTGCTCGACCAGATGTTTTCCTTCTCGGATGTTGAATACCTGGTTCGCCTGACCATGGCACACAGTAATTTTGAAATTCGCTTCTATAACCCTTCGTTTTACAAGGCCAAAATGGCTAATCATGACTGGATCAACGGCGTGGCCTGTTGCTTCAGAGGGATCAATCAGCGCATGCATAACAAGTTGCTGGTGGTGGACGACCTGACCGGCCTGATTGGTGGACGCAATATTGCAGACCGGTATTTCGACTATGATCCGAATTTTGATTTCAAGGACAGGGAGGTGCTGGTGTTCGGAAGCACCGCCCGCGAGATGCGGGAATCATTCGACTGGTTCTGGAACGGGCCGAAGACCATTCCCGTGCAGCACCTGAGGGACGTGGCGGAGGAACTGCTGACGAATGGATCGGGCAAACTCGAGCCGTTTCAGCCGGCGCCACGCCTGCTCCCCCTGCTGGAACAGATTGAAGATGCTCAGTACACCAGGAAAATTTTTGTCGAACCGGCGTTTGAAGTGGAGCGCCTCGAGTATTTCTCGGACCGGCCCCGCAAGCACGAAGCTGAGGGTGATCTATCCTCCACGGATATAACCAGTGAGCTTTACGAAGTGCTTTTATCTGCCCGGAGATCCGTGGTGATCCAGTCACCTTACATGGTGCTCTCGAAGCGTGTTCGACAGGTGTTCCGGGAGTTGCTGGATCGCAACCCGGGCATGGAATTGATCTTTTCTACCAATTCGCTGGCCTCGACCGACGCGGATACGGTGTATGCCAACACGCACCGGCACAAGAAACGCTATGTCAAACGCATCGGTTTCCAGATGTTTGAATTCAAACCGTTCCCGCTGGGTGCGCCGGAGTTTTTTCCACGCTGGCCAGCCCTGATCGAGGAAAATATGCAGGGTCTGGAAAGCGCGTCCATAGCTTCCGGGGACAATTCGGTCATTCCGATGCCCGCTCCCCGCGTGGGCCTGCACTCGAAGTCGTTTGTTGTGGACGGCCAGGTAGCCATGATTGGATCACATAATTTCGATCCCCGTTCCGAGGGATTCAATACTGAAAACGGGATTGTCGTTTGGGATGAACGCTTTGCCCGCAGGCTGGAACAGTTGATTCGCGTTGATATAGAGCCGGAAAACAGTTGGGTTGTAGCGATGAAGCCCGATAAGGAACAGGAGAAAACAGCGCTTTCGCCGGTGCCGAAGACGATTCCGGAGTTCAAACCCTGGTCCTGGAATTCGACCTCGGTTTACGAGCTGGCCCCCGGCAAAAAGGCCGTCCCGCCGGGATCGCCCGATTTTTACCGCAATTACTATTCGGTCGGCAGTTTTCCGGACGTTATCAGGACCCGCAGGCAGGTGACAGTGATTTTCCTCAGTTCATTCTTTTACTTCCTGGAGCCTGTATTGTAGGGTCAAGCCGTTCGACCCCGGCACCGCGACTTCTTTTAACATGCACATAGTTATTCTCATCATCGTATTGCTTATCCTCGTCATCGGCCCGGGCCTGTGGGTGAAGCGCGTTATGGCGCAGTATCATCGACCGCAGGACCGCTACGGTTTAAGCGGAGGGGAAACTGCCAGGAAACTGCTGGATTCTCTGGGCCTGGAGCATGTGCGCACCGAGATGACGGAAAATGGCGACCACTATGACCCCGGTGAAAAGGCGGTGCGGTTGGGTGGGGAAAATTTTCATGGCAAGTCGCTGACGGCAATCACCATAGCCGCCCACGAGGTGGGGCACGCACTGCAGGACGCACAGGGGTTCGCGCCGCTGAGATGGCGAACGCGCCTGGTCAGGTGGGTCGGCCCGGTGGAAAAAACCGGGGCCGTGCTGATGATGGCGACGCCTTTAATCATCGGTATCACACGGGCGCCCGTGGCCGGTCTCCTGATGGTGGTTGGCGGTCTGTTGACGCTCGGTTCAGCGGTGGTCATTCACATCCTGACCCTCCCCACCGAGTTTGACGCCAGTTTCGGGCGGGCGTTGCCATTGCTCAAGGAGCAGGATGTGCTCTATACGTCCGATGAACGCCATGCGCGGCGGTTATTGAAAGCTGCCGCGATGACCTACGTTTCGGCTTCGCTGATGAGCCTGCTCAACATCGCGCGCTGGTGGGCCATCCTGCGTCGTTAAAGTGGGAGCCGGCAAGGCCGGCTCCCACAGTGTTACTTTCGCCAGATGGCGGCGGCGAGCCATGCGGCTACGATCGCGGCGCCTACGATAGCGAACTCGACCGAGGATTTTGAGCTCAATAAAGCCAGGGCGGGCAGGGCGAAACCCGTCGCCAGGCTTAGACCGATGGCCGCTTTTTGCGACTCGAGCGCCAGGCCGAAAAATACCAAACCGGACGTCCATAGCGCAGTTTGCAGGTAGATGGCCAAATCAGGCATGGCGGCCAGCCAGACAGCACCGACTACGATTGACAGGGCCGGAACCAGTGCAAGTATTACCCTGCTCACCAGGCGTGTCGCACTGTTCAGTCCGCTTGCCGGATTCAGTTGGCCGGAACCCCTGGGTTCTTCGACGTAGGTCCATTCGATTGCACGTGTTTTCATTATCTTCTCTCCTAAATACTTACTAATAAGTAAGTCTATAAAGCAAATTTTTTTAGTCGCTGATTCCGAGATCGGTCCGGATTTGCCCGAAGATGACTTCGAGGTAATCCATTCCGTTCACCCGCGCCATTTGTCTTGCGCCCTGGATCATGGCCAGGATGGAACGGGCTTTGGATTCGGAATCGCCGTTAAACCTAAATTCCTTCTGTTCGCGGCCAACCTTCAGCACCCGGTCTAACCAGGTGACAGAGTCTTTCATGAACCGATTGTTGGCTTCCTTGATGTCGTCGCTTAATTCGTCATAGTCAATCGCCAGTGCCCCAACCATACATATTGGACGGCCGCATTGGCATTGCTTCATGGTAAACTCAAACAATCCTTCAAGTTGTGTTCTGGCATCGCCGCCATATGCCATGAATTCCGAGGTTGAGCGGCGCAAAATCTGGTGGTTTTCATCGATTAACGCCCTGATCAGATCCGTCTTGTTCGGGAAGTGATAGTGAATGGCTGCGTTCGCCACCCCGAGCGGTTCTGAAATATCGCGATAACTGAAACCATTCATCCCGCGCTGCAGCATCAACTCGAACGCCTTATCGATGATCTGATCTCTTGTGCTGCAAACCGGGCTCATTTCATTTCTCTAACTTACCTGTAAGTAAGTATAAGGCCAGAAATCGATAATTGCAAGTCGAAACCATTAAACTATGAAAATCACACGAGGAGACTACCCGATGCGCCGATTATTTGTCCTGCCGATTTGGGTTCTGGGCCTGTTATTTTTATCTGCTTGCCAGGACCAGACAGCCGGGCCGGAAGACGAAATGCGTGCATTGCGCCAGGCCATGATCAGGAAGACTGAGCAAATCTATCTCATTCACCTGCAGCTGGATTCGGCGTCGAAGGACATCACCAGCGCTGAATTGAAAGCGGCTAACGCGGAATGCTCGGATGCAGAATACCTGGCGGCAGACGCCTACCGCAACCTGGAGAAAGCGGACGAGGCCTTACTGGAGCTGGGACGCGAGCTACAGGAGTTGTTCAACCTGGACGTTTCACAGGCAAACCGGGACTAGATAATCAAACACCGGGAGGTTAGCGGGCATTCGCCCGGAACAGGAGCCAGGCGCCGATGAACATCGATAACAACCCGGGAGCAGAGGCTGGGAAAAAGTAGGAGGGGCCGACTTCCAGCCCGGTAAGCAAGGCACCGCTGAAAAAAAGCGTTGCTCCGCTGATGGCCTTCAGAATCCGGCGGTTCGATTCCCGCCGGTCGGCCAGGAGTCGGGCCAGTTCTCGCGGATCCGTTCTGGAAACCAGGTTGCCTTCGGTGGCCAGTTTCAGGTAATCGTGCAGCAGCCCCGGCATGTCCGGCGCCTTGCTGAGCCATACCGGCAGACGTTCGCGTAAGTCTTTCGCGGCCTGGTCAAATCCGTGTTTCTCCCTGAGTATCCTTTCAAGCTCGGGTTTGGAAACAGCCATGACATCAAGTTCGGGATAGAGTTCGCGGCCAAGTCCCTCGATATTCAGCAGGGTTTTCTGCAGCATGATCAGCTGCGGCTGAATATCCAGTTTGAAACGGTATGCGACCTTGATCAGGCTGAGCATCACGTGGCCAAAGGAAATCTCGTTCAGTGGCTGTGAAAAGCTGGGTTCCCCAACGGCCCGGATGGAGGCTTCCAATTCATCCACGCGCGTTTCATGCGGCACCCAGCCGGCATCGATATGCAACTGGGCGACACGGAAATAGTCCCGGTTGAAAAGCGCCTGGAAATTCTCGGAAATATAAAACAGATCCTGGGGGGTCAGGCTGGCAACGATCCCGAAGTCCAGCGCGATATAGCTGGCGTTTTCCGGATCGCTCACATCCACCAGGATGTTTCCGGGATGCATGTCAGCATGGAAAAGGTTATCCCGAAACACCTGCGTGTAGAAAACGCGGATACCCATCTTGGCGAGCCTCTCCAGGTTGACGCCGGCCTCGCGCAGGCCCTTGATGTTACTGATTGGAATGCCTGAAACGCGTTCCATCACCAGCACCTGTTCTTTGCAGTAAGGCCAGTAGATTTCCGGAATGTACAGTTCGGTTGAGCCCTTGAAATTATTACGCAGGGCGGAAGCGTTCGACGCTTCCCGGGTCATGTCGAGCTCATCGAAAATAAAGGTTTCAAATTCCCGCACAAACTCGGTGGGCTTGACCCTGGATCCGCTCTCCCAGTATTTTTCCGCCAGTTGTGCGACGGACATCAGCAGATCGATGTCACGCCGGATAAGCCGGTTGATTCCCGGCCTCACGACTTTCACCACCACTTCGCTGCCATCGAGCAGTGTGGCCGAATGAACCTGCGCGATCGAAGCCGAAGCCAACGGTTTCAGGTCGAAAGAACCGAACAGCTCCGATACGGGTTTGTTCAATGCCTTTTCAATGATTGAACGGGCTTCGTCGCTGGGAAACGGAGGAACCTGGTCCTGCAGCAATGCGAGCTCATCGGCGATGTCCGGCGCCACCAGGTCGCGCCGCGTTGATATGATCTGGCCGAACTTGACGTAGATCGGGCCCATTTCGTTCAGTGCGAGCCGCAGCCGTTCACCGCGGGGTTTGCCGGCCAGGTCGGATCTACCCCACGGCACGAACAGGCGCAGCAACCGCATCGGCCTGTAAAGGTGGGTAGCCTCCAGGAACTCGTCAAGCTCATAGCGCGAAAGAATCGCGCTGATCTTCAGCATGCGGGCGAACTGGCGCAGGGTATGGATCATTTGCCTGCTTCTTCCAGGCTTCGAATCCGGTCTTCGAGCAGATCAGCCGAACGCTTTGTATCGTCAACGGTCTCTGCAAAGTCATCCAGTTCTTCCCGGCGTATCACCGGGGCCTGGTTCTGCTCGAAATATTCGGAGATCATGCTGCCGGCGCTTTCCGCCGTATCGCGAGCCTGCTCGGCACCGGCGCGCAACCCTGAAGCAATCTGGTGGCCCCATACATCGCCGAAAATTCTTGAGATCCTGCCTTCCCAATCCGGGTCCAGCTTTGAGAACAGGCGCTCCAGGTCCCGTGCGAGGTTGGCATCCCCGGTGATAGTGACGCGTGATTCGGGGCTGCCCCAGTTACCGATTTCCTCAGGCACCGCCATCGCGAAAAGGGCAGCTGGGGATCCGCTGATTACGGTGTCCGGATCGAATGACGAGCGGGTTCCGACTTCCACCTGCATTCCGTTGAACGCGAAGAACAGGGTGATACCGATGCCTTCGATATCGAGCTGCAGCATCCGGCCCTCCAGTCGATCCAGGCGGGTTGGCGTGTCGTCATCCAGGTCGAGAAGCCGGTTGGTCGCCGACTCCAGCATGGCTGCGAGAATACCAGGGAGGGGTGTCTTGTACTCAGGCATGGTCAGGCATGGACTCCACTGTGAATGGCGACGATACCGCCGGTCAGGTTGCGAAAATGCACTTTATCGAATCCGGCATTCTCCATCATCCGGGCCAGCTCTTCCTGTGGCGGGTGTTTCCGGATGCTCTCGGCCAGGTAACGGTAGCTGTCTTCGTCCCCCGCGATCAGCTTGCCCAGGATGGGAAGCGCGCCGAAAGACCAGACGTCATAAATCGCCTTGAGCGGTTCCGGTTGGACCTGGGAGAATTCGAGTATGAGTACTTTGCCTCCGGGTCGCAGCACCCGGAACATCTCGCGCAGGGCGGCATCCTTGTCGGTTACATTGCGCAGGCCGAATGCAATGGTCACCGCGTCGAACTCGCCGCTTTCAAACGGCAGCTGTTCCGCGTTGGCAATGGCGTAACGGATGTTGCCGACAATGCCCTGGTCCTCGAGGCGCCGGCGACCCACGTTCAGCATGGCTTCGTTAATGTCACTCAACACCACACGCCCGTTTGCCCCGACCTTTTGGCTCAGCAGTGCTGCGATATCGCCAGTACCGCCCGCCAGGTCCAGAACGTGGTGGCCGGGGCCGATGCCGCTGTTGGCGCAGAAATCGCGTTTCCAGATACGGTGGACACCCAGCGACATCAGGTCATTCATCAGATCGTAATTGCCGGCGACGGAATCAAACACTTCGCGCACCATGCCGGCTTTTTCACCGATGGCTACTTCACGGTAGCCAAAATGTGTGGTTTTCTCGTCATTCATCGCCATATTGTATCCTTGCAGCATTACTCGGGGGAGTCTTTCATGACTTTGCCGTTACACTGTTGTCAAACCAACATACTGATGAGGTATCTGACATGAAAAAAATAATCGTCGTCCTGTCTGTTTTGCTCCTGCTCGCGGGAGCGGGCGTCTGGTACTTCGTTACTTACCGCATGGACGCCATGATCGAACAACGGATCGAATCGGCCGGTTCCCTGTCGCTGGGAACCCGGGTGAGTGTCGGCAAGGTAACCACCAGCATCAAGGACGGTTCATTAACCATTTCCGAAGTTACGGTGGCCAACCCGCCCGGTTTCAAAAACAAGAACGCATTCAGCCTGAACGGTATCGAGGCCGCGATCGACTACAGTAGTCGGGATATCAAGCGCCTGGTTATCGAAAGTCCGGAGATCG